>CAZFZL010000093.1:0-6104 GCA_964523005.1 uncultured Oscillospiraceae bacterium
TATCTTTTGATTTTTATTCTGTATATTCGGGAGTAGCCTTGATGATCTGCACGCCCTGCGAGGTGATGAGTGATATGTCACTTTCGTTTATTGCATCGTCGGTTATCATAACATCAACGCTCGACCACGTACAGAGCTGGTACATGAAACGGCGTCCGCTCTTGGTTGAATCGGCGAGCAGCACGCGCTTCTTTGCGTTTTTGAACGTCGTCTTTTTGACCTGTGTACCGATAAGCCCCTCATTCATGACGCCGTTTGCCGTAAATCCGGCACAGGAGTTAAAGCTTATGTCGACGGTGATCTTCTGCATCATGTCCTCTGCCATATAGCCGTCGAGCGTGTTTCTGTCGTTGGCAAGCTGACCGCCTATGAGAAAGAGCGTTATGCCGCCGATGCTGTCGCGAAGCTCTGCGAGCGCCGCGGCGCTGTCGGTAAAGACGGTGAGGTTCATGTTTTTTGGGAGTATCTTGACCAGCTCGTTGCAGGTGGAGCTGCTGTCGATATAGATAACGGAATTGTCCTCAAGCAGCTTGACCGCCTGAGCGGCGATAGCGCGTTTCTTTTCGCGGTTTTTGATCTCACGCGCGAAAAAGAGCGACTCTACGGACGGGGCTATGCTTACGGGAAGCGCGCCGCCGTGCATTCTTCTGAGGTAGCCTTCGCTTTCAAGGTATTCGAGATCGCGCCGGATGGTCATGTCGGAGACACCGAACTTTCTTATGAGAGTGCTGCTTCTTACAGAGCCGTTGGCTTTGAGCATTTCGAGGATCGCGTTTCTTCTTTGGTTCATCATCATGGTTGTTCACTTTCCTTATGTTTTATTTTTTTTATTTTTCATGATCAGCACTAATGCGCTTGCCGCTGCCGCAAGCAGGAGGACTACACCTATGATATAGAGATATGCTTTGTTTTGCGGCTTTTCTCCGGTCGTTTCGGATGTGTCGGAAACGTCTGTGATAAGCGACATCGAATGTGATGAGAATCCGTTGACGAGCGCTTCTATACGCGCCTGTGCTTTCTCCTGCTTATCGTTTGTGGTTATGAGGATGACGGTGTTCACGGCATTTTCCGGGACATCAAAGCAGATATAGCCGTCCGTGACCGAAGCGCCAAGCGTCATATACGATACGAATGTGCCGTCAGTGACCGTTCCGGCGGTCACGACGATGCTGTCGGCGAACGCCGAGGTCTTTATTTTTATACTGCCGCTTTTTACGGGAGTCACGGCAATACATGACGACTTGTCGAGTACGCTGCCGTCGAGTGAATAAATATGTGCATAGGCGTTGTTAACGATGTAATCAGTGCCGCCGACTGTCATGGCGCCTGAGAATTGAACGCCGTATATCCCGTCCGCGCCGATGCGGATAAGGTCTGTCTGGCCGCTCGGCGTACCAAATTTAATGTCATGACCTTCGAGCGACGCCGTCATTGTCTTCAGCTCGCTTGTGTTTGCGTTGAAGAAGCTGTAAAGCTTCGTGCCGTCGGCAAGAGCCTGATAGAACACCTTGAGTGAGCTTGCTACGCCGGCGCTGTCGGCGTCGATGAGCTGAACGTCCGCGAGCGAAAGCACGTAGGAATAAAGCTGAACATCCTTCGTGACGGACGAGTCTGTCGAATAAAGCTCGATCGGGTCGGCATTGAATATAACCTTGCCGCTGCCGAGTGAGTATTGTGTTACCACGGGGTTACCGTCGGTGTCGCTGTAAAGGGCTGTCGCCCCGGCAAGTGAAACGCGTATGTTCGGCGAGCCGGTACGCGTGATCGTTCCGTCAGTATATGTGAGTGAATTGCGCGTGATGTAGTCAGTCCCGTCAAAATACGTTTCCTCCCACTTCACGCCCGCGAGCGCTGTGAGGCGGTCTGTCTTCGTCTGCTTGCGGTATTCGTCGTAGGAGATATCACCCGAAACATACAGCACTCCGCCGTTTTTGACAAACTCGGTGAGCGCTTCGATAACCTCGTCGGTCGGGTTGTAGGAGATCGGATAGAAGATAACCTTGACGGAATCGGGAATGGTCAGGCGGCTGTCGTTGAGTGTGAGAGTTGAACCGACATTCGTGCGCTGGAGTATGTCAAGACAGCTCACGAGTCCATAATGACCTGCGTAATATACTTCGTATCCGCCGAGACGCGTGGAGTCGGGCGTGAGCACGGCGACTGCCGGTGATTCATACACAGGTTCGCAAAGACGTGTGAAGAGCGCTGCGTTACGCAGATTGTAAGAGAGCTGGCGCTTCACGCCGTCGAGCGCGAATTTCATGCCCCACGGGAATATATATCTCGTTTCGTCAGACCAGCACCAGAGCTGCGCGTGGCTTGCACCGAGCGTTATGGAATTGTTGAGCACCGTAAAGAATTGCGCCTGCGCGACGGTCTGGCTTACAGAACGGTGCATTTCCGCGGCTGCAAGGTCCATGAGCGTGTTTGTGCGTATCCCGAATTCACCGATACCGAGCGATTGCCCGTTATAGCGTTGGTCGGAATAAGCAAGCGTCTGCGGAAAGCTGAAGCGCGACTCGAAAAATCCGATGTTCGAATAGCTCAGTTTGCCGAGCGCCGTCGGAATATCGACCGCCTCGTAGGGATAGCTGTAAAACTCACAGAGTATCAGCTTTTCGCTGCTGTCGACGGCGCGGATGCTGTCGATGAGCGCCGTGGTCCATTTTACGGTACGCTGCGTGCGGAACATATTGTAGTCGTAAGCCTTCATGTCTGCCCAGCCCGTGCCGCTGCCGGTGAAGTTCTCGTCTATTTCGACGCTGCCGAGAGATAGCGTATTGTCGCACCATGCCTGTCTGAGCGCGTCGTCATCTGCATATAATTCGCCGAGGTATTCGTTGAATGCTTCGTTCAAAGCCGTCGTCATGACGCAGCGCAGGTCGCCGTTGAGATAATATATGAAGCCGGGAACGTCCTTGTAGCGTTCGGCGACCTTCGCGCATACCTTCGCGAGTTTTTCCGTTTCGCCGTCGCTCATCGCTACGTTTGCTCCGATGGCGATGCCGAGCATATATATTTGATTGTACTTCTGAGCAAGGTACATCATGCAGTCGATCGTGCGCATATAGCTTTCGTTGCTTATTTCGCTTGAAAGCACCGCAAGCGTTTCGTATAGATTTATGCCTGAGTCGCGGCGGTCGGACATCTCTTTGATCCATGTCAGGGGTGTCTGGTCGAACATGCCGAATATATTGCCGCCGTCGTCGACACCGACGGTAAACACCGCCGTTTCCGTTTTGTCTTCGTTTTGACGATAAATGTAGTTGTCGTGATATGAATAGTTCACTCCCGCTGCCACGACTTTACTGTCCCATACGGCAAAGCCGCTTTCGTAAGTGTCGTATATTATACCGTCCGAATCACTGAGAGTGATTTTTACGACATAAAAATCGGTATCAAATGAAGTCGTTTTCCAACCCATCATCAGCGACGCGGATTTATTCACGTTCACAGTAAAAGTTTTTTCCGTCGAATGGACGGTTTCGCCGCTTTCGCGGTTTATTATCTCGAGCTTCGCCGTTCCTGCGGCGGCTTCGGATGATGAATTGCCGATCACGACAGTCACAACGGGACTTTCGCCATTCTTATATATATCGTAGAAGTTTGTCGCATACTCAACGTATACGTCGTCCATCATGACCTGAAGAAGCTTGAGAAAGCCTTCGCGGAGAGCTTCGTTGCCTTCTTTAAGTATATCGCAGCTCGTCACGCCGAAGAACGCAATACACGTCGCTTCATAATCGTCCCATGTCTTGTTCCACGTCGATTTGTCCTTGGAATCCGGGAATATCCGCAGCAGCGCACCGACGGTACCTACAATCACGCCGTTTGAGTCGTGTGCCTCAAGCAGGCTCACCCAGCGCGCTTTATTGTTGCCGAGCGTCGTAATGGCACTGTATCCGCTGACATCGCAGCTGACGGCGGCATCGGACGCGAAGACCGTTTGCCCGTCGGAGACGCTCAAAGACGCGCCTGAATATATGTGCTCTGTGTCGAACAGCGGCATACAGGATGAATCGTACAACGCATAATCGCCGACCGATTCGGGTGTATTTGTGCCGAGGGTGATGTCCAATACGGCGCTGTTCTCAACACCGTCGGTGAACGATATGTTGAGCTTCGCGTTGTTTTCTGCGACGGATGTCATTTTGCCGGGCATAGCCTCGTCGTCAAAATTTTCCGTCAGTACAACGGTGTCCGACGAGTCGGTGACAGTAAAATTGTCGTAATAGGCTTTGCCGGACATACGGTAGAAGCCGAAATTAAATTTTGTCACGGTAACGTCCGAGGGAACGGTGAAGGTGTATGTGACGCGCTTCCACTCCGTTGACGTGCCGGTAACCTCATAAGCATAATCCTTGAATGCGCTTATCGATACGCCGCTCATCATGTAAACCGATGCGCAAGCTATACCGGAATCGACGCCGTTGCCCAGCAGCCCGACGACCTTCATATCGACGCTGACAGTGTATGTTTTGCCCGGCTTTATAACAGAAGTATCAACAGAGTAGGAGCAATATGCGTTCATGACCTCCTGCGCGGTGAGAGTGAGCGCATAGCTTTTTGCCGAGGCATCGCCGGATGTATCTATCACGTTTGAAAACGCGTATCCGCCGAGCGTTATGACTCTTCCGCCGGCGGCAACGTAGTCCTTAAGCGGCTGTACGCCGCAAAGCGGGAACGCGTCGCCGTACGGAAGTATCAGTATATCATATATATTTGCGCTAAACTTTACTGTGCTCGCCATGTCGGCGGCGGTAATGAAACGCACATCGTGACCGGCGTCTGAATAAAGCTTGTAAAGACCGTCTGTGTCAGGAGATGCGCCCGAGGATGCGGCTTCAAGCGCACTGTCGCGCAGTATTGCGATGGAATAAATGTCGTCGGACGCGACACATTGTTCAGCGGGCATAATGATACCTCCTGAAAAAATCAAAGCGAGCAGGAAAGCAAGTGATTTTTTCAACGTCCTAATGTTATTTTTCCTCATTTTGTTTTTCTCCTCTCGGGCCGTTTGACATTGTAGTGTAATTATAAAATAGATTCTCATTGAAGTCAACAACAATCAACAAATAATGTTTGAAAATTACAATGTAAGTTTGATTTTTCCGAGGGAAAATTTATATTCGAACAAATATGCGCAGGCGTGTTTGATTTCTTGAAAAACACTATTGACAATAACCCATTTTCGGTTATAATACATTTAGAGTACAAATTTACATCATTAGGAGAAAGGAACTATTTCTATGAAAGCAAAAAGAATCATCCTCGCGGCCTTAATGGCAGTGATCATTGTATCCGCTTTTACACTTCCTGCATTTGCCGCTGAAAACACTACCGCTTATCTGAAATTTACTTCAGATGCAAAAGCCGGCGCTTATGCAATTGAGCTCAAAGCGGCAGATCTGACTGTCGGCGAGACCTACACCATTTCTGCGGATATCAAATTTGAAGGTGTCACCGGAACAGGCAGTGCTTACTTCAACTATTACCCCTATGACACGTCTGACACGCTTGGCGCATGGGCAGACTGGGCAACAACAGTTAACGATGGCACCGACACTGATTGGCTTGCAAAAAGCTATAGCTTTACGATCGACGAAAACTTTGCTCGTGCCAGCATCCAGGTCGGCTTCTATGAAACCAACGGAACCATCTCCGTGGACAACATAAAAATAGTCGACTCAAAGGGCAACGTAATATTTACGGAAGACTGGGAAGACGGCATGGACACTGATGTATGGTACGAGGGTGCAGCTCCTGCGTCCGTGGAGCTTGTTAACTACACCGCTCCCGAAACATCCGAAGGCGGCACCGGCAATCCCGAGACCGGCGACGAAGTTGCCGTTTACGCTGTTCTTGCGCTCGTAGTCCTCGCGGCAGGCATTGTAACGGTCAAAAAAGTCAGAGGCTGAAAACACGATCCCCTACAATAAGAAAAGAACGTCTTCGGACGTTCCTTTTTTGACGGAATGTTGCATTAACAAACATCAGGTGTTGACATTTTTTTTGCGAATATATTGACTAATTGTGAACAAAGTGTTAACATATATTCATAAAATCGAAAGGACAAATACAATGAAAAAGTTTTCCAAAGTATT
>CAZFZL010000094.1:0-6044 GCA_964523005.1 uncultured Oscillospiraceae bacterium
GCTCGCATTTTTCTGACAGGCGCATTGCCGGATGAATCATATGCCGCATATATGCTTGCCACCGCTATGCGGGAATGTTTGATAAACATGATCCGCCACGCGGAAGGCAACGAATTGTATGTCACGATAAATACCGGCAGCGCCGATTCAACCGCTGTGATCACAAACAACGGTATCGCTCCCGTAAAACCGATCACGGAGGGCGGAGGATTAGGCGCTCTGCGTGCCCGTATTGAAAAGGACGGCGGAACTATGACGGTGCAAAGCCTTCCGAGCTTTGTGCTTACAGTTACTGTTCCCCTGAGAGGAAATAATACTATATGACGAATGTTCTGATCGTTGATGACGAGCGCGTGGTACAGGAGCTTTTTTCACACTACATTGCCGATGCGTCGGATCGCTATCGTTTGACCGCCGCTATTAAGGGCGCAGCCAACGCGGAGCTTTTTTGTGTTCGGGAATGTGTTGAGCTTATTCTGATGGACATATGTACTGCGGATGATGAAAGCGGTATTGACGCGACTGCGCAGATCAAAAAGAAATATCCAAGGGTTAAAATCATCATCGTGACATCAGCACCGGATTACCGCTTTATAGAAAAAGCCCGTGCTGCAGGCGCGGACAGCTTTTGGTACAAGGAAGTCAGCACCGATGAGCTGCTTAACATTATGGACAGGACGATGGCAGGAGAGCATATTTTCCCCGATGCAACACCCGGCATAAAAATCGGGCTGGCTGACAGCACCGAATTTACGCAAAAGGAGCTTGAGGTGCTGTCATATCTGGTACAGGGGAAAAGTCTGACCGAAATCGCAGATCTGATGGGCGTGGACTATACCACTACAAAGACACACATAAAGCACCTGAAAGAAAAAACAGGAATTCAAAGCATTTCACGCCTTGCGGTTTTAGCAGCACGTACACGATTTATTTTGCCGGAGTATTAATCCGGAATGGACTGATGCTGAACAGTCAAATCAATAGACTGATCATTTATACTGTTTTCACAGTGATATTTAAAAAGAATAGTTTTACTTGTTGTTTTTGAAAAAGACGGCAGAAGCGGACGCGCTTCTGCCGTCTTTGCTTATGTGTAAGCTGAATTTTTCAGCAAAAGCTCTTGTTCTTTTCCGTTATTTTTTCATTTATTTGTTTTTTCTCCTACATATGTAGGATGTGTAATTTTTGAAAGCCGTGTATAATGAGTGATGTAATAAGGCTATCGAGTACTAATTTGTGAAAGGCGGCGACAAAATGCAGCGTGTAGTGATTGATATGAAAAACTTCGTTCTCGGCGAGGCGGTGGAAATGGCGCTGCACAACAACGGTGATTTTCAGGTTACAGTGGTGGAGAAGCCGGAGGAAACAGCAAAAAAGGCTTATTCGATAGCAGCCACAGTGGTACTCATGGAGGTGACAGGGTATCACCCTTACACATTGGAGGAGCGAATTAAAATCCGTGGTGAAATCCACAGGCGGTGTCCGGACTGCAAAATTTCTCTGATGGTGGACGAAAACTCAGAGAAACGTGCGGCAGAACTGATCAAGCAGGCAAAGAGGGACGGTCTTATCGATCTGTTCATTTACGGCTCCACCTCTGCCAGCTATCTGGTGGCGCTTCTGGACGCGCTATGAAGGACAGTTTATCCTCACGATATGGTTCCACTTGCGTCAATTTGACTGCATTACATAAGTTTTTTAATAAACGGAGGAATTTAAAACATGAAAAAGACCCGAACAAGATTTTTGAGCATCCTGCTGACCTTGTGCATGGTGCTGGTGCTACTGCCCGCGACGACGCTCACTGCGTCGGCGGACGCGGCGTCGATAAGGCAGCAGATAAACTCCGGGGTCAGGGACTTCACCGTCATGACCTACGAGGAGCTGGTTACGGTATTCAAATATTGCGAGGGCGATTACAGCGTCAAGCTCGGCGCCGACCTCAAGGCGGAGCTCGGCGATAACGGTGATACCACCTTCGCCGGGCGGGCAAGGTACGTGACCTTCGATTTCAACGGCCACACGGTCAGGGTCACAAGAAACGGCAGCGTAGAGGGCAACCATATACTGTTCTGGCTTAAAAACACTGTCAACTTGACCATTAAGGACAGCGTGGGCGGCGGCGGACTGTATATGACCGCGCTCAGATCCAAAGAGCATATGTTCTGGCTGAAGGACAACGCCGGTCTGACGCTGGAAAGCGGGCTGCTCCACTACGAGGTCGCCGACAGCGTCCCGGGCGTAAATGAGGGAAGAGTCGCCGGCAACGTAATCTATCTACAAGGTGAGGGCACGAGTTTCACTATGCAGGGCGGCACGCTTGAAAGCACGCTGGTCGGGTCCGATTACTACCATGCCATGATTTGGAATACAGGCACCGTATTCATCAACGGCGGCACGCTGAACAGCGCCTGCCTGGCCATCTGGAGCGGAGGAATGGCCAGCTCCCACCCGAACGCGGAAACGGTTATCAACGGCGGCACCTTCAACTACGTCTATTATGCGGTGAAATTATACTCCGGCAAGCTGAAAATTAACGGCGGCGTTTTCAACAATTCCGGAAAATATGGCTACGCGGTGTATATCTACCCCGAATATGCTGCCACGCCTAAGTCCTCCGATTGGCTGGGCAGCGGCGTCAACGTCTTTATAAACTCAGTCAAGACGACGCTTAAAGAAGATTGCATATCAGTCTTGTCCGACGTGGCGGGCGGCACGGTGATATTCACCACCGACTCAACGGTTCCGCCGGCAGAGGTAAGCAGCGTGAGCGTCGACCGGTGGGACTACACCCTTCATGAAAGACAGCTGGACACATTAGTGCGCTGCAACACGACCGGCGTCACGGTAACGGATATCGCCGCCTATTACGGCAAAAAGCAGATCGATTCGTTCTATTTCGGAGATAAGTACGACCTTTATATCACGGCAAAGTGCGACGAGCGCCACGTCTTTGCGACGGGTGCGGAGATGCTGCTTCAGCCGGATAAAGGCGATATAATAAGCAGCAGCTACTGCGTAAGGCTGAGCGACACAGAGATGCGCTTCGTATTTGAGGACATAATGGTAGGTATCAATGATGGCATGGCCGTCTCGAAGGTGGATCTCTTTATACCCACTCCCGTTGCGGGCGCGACGCCGCCAACTACCATCACCTCCTACAAGAAAAGCATCACGGTTTCAGACGTAGTCTGGTCGCCCGCAGACAGCGTGTTCAAGGAAGGGACCGACTATACCGTCACGGTAACGATAAGGGCGGCGAGCGGTTATATTCTCCCGCAGACGGTTCGCAAGATCTACGAGAAGACCGCGTCGCCGGATGAGCTTGCATTAATTAATAAGTATTTCGACGAGGAGTTTCCGCTCACCGCCACGGTCAACGGCAACGCCGCGACCATCGACGCGAGCAAGGCGACCCTGAACGGCACGAAAAACGACGCCGACTACGCCACCGCCGTCGTCTATAAATACACCTTGTCTCCGGCAGTAAAAGCACAGAAGCCAAGCATTACATCACAGCCCAAGGGCGGAAACTATGCTGTCGGAACAGCAACAGCTCTTTCGGTCAACGCAAGCGTTGCCGACAGCGGAAAGCTCACCTATCAGTGGTACCGTACAAGCGTGAATGACATTTCCACGATCAGTGCAATATACAGCAGCACGGATGCAAGCTATGGCGCACAAAAAAGCTTTACACCTTTGCAGGATATAGGCACGACATACTACTGTGTCAAGGTAACTAATACACTCGGTTCATCAAGCGAGTATACATATTCATCGCTTATTCCGGTCACCTATACGGAAAGGACAAACGACCCGACCGTAGAAGGTATAGAAATACAAAGCAAGCCGACAAAGCTGACATACACCAAGGGCGAAACTTTGAATACAGCCGGAATGACGGTGCGTGTTATTATGAGCGACGGATATAAGAATATCACAAGCGGCTTCAGCTGTTCACCTACAACGCTCAACACTGTCGGAACACAGAGAATAACCGTAACATACAGCTCCAAGACAACGACATTTGACGTCAAGGTAAACGATATACCGTCGGATATTGTTTTGACGAGCATTGAGGTTCTTGAAATGCCGACAAAGACAACGTATAAAACGGGCGAAGCCTTCGATCCGAACGGGCTTGTTCTCAAGCTGAATATGACTGACGGTTGGCTTCCCGGCAATAATTATGACGATATGACGTTTTCTCCGGCAACATTGAACACCGACGGAACACAGAAAATAACCGTGACTTACAAGGGCAAGACAACGACCATCGACGTCACTGTCACAGGTACAGCGTCTCATACGCATAGCTACGCCGAGGAGTGGACGAGCGATGAAACAGGTCACTGGCATGAATGCGACTGCGGCGATAAAGCCGATAGCGCAGCGCATATCTACGGTGAATGGACGATAACCAAGGACGCGACCGAAACGGAGAACGGCGTTAAGGAGCGTGTCTGCTCCGTCTGTGGTTATAAGCAGTCCGAAAGCATTCCCATGACAGGAGCGACAAGCACTGCAGAATCTGACACATCAACGATCGAATCAGATATTTCCACGCCCCCAGACAATCCTGCCACTCCATGGTTGTGGTGGTTCATTATCGCGGCGGTTATCGTTACAGCCGGAATCGTTGTCGTGGTGATAGTTATCAACAAAAAGAAAAAGCAATAAGCAGACAAGTTTTATTAATTGATAAAGGAGTAAGTAACATGGCAACAATAGTTTTTAACAGTCTACCGGAAGTCATTGATGATTTTAAGGCATTACCGCAGGCAGCAATGGCAACCCCATATGACACAGCGGCAATGGCAATCGTGGCATTCAGCGCTTATCCGAAGGATAAGGAGCAATCACTGCAAATGCTGGAATATCTGCGCGGTCCACGTCCTATGAACGGAATGGATAAGCAGTTTATTTCCGACCGTTTCAGAGGAAAAGACTATATCTTGCGTTCGTATTTCACAGGCGCTGTTCCGGGAAATGATTATGATCCGGCACAGCCGTATACTGTTGTGCTAAGTGAAAATAAATATTCCTATGAAGTCGCCGGTTGCGCGAAGCTGTTCATTAAGTCCGGCGGCGCTGATAACCCAAGACCGATTACAATGCGTCAAGCCAAGGACGGCAAATGGTATCTGTGGGAATATTCCAGCATACTGCTTGGTATACGCGAGCCTGAAAGCACAAATCCGTGGGCATGATCTTGAAATATGCTGTTATTGGCTTTCTGATCGTGCTTTCACTCGCCGCGATCGCTGCAGTCTGCATTCTGTTGTATAGGCATTTTGTCGTTCACCGTATCGCAGACAAGGGCAAAACAGAGAATCCGAATATAAAACCCGAATGAAAGGGTGTTTATACACGGTTATCTGTGGCCAAGAACCGCTGTCATTACAATAAGAAAGAGCCGTTCTTTACCGTAAGGTATTGAACGGTTCTTGCTTTATAAAATCTGTTGTACATGGCAGGTACATATTCGCCGCAATTACAACTACTCGTTATTTATGTTCGCCAATGATCTTTTCCATCCAGATCATATTATACCAACGTCCGAACTTATAGCCGCATTTATGAAATTCACCGACCTTCGTAAAACCCATGTGCGCGTGAAAATCGGCGCTGTTGCTGTTGAGATACTCGTCATCTTTGTCCGGCAAGCCAATACAGGCGTACATATTCAGGATGCCCATATTCTTCAGACGCATTTCAAGCGCTTCGTACAGTCTTCTTCCGACACCGGACTTTTGCGCCGTGTGGTCGACATATATCGTAAGCTCACACGAGCGGTCGTACGCCGCGCGTCCGACAAACGCATGTGCATAAGCATAGCCAAGCACTTTGCCATCCTTCTTTGCGATCAGATATGGATAGCATGACATGGAGCTTTTCATACGCTGTACAAACTCACAAAGAGTAGGTGTGGTGTATTCAAAAGATATTGCCGTATTTTCTACGTAATACGCATATATTGACAAAATGCTTTCAGCATCTTCAGGCACAGCTTCTCTGATTATTACATCACACAAAGCAGTTCA
>CAZFZL010000095.1:0-6030 GCA_964523005.1 uncultured Oscillospiraceae bacterium
ATGTTGGACTTCTCTTTTTCATCGTAAGCAAAATATGTTTTGTCCTTTGACGTGATCTCGTACAACGGTGTTTCGGCGATGAATACCCTGCCTTCTTTTATCAAAGACGGTAAAAGCCGGTAGAACATAGTCAGTATAAGTGTCCTGATATGAAAACCATCTACATCGGCATCGGTACAGATGATGATCTTACTCCAGCGCATATTGTTAATATCAAAATATGCAAGGTTCTTAGCGGCTTTTGATTTGATCTCAACACCGCAGCCGATGACCTTGATAAGGTCCATGATGATCTCGTTTTTGAGAATACGTTCATATGATGATTTGAGACAGTTGAAGGTTTTGCCGCGAACCGGTATGATCGCCTGAAACTCAGCGCTTCTTGCAAGCTTTACCGAAGTAAGAGCAGAGTCGCCTTCAACGATATACAGCTCACGCCTGAGAGGGTCCTTACTGCGGCAGTTGACGAATTTTTCGACGCTGTTGCTTATGTCAAGAGAAGTTGTGAGCTTCTTTTTTGTGTTCATGCGCATGTTCTCCGCGCTTTCGCGGCTGCGCTTGTTTATGAGAACCTGCATACATACGCGTTCTGCATCAGACGGGTTTTCGGCAAAATATACTTCAAGACAGTGCTTGAAAAACTCTGTCATTGCTTTTGCGATAAACACGTTTGTTATTGCTTTTTTTGTCTGATTCGCATAAGAGGTGATGCCTGAGAACGAAGAAGAGACAAATGCGAGTGAATCTTCAACATCAGCAAATATGACCTTGCTTTCGTTCTTCGTATATTTTCCGTTGTTTCTCAGCCAGTCATCGATCGCCGAGGGAAAAGCGCTTTTTGTCGCTTTGTCAGGCGAACCGCCATGCTCAAGAAAGCTTGAGTTATGATAGAATTCTATGAACGGAGAATCGTTGGTAAACGTGAACGCAAGCTCCATTTTCAGTTTATAATCGGGCTTGTCCGGGCGGTCGCGTCCTTCCCTTTCACCGTTGAAAAAGGTTACCGGCATGAGTGCCGTTTCGCCTGTGCGCTGTTTTACGTATTCAACGATACCATCGGGGTAAACGAACGATCTTTCATAATATGAAAGATCCTCCTTTTGAAATTTCAGGTTGATCGTACGTCCGGCGTTTACGACGGCTTGTTTTTCAAGGGTCGATTCAAAGTATTCGAGCCCTATTGCTATATCAGAAAAAACGTCGAGATCGGGCTTCCATGAAACGACGGTGCCAGTCCTGTTCTTTGGACACTGTTCTGTAATAAGCTCCGATGCCGGATTGCCGTTTTTGAAGTCCATTGTGAATTTCGTGCCGCCGCGTGTATACGATTCGACCTTCATCCACTCGGAAGCGTACTGTGTTGAAGCTGCACCGAGACCGTTAAGTCCGATCGAATACTCATAGTTATCGTTGCTTTGCTCTATATCCTTGTATTTTCCACCGGCGTACAGCTCGCAGTAAACGAGAAACCAGTTGAACTGCTGTTCCTTTTCGTTCCAGCCCATGGGGACGCCGCGTCCGAAATCCTCAACAGTCATGGAATGATCCCTGTTGACGGTGACGTTTATCACGTTTCCGTAGCCTTCACGCGATTCGTCTATTGCGTTCGAGAGTATCTCAAAAAATGACTGTTCGCAGCCTTCAATACCGTCAGAACCGAAAATGACAGCCGGACGCTTTCGTACTCTGTCCGCTCCTTTAAGAAGCGTGATGCTCTGGTTGTCGTATTCTGCTCTTCCCTTTGCCATATGTTGAACCTTTCCTTTCAGAGATTATCCCGCTATAAATCCGATTTTTCTGTATACTTTGCTGAGCGTTTTTCTTGCAATATACGCAGCGCGCTCCGAGCCGTCCTTGAGTATTGTATCAAGCTGTGCCTTGTCTGCCATATATGTGTCGAATTTTGATTGTATTTCACCGAGCTTGTCAGCACATGCTTCGGCAACGGCAAGCTTGAATTCACCGTAGCCCTTACCGTCAAATTCTTTTTCAGTCTCTTCAGGCGTTTTTCCGGTGAAGCAGCAATAGATCGTGATGAGGTTGTTTATGCCGTCTTTACCTTCTGCGCGGTGTACTTCTGAACCGCTGTCCGTAACTGCACGTTTTATTTTTCTGATTATAACATCTTTTTTGTCAAGAAGCGTGATGCTACCGTCGCTCATATCTGATTTTGACATTTTGCTTGTCGGATCCTGAAGCGACATGATTCGGCTTCCGACCTTCGGGATATATGGCTCGGGAAGAATGAAAGTGTCATTGTATACACTGTTGAAGCGTGTGGCAATATCACGCGTGATCTCTATGTGCTGCTTTTGATCCTCTCCTACCGGTACGAGATGTGCCTGATAGAGGAGTATATCGGCAGCCATGAGAACGGGATATGTAAAAAGACCGGCGTTAATATTGTCGGTATGTTTTGCACTTTTCTCTTTGAACTGCGTCATTCTCGAAAGCTCGCCGAACATCGTATAACAATTCAGGACCCACGAAAGCTCGGCGTGTGCCGGAACGTGGCTCTGAAGAAAAATGATGCTTTTAGTCGGATCGATTCCGCACGCCATGTATATTGCAAGTGCTTCGTAAGAGCGCTTGCGAAGCTCGGCAGGCACTTGGCGGACGGTTATTGCATGCATATTTACGATGCAGTAAAGGCAGTTGTAATCATCCTGAAGTGTTACCCAGTTCTTCAGTGCTCCGATATAGTTGCCTATCGTGAGATTGCCGCTCGGTTGTATGCCCGAAAAAATTGTTTTCTTCTGTTCGCTTTCCATTTATTCGTCCGTCCCGTTTATTTATTAAGGCTTTTCACTATTTCTGAAAGCCTTTCGATGCCTATCACGATCTGTTCGTCCGACGGCGTGCTGTAATTGAGTCTGAATGAGCTTGAGTGTTCGCCCTGTGTGGGGCAGAACGTGCTCCCCGGAACCACGGCAACCTTGTTTGCCGCGGCAAAGCGCGCAAATTCGTCACCATCGTACTTATCCGGCAGAGTACACCAGATGAACAATCCGCCCTGAGGACGAGTGTAGTGCGTCCATTTAGGCATATTATTATCGAGCATATCGAGCATCAGCGACGATTTTTTAAGATACAGGTTTTTGATTTTTGCGACATGATCGTCAAGTCCGTAGCGATCGATGAATTCAGAACACAGCATCTGGAAGAATATATTCGTGTGAACGTCGTTGACCTGCTTTGTGACAACTACTTTTTGTATTATTTGCGCGGGACCGCAAAGATAGCCGATTCTCATTCCGGCAGACAGTATCTTTGAGAGCGATGAGCAATAAACGACGATGTTGTCTGTGTCGATGCTCTTTATTGTCGGTATTTCTTCACCTGCGAATCTCAGCTCTCCGTATGGATTGTCCTCGAGTATGACAACACCGTATTTTTTTGCAAGAGTATAAACCGCCTTTCGCTTTTCAAGGCTTGCAGTGATACCGGCAGGGTTCTGGAAGGTGGGTATCGTATATATAAGCTTTGTGTTTTTGTTTTCGTTCAGCGCTTTTTCAAGCTGTTCGATGTTCATTCCGTCGTCTTCAAGCTCAACTCCTACAAGATGGATGTTGTAAGAGCGAAAAGCGTTGAGCGCGCCGATGAATGAAGGGTTTTCGCATATAACAGTGTCGCCTTCGTTACAGAGACATTTCGCCGTAAGATCGATGCCCTGCTGCCCGCCTGTGGTGATGATCGTTTCATTCGCCGCAATATCGATACAGAATTTTGATGCAAGTCTGTTGGAGATCTGCGTTCTGAGAGGCGTATATCCTTCGGTTATGCTGTATTGCAGCGCCGGAACGGCGTTGTTTGTAAAAATATCACTGCTGATTTGCGACATCTGTTCGATAGGAAATGATTCCGCCGCCGGATTACCGGCAGCGAATGAGATAACAGACGGGTCGGTAAGCGATTTGAATATCTCTCTGATAGCCGACGGCTTCATATCCTTGACTTTATCTGAAAAAGAAAACTGCATTTTTTGTGCCTTTCAAAAAGATTTATTCTATTCGTATCATTATATCACAAACTGAAATATAATGCAATATTTTTCTTTTCACATTGAAAGAGACCCACACCTAATGATGCGGGCCTCTATTGTTTTTCAATCTACTTAATTATTTCGCCATAGATAGTACCGAATGCGCACGCGGCGTTCGATTCGTCGGTGTCAATATGCATTGCGGGCGCGAATTTTTCGCTGACTCTTACGACGACGTTGCCGAAGGTAAGAGCTCTGTCGGCAGTGTCAAGCTTTACGCTTACGACCTGCTTTTCGCAAAGGCCGAATTCTTTTGCAGTATCGGGTGTAAGATGTATATGCCTTTGAGCGACGATGACGCCTTCATTGGCATTGACCTCACCTTTATCGGTGAAAATACGGCATCCGGGTGTGTTGTCAAGATCGCCTGATTCTTTTACCGGTGCGTTGATACCGAGCTTTCTTGCGTCGGTTAAGGATATTTCTACTTGGGTTCTCGGACGAATCGGGCCGAGTATCGAAACGTTGTTAATAACGCCTTTGGGTCCTTCTATATTTACTTTTTCGTTGCTTGCAAACTGACCGGGCTGCGAAAGCGCTTTTTTGAGTGTAAGTTCATAGCCTTCTCCGAAGAGAATATCGACATCCTCACGCGTCAGATGTACGTGACGTGCGGAAGTCTCCACAAGTATCTTGTTCATATCATGCCTTTTTTCTCCGGCTGAGTATTATATTATGCGACATAAGGCGCGCCGGCCGTGCTCTGTCGCTCTTTTCACTGTATTATACTACAAAATCCGCTCCGTGTAAACCCCGAAGCGGATTTTTCTTTTATTTTTACCAAGAATCAGTCTCTGTCTTTGAAAACAGGATCGTCATCATCATCGTAATCGACTTCGTTTGACTTGTCCTCGTCCTTCTTCTTTTCAAGAAGGTACTTCAGCGCAACGGGATAAGCTGCGTATGTTCCGGTGAAGTTGATTATCCCGAAGGTGAAGAACAACGGGAAGAAAACACCGACGACCGGATTGAGCGAGAACAGCAGCACTGTTATATATGCCATAAGTCCCGTCATGAGCAGCGCGAGAAAGTTTCTTTTGAGTCCGAGCATCGAAAGTCTCAGCGAATAGCTGATTATCTGTTTTAATTTGTACTTGAATGTTGTCGCTAAAATGTACATATACGGCCGCATCATCACAAATATCAAACCGAGTGAAAGCAGTATATAGTACATAATTGCATATGTGAAATCGGAAGACATCTGACGGAAATACCAGGCGTCAAATACAATGATAATCATAACCGCGCAGTCAAACAAACCAAGCGCAAATCCTTGTTTTGCGTTCTTTTTTATTGAGCTCCAGAAATCATTCCAGGTCTCAAGCGGCTCACGCCTGACGCATGAGCGCGAAAGACAAGTGAGACCGACGTTTGCAAAGCCGAAAGTAAATACGGTCAGAAAGCCAAGATACATCAGTATCTGCGTTGTGTCCGATACGATCCCGACTGTGCGTGTCGTACCGAGAACACCGTTGAGCGCAGCGAGCGCGCCGGAAGTGCCGCTTATCTGTTCTGCGCCGTAAAGGTTGGCATAAAAGGGAGAAAACGGAGCGGATGCGCTGTCGTTGAAATATCCGAGATAGCCGAAAAAGCAAATAAACAGGGGGAAATTGCATAGCAGAAACAGTAAGTTTCCTGTTATAACAACTCCGAAGCGCCTGAATAACATTTTAAAGTAGTTAACAAAATTCAGCGGTGCATCCTTTGAAGCCTGGTTCTTGGATATGCCTTTTCCGTTTAAATTGTTTCCTGTAAAGAAATTGAATAATTTACCCATTGCTAACCTTTTTACTTTTTTATTATTGATCATGAACACCTGTTATCATGCGCGCGGATGATACTTTATATAGCTTGTCTTCATGCGTTCCTTGAGGAACTGAGCGTATCGCTGCGTTGACGAAATATCCGAATGGCCTAATATTTCTTGAATATCGTGTATGTCTGCGCCGTTTTCAAGCAGGTGGGCAGCGAACGAATGACGCAGTGTA
>CAZFZL010000096.1:0-6004 GCA_964523005.1 uncultured Oscillospiraceae bacterium
TTAACATAGCGCTCACATCCTTCGCCGTCTGGGGCCTTCCGCAGATGGTACATAAATACTACACCATAAAAGACGAGTCCGCCATAAAGCGCGGCGCTGTCATATCGACCGTCTTCTGCCTCATCACAGGCTGCGGTGCATATTTTGTCGGTTCTATGGGTCATCTCTTCATAGGTGCAACAGAAGCGGGAGCGCCTGCGCTTGAGGGCGGCTATGATGCGATCGTACCAACGATACTTTACAACGTCTTTTCACAGAACGCGGCGCTCAACATCGTTCTCGCCGTGATACTGCTTCTGCTGCTCTCGGCTTCAATGTCGACTCTTTCATCCGTAGTGCTCACCTCAAGCTCGGCTATCTCTGTCGACCTTGCCAATGTGGTAAAGAAGGATATAGAACCGAAAAAGCAAATGCGTCTGACACGCGTGCTTTGCGTTGTGTTTGTAGCACTTTCGTTTTTCTTCGCGACGCAAAATATCTCGTTCATCGTCAACCTGATGTCGTTCGCATGGGGTGTCGTTGCCGGCTGCTTCATCGGCCCATTCATCTGGGGACTGTATTGGAAGCGCACGACACGCGCCGGAGCGTGGGCAGGACTGCTGTCCGGACTTATCACGATGCTCGGCCTGATCGTTTTTACTACGATAACCAACAGCTTTGACGCAGCGAAAAACAACGCAGCGCTTTACGGCTGCATTGCAATGGCGATATCGATGGTCATCGTGCCGCTCGTAAGTCTCGTCACTGAGAAATTCACCCAGGCACATATCGACAACTGCTTCGCTAAGGAAGACTGACAGTCAGAAGGCACTGCAAAAATGCATAAATAAGCCTGCAAAGCTTAAAGGAAGGCGGCAGAAGCGATTTTCGCTTCTGCCGCCTGTTTGTTATTGTATTTTTTTCTTACAGCAGTTTTTTCATCGCTTCTGCGCAAATCTTCACGCCTGCGAAATCGTCCTGCTTTTCGTATTCGACGATTATGTATTCGCACACGCCGCTGTCCTGCGCGAGCTTTACGGCTTTATTCCAGTCGATGTCGTCTGTACCGATGTACGATTCGTAGCCGGTCGTTTTTGAAAAGGGCTTGAAATGAACCGTCACAGCGCGCTTTGCGCACTTTTCGTATTCGTCGATCGGATCGAAGCCGCCATTCATGCAGTTTCCGAGATCGAGCTGTGTTATCACGCTGTCCGGAGTACCGTCGCAGAACAGCTTCCAGCCGTAGCTGCCGCCGTCAAGCAAGGTATGCTCGCAGGCGTGGCTGTGGAACCCAAAACGCATTCTAACCGTCGCGAGCTTTTCACTCATCGCGCTGAACAGTTCGTTCGTCTTTTCCCATGCCTGTTGTGAGTTTTTCATGCAGTCGTCGATCCACGGGATGATGATCTTATCGTTGCCTATCGCCTTATTGTACTCGACTGTCGCATCGAAATGCTCGTCGTCAAGCCAGCTCCACGCCGTATGATAGCCGGCAACCTTAAGCCCGCAGCTGTCGAGCATTTCCCTGATCTGCTCGGCGGGAGTATCCATCGCGCCGAAAAGCTCGACCGCGTCGTAGCCCATCGCTTTCGTTTTTTGCAGAGTTGAGCGTTTGTCGTTTGCATATGCGTCTCTTACTGAATAGATCTGAAGTGCAAGAACAGGTTTCATGTTGTTATCCTTTCTGTATTGCTTTTTCTATATTATTTTTACGGGTCTGTCCGGAAGCGCAACAGCAACCGTCGCTTCGCCTGCCATCTCGTTTTCTTCGAGAGCTGCTTTACAGCATGCCACGGCAAGCTCGGGCGTATTGTTTTCACCGCTCAGATGAGCAAGCACCACATAACGGCAGCCGTGCGATACAAGGTACGGCACGAGCCTTGCGCAATCGTCGTTTGAAAGATGACCGCCGTCAGAGAGTATGCGCTGTTTCAGATACTGCGGATATGGACCGTTGTTGAGCATGGCAATGTCGTGGTTGGATTCGACTACGACGTAACGGCAGCCGCAAAGCGTCTCGGCGACGCGTTTTGTAAGCCTGCCGATGTCAGTGGCGTAGCCAAGCTCCGCGCCGTCCATCGTGATGCGGTAGCACACGTTGTCAGCCGAGTCGTGAGGCACCTTTGAAGCGCTGACGGTCATGTTTTCGAGATATACCGTATCATCCGGCTCGATTATATGTATCATATCGCGCGAATAAGTGCTTTGCGCGGCGATTGCAAGCGCGACATATTTCGTGCAGAAGATCGGTATCCTGTATTTTTTTGAGATCATATCCAGCCCCTTGACGTGGTCGGTATGTTCGTGGGTGATAAATATTGCTTTTATCGATTTTATATCCGCGCCGAGCGATGCGAGCGCCGCTGACAGTCTCATGCACGATACACCGGCGTCTATGAGTATGCTTTCGCCCTTGCATGAAACGTAGCACGAGTTACCGGACGAGCCGGAGAAAAGGGTATACGCGCTGATGTTCTGCACTATTTCACGAACGCCGATCGCGGCGCCTTTCATTTTACTATAAGAAGCAGCACCGACATAAGAGTATAGTCGAAGCTCATAAGAAGATAATCAATCATCGGAAGCACCATTGTCGGTATCGCAAGCATAAGGCAAAGCTGGGCTGCTTTACGCCTTTTCGTCTCAGTCGGTGTAAGCTCCGGCGAAAACACGAGCTTTCCGAAGCCGCGGTTGAGCACAGTGAAGCTTATAAGGAAAACGCCTGCTATAACGAGGTATATCAGTATCATAAGATAATCGACGAGCATATAAAGCGCGAGGTACAGCGCAACGCTCAGCAACGTCCATACCGCAAGAAAAACGACCTTGAATCTGGTGCTCATCTATATGGCCCTCACTGCGCCTTCGGTGCGCACCGTCAGGCAGCGGCAGCTTCCCTCTCCGAAAACTGATTCAAGCCTTTTTTTATAGTCTTCAAGCTCCTGCGTCTTGACGAACGCCTGTATTGTTCCGGCAAATCCGCCGCCATGTACGCGGCAGACGATGCTTTCGCTGAGTGCGAGCGCTAACGCAAGCCCCTGCTCCTTTACGTTTTTGTTTGAGTATATGTTCTGTAGATACTTGAACGACGAGTCGCCGGACGCCTTGATGTCGGTGAGAAAGCGGTTTATATTGTGAGCTTCTATTGCCTGCGCCGCGTCGTACACACGCTCGTTCTCCGTGAAGAAATGCAGTGCGCGCAGGACTGCTCTGTCGCCGCATTCGCGCCTCAGGCGCGGAATATTCGTCATGAATGTTTCTTTATCGGTCCGGCGCAGCACATCACAGCCGAGAGCCTTCGCCACCGCTTTCATTTCGGATGGGATCGCCGCATAATCATCGGTCAGATCAGCGTGGTTTCCACCCGTATCGGTGATGCACAGCACATATCCGAATTCCGAAAGCGGACATTCCAGCTTTTTGACAACGACATGATCCGGATCCTCAAAATCGATGAAAACGAATCCGCCTACGCTGCACGCCGTCTGATCCATAAGCCCGCACGGCTTGCCGAAAAAGACGTTTTCCGCGTGCTGAGCATATTTCGCGACGTTCACGGCGTCAGTTGTACCTGAATTGAAAAGGTGGTTTATGACGCTCCCGATGAACACCTCAAACGCCGCGGACGACGAAAGTCCGCTGCCCTTGAGCACATCAGACGTACACCATACGTCGAAGCCGCCGCATTTCACTTTACCGCGTGCGAAAGCGTCGCACATACCCGCAATCAGGGAATGCGGCGTGCCTTTTTTCATGCTTTTCGCATCTGTGTCATCGAGCGATGTGATTATATCGCCGTAACCGTCTGAAAACACGCGGACGGTATTTCCGTCGTTCTTGGCTGCAAGTCCGATAACATCAAGGTCTACGGCTGCCGCTATTACAGCGCCGCGGTTATGATCGGTATGGTTTCCGCATATTTCGCTTCTGCCCGGGACCGAGAACATCATAGCTTCCCTGTCGCCGTATTTTTCAATGAATTTTTCAGCCGCGTTCTTCCAGCGTGCGCGTTGTATTTCGCGTTTTTTTGCGCCGTAAAGTGCGTCCAGAGCCGTGTCATGCCCGCCGGTTGATATAGAACTGAGTATTTCGGATGCTCTCATATATGAGTGTTCCTTTCAATGTATAATGTGTATCAGTTATTTGGTATCTCATCCTTGATGAAGCGTTCCCACCACACGTCATCGCAGCTTCTGACGCTTTCAAACGCTTCGCGCAGCACACCGCAAAGCACCGCGGCACGTGAGCGGATGTGTTCGTTTTCAGCGATAGTGTCGTACAACGCATCCTGTGAAATGAAAAGATATTCAAAAAGTCTCGCTCTGTCCTCTTTCGGGAAGGTGCGTGAATAGGTGTCGATGAAATATGTCGTTCCTTTTCCGCCCGGCGTGTATTTCGTGCCTGAAAAATCATTGCCGTTGTTGTCGACGTAGCTGTAATTATATGCGTCGTCAGGCACGAGCGAGGTCCACTTGCCGAAGCCGTCGAAATGCTTGTCGATGAGCCATAGGATTTTTTCATCTATGATATGCATCGTCTCGTGAGCGACCGTCTGTATGAGCGTATTGTTTACGCAAGTGAGAACGTCAATGACAATGTACGACGCGCTGCCCGAGGTGTATGAATAGGCTATCGGATAATTCGTCGAGTATTCGTTGAGCGGTCTGAGCTTCCCGGTCAAGCAGACAGTGAGTGACGTCGGTGTAAACTCATTGTCTTCGATCGGAGTGAGTAATTCTGCGAAAAATCCGTCCGGGAAGTATGCGAGTGCCGTCTCTATATCGTCGAGCGCGTCAAGCAGCCTGTTTTCAGCATATTCGGATTCCGCTGAGAAATCGGGAAAATCAAGCATTGCACTGCTGCCGGTCAATATGGTTATGCCGTATTTAACCCCAAGTTCATACGCCCTCCCTGCCGCACGCTGCTTCTGCTCTGCAACGGGCTGATTGCGTTCAAGCGGCTCGTTTCCGACATAACAAAGCAAAAGCGTGCAATCGAGTGTTCCGTCGTCGTTGAGTGGACTTACTACGAACGCGGCAAGTCCGCCGCAAAGCGACGCTGATACTGATAAACGGCTGTCGGGGATTATACTACACGAGACCAGATTTCCGGAGCCGTCATATATGCGAGCTGTATCACTTATAAGTTCAAACGAATCGTCGTCATACTTCTGTTGTGTTGTAATTATTCTGCCGTTGCCGTCAGCATATACGACCTGCTCGTCTGCCCTCTCAAGCGTTATATACTTAACGAGGTACGGCTCATCGGAATTGTATATGAGTGCTTCGGTGCTGTCATAATCACATGATACCATAACTCTGCCGAAATTTTTGTTTTTATACAGGCCGTCGCCTCCGACGGCTTTTGTCGTACCATCGCTTTCGGAATATGCGAACACGATCTCCTGCGCCGCCGTATCGTTATAGCCGGTGTAATAGACAGCCGTCTCTGACATATCCGAGAATGCAACTGTACAGATCGCCTGTACAGTCCGCGACGAGCGTTTCCACGTCACCGTCAATGAAGCGGATCTCTTTTTCGTTACAGCGATAATAGCTTCCGTCAGGACGAAAAATATACGTCATGAAAAATTCCTCTTCGCCTGAGTGCATCACATAATTCTGTATTTCCGGATCACTGTCGTCGGGAGATGAAAAATACACCCACACTCCGGTCATTGAGGTAAGCGCAAAGCCTCCGTCATCATACAGGTTGATAGACCCGTCAAACGCTGTGTTGATTTCGTACGATGCTGTCGGCTCGCCGGAATAAATATCGTACAGCACGAAACCGGAGGTGTTTTTTTCATTGTTGCGGTATGAAACGATCAGCTCACTCTCGGTATAGAACTCCACGTCGCACACGTACATACCGCTCGCATCAAAAGGCGTTACGATAAATCCGTTCGCATCAATCCCGCCGGCTATCGTCTTATCTTCATCGCTTTCTTCCTGCGAGGTCTCGGAAACAGTAGAATTATTGCTCTGTTCGCTTACCGTGCTGACATGGTTGCCGCTTACGCACG
>CAZFZL010000097.1:0-5892 GCA_964523005.1 uncultured Oscillospiraceae bacterium
CTCTCGGTCGCCGATATAGCGGATAATCCGGTGGCATCCGATATGTGGCTGCCCTTCATACTCGGGACAGCGGCCGCTGTGGCAGCCGGTATAGGGGCGATAAAGCTCCTTGAGCTTATAGCAAAGAAGAATAAATTCGGCCTTTTCACGATCTACTGCGTGGCAATAGGACTGATCGCGGTCATATTTGCCTGAAACGATACAAAACCGAATGAAAGGAAGCGGCTGACGCTCCATCGCGCCTGCCCTGTATAATAATGGCACAAAACAAAAAAACGTCACAAAGCGATAAAACAAAGCAGAACCGCACCAAGAGCAAAGCCGGAGCACCGACTTCCGGCAAGTCTCCGGTCAAGCGCACCGTCGTGCGCGACCCGGCCCTGATACAACAGGCAAAACGCAGGCAGGAAAGTCGGCGCAGACTGCACGCCGTCATGCCGTGGCTGCTCGCAATAATCGCTGTTTATCTGATAATATGCTATATCGTCCTGTTTTCGGCTGCTGATGAAAGCGGAATGGTCGGTTTTATAGGTGTCGCCGTTGTACCGATAAGCTTCGGTATGTTCGGAATAGCCGCGTTGCTGATACCGTTCTATCTGCTTAACATCGCCTTTTTTTACAGGCGCACGCGCGAAAACGGCTCTCTGAGATCAAGATGCGTCGCGTCGCTGCTCAATCTGCTGTTTTTCTCGATGCTGCTTCATATATTCGTTACGAAAGCGCCGAGCACCACAATACAAGAGCTTTTTACCTCAGAAGCCTTCAAGTCGATCTACTATAACGGTACAGAGCTCGGAAGCGGAGGGGTGATCGGCGGTTATCTCTGCGAGCTGCTTATGCTTGGTATGGGCTATGTCGGCGCGATGATAGTATGCTGGGTATTCATGCTTCTCAGCGGCGTGTTCGTGTTTGGAAAAACTCCGGGAGAAATGTTTGAAGCAATATGCGAATATAGCAGAGCAAGGAAGGCAAAGCGCAAGGAAATGCTTCTCATCGAGCAATATGAACGCGAGCAAAAAGAAAAAGAGCGTCAGAAAGAAGAAGCTCAACGCATAAAAGAAGAGAAAAAAACAGTCAAGGACAAGCCCTTTGAGCTTCCGCCTCTTCCCGTCGGGATATCGGCACAAGCCGATGTCCGTCCGGAAGCTGAAGAAGCCGCTGAGGACTCCTCAGACATTGTCCGTCCTCAACAGATCCGCACGATTCCTGAGCTTGCACAAACCGGTGAAACATTGCCTCCTGATTCAGACGAGATCATTCCGCTCGATATAGCAGCACAGCCCGGCAAGCAGGACAGCAAGCCGGAAGAAGACAGGCCGGTCGCAGAGCAACAGCTCGCCGCGCAACAGGAAAGTGAAGAAGAAACTCCCTCCGGTGCGGACACCCACCCATATATATTTCCTCCTATTTCGCTGCTCCAGCCAAACGATGTTCACGGCAGCGGCATGACGCAGTCACAGATAGTAGCGACCTCGGAAAAGCTCGTGCGAGTGCTTGAGAGCTTTAAGGTGCGTACGACAGTCATTAATGTAAGCATAGGGCCTGCTGTGACACGCTACGAGCTTCAGCCGGCGGAAGGCGTAAAGACCAAAGCGATAGCTAATCTCGCCGATGATATAGCTCTGCATCTTGCAGCACGCAGCGTGCGTATCGAAAGTCCGATCCCCGGCAAATCAGCCGTCGGCATTGAACTGCCAAACGAAAAGGTTTCGCTCGTACGGCTTCGCGACTTGATAGAAACAAAACAGTTTCGCGACAGCCCCTGCCCGCTCTTCTCGTGTCTGGGCGTTGATGTATCCGGTAATCCTGTCTTCCTTGACATATCGAAAATGCCTCACCTGCTCATCGCGGGTGCGACCGGCATGGGCAAATCGGTCTGTATGAATTCACTGATCATTTCCCTGCTGTACAAGTCTACACCGGACGATGTAAAGCTTATACTCATTGATCCGAAGAAGGTAGAGCTGAACATATACAACGGCATCCCGCACCTGCTCGTGCCCGTCGTTACCGACCCGAAAAAAGCGGCAGGCGCGCTCAACTGGGCTGTCACCGAAATGGAACGCCGGTTCAACGTCATTCAAGACGTCGGTGCTCACGACATACACGAATACAACGACCTGACGAAGGACGATCCGGAGAAGGATCATATGCCGAATATCGTCATATTCATCGACGAGCTTGCCGACCTGATGATGTCCGCTCCCGATGACGTAGAAACTTCGATATGCCGTCTCTCACAGAAGGCGCGCGCCGCCGGCATCCACCTCGTCATAGGTACACAGCGTCCTTCGGTCGACGTCATCACAGGTCTTATCAAATCCAACATCCCCTCGCGTATCGCCTTCACCGTTGCATCACAGGTAGACTCGCGCACGATCATCGACATAGCAGGAGCTGAAAAGCTCATGGGACGCGGCGATATGCTTTATAACCCCGTCGGAATGCTCAAGCCGCTGCGTGTACAAGGCTCGTTCGTCGAAACAAAAGAGGTCGTTTCCGTATGCGAATACATCAAACGCTCCGCGGACGCCGGCTACAATTCCGATATAATGGACAGCATAGAGCGTGAGGCGCGGTTGTGCGGAGAAAAGCCCTCGAAGCGCGCACAGATCGAGAGCGAGGGATCAGACGGGAACAGCGAGGACTTGCTGCTCAGCGACGATATGATCCTTCCGGCTATCAAGGTCGCGCTTGATGAGCAGACTATATCCACCTCCCTGCTCCAGCGTAAGCTCAAGCTCGGTTATTCGCGCGCCGCAAAAATAATCGACATTCTTGAGGGTAAGAGCTTCGTGTCAAAGTTCGAGCCTGCAATCAAGGGACGCAGGATACTCATTTCCGCCGATGAATACATCGAGCTTTGTTCAAAGCTCACCGGTCAGGAAGCGGACGAGATCGATTGACAATTCCGCCAAGGGCGAAAAATAAAAATTTTTTTGAAAAGGGCAAAAAAATGCAAAATACAGAAAAAACAATGGATAAGATCACAGCCTACTGCAAATCTCGCGGCTTTGTATATCCCGGCTCGGAAATATACGGCGGTCTCGCGAATACGTGGGATTACGGCCCGCTCGGCTGTGAGCTGAAAAACAACGTAAAAAAAGCGTGGATGAAAAAATTCGTGCAGGAATCACCATACAACGTCGGTCTCGACAGCGCTATACTGATGAATCCGAGAGTATGGGTCGCGTCAGGTCATGTCGTCAACTTCAACGATCCGCTCATAGACTGCCGCGCCTGCAAGCTGCGCTACCGCGCGGATAAGCTCATTGATGACTGGAACAAATCACACGGTATTGAAATGCAGGTCGACGGTATGACTAACGACCAGCTCACGCAGTATATTGTCGACAACAAGGTCGAATGTCAGTGCGGCAAGAGCGATTTCACGCCTATACGCAAGTTCAATATGATGTTCAAGACCCATCAGGGCGTAACCGAGGACAGCAGCACAGAGGTTTATCTGCGTCCGGAAACAGCCCAGGGCATCTTCGTAAACTTCAAAAGCATCCAACGCACTTCACGCCGCAAGATACCCTTCGGCGTCGCCCAGATAGGCAAGTCGTTCCGCAACGAAATTACTCCCGGAAACTTCACCTTCCGCACGAGAGAATTTGAACAGATGGAGCTTGAGTTCTTCTGCAAACCCGGTACCGACCTCGAATGGTTCGACTATTGGCGCTCCTACTGCAAGAACTTCCTGCTCACGCTCGGTATGCGTGAGGATTCACTCAGGCTGCGTGACCACGCAAAGGAAGAGCTTTCGCACTATTCAAAGGCGACGACTGATTTTGAATTTCTCTTCCCGTTCGGCTGGGGCGAGCTCTGGGGTATCGCAGACCGCACCGATTTCGATCTCAAGGCACACCAGAGTGAATCCGGCGAGGATATGTCATATTTCGACGACAGCGACGGAACGAAGTACATTCCTTATGTCGTCGAGCCTTCGCTCGGCTGTGACCGTGTGCTTCTTGCGCTGCTTATAGACGCCTACGACGAGGAAACGCTCACATCAGCTGACGGTAAGACCGACGTGCGCACCGTGCTGCACATCCATCCGACGCTCGCGCCGTATAAAGCCGCGGTGCTTCCGCTCTCAAAAAAGCTTTCCGAAAAAGCATCAGAGATTCAGCGTGAGCTTTCAAAATATTTCATGGTCGATTTTGACGACGCCGGCAGCATCGGCAAGCGCTACCGCCGCGAGGATGAGATCGGTACGCCGATGTGTATAACGTACGATTTTGATTCTGAAACGGACGGCTGTGTCACTGTCAGAGACCGCGACACCATGGAGCAGGTGAGGATACAAATTTCAAAGTTGAAGGATTATATCTCAGAACGAATACAATTTTGACAAAAAGCGATTTTTTTCGTTGGGAAATTAGTTTTCTTCATTAAAACATGAATTTTTGTGAATAATATTGCTTGACAAGCCTATTAAAATAGGATATAATCAAAATAACAAAATATCCAAAGGAGCTGCAAATCAATGAAAAAGTTTTTAGCGATACTTCTTGTCGCCACTTTGTTCGTTTCCGTTTTGACGGTCTTCGTCTCCGCGGAAGCCACCTCACAGAACGTAGCAATCAATAAATCCTACACTCTCGTAGGTATCTATCCGAACCTTGCCAACGCTTCATGGCCCGACACCGACAACAAAGAGATAACCGACGGCGTGTTTTCTTCCACCGGAGCTTACAGCGACGCTGAATGGGTCGGCTTCAATATCGGCGCCGACGACATCAAAGACATGGAAACGCCTCAAAGCGCGATAATCATTGACCTCGGCGAAGAGTTCGATGTTACCAAACTTGTGGTTGAAGCATGCAGCGATACGGGCGTGGGCATATCCTTCCCGTCAAGTGTTGAATACTTCGTTAGCACCAACGGCACTGACTGGACCTCTGTCGGCACAGGCACCGCAGGAACCGCTTATAATAACGACGGCTGCGAGCTTGTGACTCTTGACGGCGTGACCGCTACCGGCCGTTACTTCAAGGCAGAATTCACACACGCAAGCAACTGGGTCTTCATAAGCGAATTCGAGCTTTACGCTCTTGCTGAAGAAAGCGAAATCAATCCTCCCACAGGCGACACCTTCGTTATCTTCTCAATTATCGCTCTCATCTCCTGCGCAGGCGCATTCGTTGCAGTCAAAGCAAAGAGATAAGTTAAAACAGATGTGTTTTCAAGCAGTGTAGCCTTAAGAGCTACACTGCTTTTTCTTCATGCTTTCGTATTTGCGCTTTGTCGCGAGTCCGCCGCGCATATGACGCTCGTCCTTGTTTTTTTTAAGCCCCTCAGCCGCCATGCCGTAAAGGAGCGGCGAAACAAAAAAGAGCTGTTTTGTAAGCATTTTGTGGACTGTCGATTTTGATATCCCGAACACCTCGGCTGCTTCCCTCACAGTACAGCCGCTTTCGATAACATATTGTGCAACTTCACGGATCTCCTCCAAGCAAACCATCCTTCCGCGTTTTTTATCCCCTAACAGAATATGCTTCCGACGCGGGATTAGAACGGCACTGGTACTTTTTTTGCCTTTCCGGTTGACACGCGGTTTGCTTCGTGGTACAATTCAATTCGAAATGTAAAAACGGAAGGACGATAAAAATGCAGCATAAACTCAAGGGAAGCTTTATACAGAATTGGTACTGCAAGGGCTTTGACGATAAACGCTGGGAACGTGAATTCGCCGAAATGAAAAAATGCGGCATGGATATGCTTATAATCGGTGAAGCGGATTTTGCACTCACGAAACGCATCATCTCTCAGGCGGCAGCGAACGACTGCAGTGTCGTCCTCTCGACCGGCGACTTTTCGGCATGGTGGAAGGGCGGCGGACTTACGCATGAGATCGTCGACTACTATACAGCGCGCATCGCCATG
>CAZFZL010000098.1:0-5854 GCA_964523005.1 uncultured Oscillospiraceae bacterium
ATACCCGCGTATTTGATAACGGCTATTGTATGTGTTGTTTTGTTTACCGTGCCGATAACTAACAGCATATTCGGATTCCTGCATGCATGGCAATATCTGATAATTGCGTTTGCCTTGCTCGCAATATCCTTGCTGCTCTCAAATCGCTATCAAAGAAAAATGTTCTCGAGCAGCGTCAAAAAAAGCCTGAAAGGACGTAATGAAGAATGATAGATATAAGAAATGCAGATAAGTATTATAACCGGCAAAAATCAAACGAGCTTCATGTTATAAACGAAATATCAATGCAGCTTCCCGATACAGGGATTACGGCGATTTTCGGTAAGTCCGGCTGTGGAAAAACAACACTGCTCAACGTCATAGGCGGTCTTGACAGGCTCGACAGCGGATGTATAAGTGTATTAGGGCAGGATATATCTAAGAACACTGACGATATAAGAAACAAATATATCGGATATGTATTCCAAAACTACTACCTTTCAAATAACGAAACAGTTTTTGAAAACGTAGCAAACGCACTGTATCTTTGCGGCATTACAGACAGTGACGAGATTAACTCACGTGTTTGCGCTTCCCTCGAAAGCGTCGGCATGATACACTTCAAAAACCGTTTTCCGGACACGCTTTCAGGCGGTCAGCAGCAAAGAGTAGCTATCGCGCGCGCGATAGTCAAGGATCCGCACGTTATACTTGCAGACGAACCGACGGGTAACCTCGACGAAGCAAATACACTGATGATCATGAATATCCTCAAACAGATATCGCGTGAGCATCTCGTGCTTCTCGTCACGCACGAAGCCGATCTTGTTGACCTTTACTGTGATCGCGTTATCGAAATCATCGACGGAAAGGTCAGCTCGACAAGAGAGAATGAGAACGCAAACGGTCACACCTCGCGTTCAAAAAACGATATATATCTCGGCGAGCTTGAGAAGCATGAAGGCACCGTCTCCGGTGTTAACATAGAGTATTACGGTGATCCTTCACAAGCGATCACGCTGCGTGTCATCAATAACGATGGCAAGCTTTACCTTGAATGTACACAGCCGAATGTGAAGATCATCGACAGCGGCAGCGAGATTAAGCTAAGAGAAGGAGTTTTTGAGGAAAAGCCTGAGCGTTCCGATATACCGAAGGTTGCGATTTCTCCGTTGAAGCATGTGCCTGACGCTAAATACGGTCGTTTATTTTCATTTCGCTCTGCAGCTGTATCAGGATACCGTGAGAATTTTTCAAAAAAAAGTAAAAAAGGCAGAAAGCTGCTACGCTTTTCAATGTTTCTTTTAGCGTTTGTCGTTGTGTTTCTTACTGCTAATTTTGCTGTGAGCATAAAAACACTGTCAGACATAAGGGATGATCACGGCAACAATGTATTTTTCATCCCTCTCACCGCTGAAACAAACGTCAGTGCCTTGACTGACAGTATCGGAAAAAACGGGATCGATTATATACGTGTCATCGGATCATCGCATCGCTACAGCAAAGATAATATTTCTTTTCGCCCCGGTAATTTTATTACAGCCTCCGTTTCTTGCATCTCAGCCTCCGGCTATGTTCTTGACAGCTCGCTACTCAAGGGCATGACCTTAGCGGCAGGCACAACAGCCTTTGAAAAACCGCTTGATGCAGTCATAACTACGGCGCTTGCGGATGAGCTTATTGAGAACAGCACTGTCAGTTATATAGCTGAATACAGTGACCTTATCAACCTCGTTTCATATTCGCAGTATGGCTCCGAAAATTACATGAGGATTGTGGGCGTAGTTGAATCAAACGAAAAGAATTTTTATCTGAACAGCCTTTATTCAACCTATATGATACTTGAAAATGTGTATTATAACAGCTTGTCTGTCGCCGCTTCTTCATTAGATTCATCGCATTCTGCAGAAATCGGGAAAGGCGAAATTGCAATCGTCGGAAAAACGCAGTACAAAGTCAATGACTCTGTGACGATCATGGGCAGAAAGTATACTGTCGTAGAAATTGTGAAAAAATATGACAATGTCTCCGACTATCCGTTGTATGTAAAGGAAAATCACGGCACTTCCCTTCTTTCATCTGACGAATATTTTGAAAAGAAGCTCAAGACAGAGCCTGAAGCAGACAGAGAACGCTCGGACTATGAGTGGTTTTTCAAGTATGCCACTCAATATTACAGAAGCTTCTGCGATAATAGCACTTTTAACGATTTTTATTCATGGGTCTATATGAAAACGGGCAATGTATGGGACCTGATCAGCGCATTTGTCAACAACGGCTTCGTCCAGGACCATTCAGCCGAGCAGCTTTATACGGCATATTGCTATTACCAACAGTATTCAGAGTATCCTGATGAAAATCAATTGAACAAGTTTTCCGCCGATAACGATTATTCGTTTGCTTCTCAATACCTTAGCAAGCTGAGCGCTGATGACTCCGCCTATACGAACGCCTATGACGAATATACCTGGGGTGTAGATTATAAAACTGTTTCATTTGTACTCAATGACGAAGACTACATTTCACTCGCCTATACGGTGGGTATAAATGATACAGAGGTCTGCTCCGTTGATCCGTTTGGATACGGTGAATACGGCGATTACATATGGTACAATCACTATATGCTTATACACACCGACAATGCTAAGACGGCAGGTGAGTATCTGAAGGCGCAGTACGGGAACAGTCTTATTACGCCGGAGGATATATTTGATGAGGAGTTGAGCTCATCATACGCCAACATCATCGCCGATGCGGTAAGTCTTGCCGTTACACTGACGCTTATAACGCTTTGCATATTCTTTATAATGCGCTCATCTCTTATGAGCAGAATAAAGGAGATCGGTATATACCGTGCAATAGGTGTTTCAAAGCAGAATCTAACATTCAGATATACGATTGAATCGCTCGTGCTGATCACGCTTTCGTTGCTTCCTGGATTTATTATCGCTTCAGCACTTGCACTAAAGATCGCTTCGTACAGTATTTTTTCAGATACACTTTTCTTCACGGGCTGGATCGCGGTTTTGCTTCTGTTGTTCTTGTATGCGCTTGCGCTTATATTCGGTACACTTCCCGTACGTATCATGCTCAGGCATACTCCGAGCGAGATTCTATCGAAATACGATATATAAACTAAAGCTGCTTCTTTATACTTTCCAATGCATTTTTCTCAAGTCTGCTGACTTGAGCCTGTGAAATACCTATTTCGCAGGCGACCTCAGTCTGTGTCTTCCCTTTATAAAAACGCATCAGCAGTATTCTGCGCTCGCGTTCTCCGAGATGCTTTATCGCACCTGTCAGCGCCATATCCGTCAGCCAGTTCTCATCTGTGTTTTCGGTATCTCTGATTTGATCGAATAAATAAAGCGAATCGCTTTCGTCTCCGTTTACAGGCTCATAAAGCGACAGCGGTTCAACTATAGCATCAAGAGCATTTATCACATCTTTTTTGTCGGCTTCAAGAGAAGCTGCGATCTCATCGATCGTGGCTTCTCTTCCTTTTTCTCCTGAAATACGTTCTTTTGCCTGGAGTGCTTTATATGCGAGATCTCTGACCGAGCGTGATATTCGAACCGTGTTATTGTCACGCAGAAAGCGGCGTATTTCACCAAGAATCATTGGTACGGCATATGTTGAAAACCGTACTTCTTTATCCATACAAAAGTTATCCACCGCTTTTATCAGACCGATACATCCGACTTGAAAAAGATCGTCCGGGTTTTCACCGCGGCGTGCAAACGATTGGATCACGCTTAGAACAAGCTTCAGATTTCCGCTGATCATCTCTTCACGCGCAAGCCTGTCTCCTTTTTTGATTTGTATGAGAAGCTCAGTTTTTCGTTCTTCGGAAAGCACCGGCAGCTTTGCTGTGCTCACACCGCATATTTCAACTTTATTGTACATATTGTTTTTACCGTTTCCCTTGTATTCGTTTACGAATCATTTCGCGCCGTTAACATTTTGCCCACAGAAACAAAAACGAATACAAAACGAATAATGGTAATATATGCACTTTTATATAAAAAACAGAGCCGTAAAAAACGGCTCTGATTTGTTGTATCAGGCTATCAGAACAAGACGTTGAGAATTTCACGAAGCTCATCGCACGACTGAGAATTGTTTATCATCAGTCTTGCTTTTGCCGCACCGTCCATTCCGGTAATGTAACGCGTCAGATGTCCACGAAGCTCGCGGCAGGCGATGTATTCACCCTTGAGCTGTTTGAGAAGCGAAATGTGTTTCATTATCATGTCTTTTTTCTCGTTTTCGGAAGGCAGTGTGTAGTGCTTACCTTTGAGAGTGCAATCGATCTGTTCGAAAATAAAGGGATTTCCGTAAGCGCCTCTTCCGATCATAACACCGTCGCACTGCGTTTCTTCAAGCATTCTGAGTGCGTCAGCGCCGTTATGTATATCTCCGTTTCCCATCACGGGGATGGACACGGATTTCTTTACAAGGGCGATCATATTCCAATCGGCGTTACCGGAATACCCCTGTTTTTTTGTTCTTGCATGAACAGCAACGGCCTTTGCACCATTCTGCTCGCATATCGCGGCGATATCCGGCGCGTTGAGCGAATTCTCATCCCATCCGCTTCTTATCTTGACCGTAACGGGAATGTTGATTGCATCGCTTACGGCTCTGACGATGCGTCCGGCGAGAGAGGGATTAAGCATGAGCGCGGAGCCTTCACCGTTAGATGTGATTTTCGGGACGGGACAGCCCATATTGATATCGATAGACGGCGGTGAAAAACGCATCAGTGCCATGGCAGCATCAGCCATCGTGTCCGGTTCGCTTCCGAATATTTGTATTGCGGTCGGTATGGTGTCTTCAGTCACATCCGCCAAAGCAAATGATTTTTTGTCTCCGTAGGTTATCGCCTTGGCGCTTACCATCTCACTTACAGCAAAATGGCATCCGCATTCGGCACATACTGTTCTGTACGCTCTGTCCGTTATTCCGGCAAGAGGTGCAAGTATCACTTTTACATTTTCGTACACGTCAGTTCAATACATTTTCACAGCCGAGCGCGCAGAAAGTGCGGCGCACTTCTATTGCCGCATTAGCGTGTCTTACGTCTGTGAATAGTCCTTCTTCGATTATTTCAGAGGCAGTATCGTGCGCAAGGTTCATCAATTCCATATCTGCAGACAAATCAGCTACGCTAAAAGAATACTCACCGTGTTGACGATGACCTATGAATTCGCCTGGGCCGCGCAGACGCAGATCGGTCTGTGCGATAACAAAGCCGTCATTCGTGCCGCACATTATATCAGTGCGCTCTTTTGCGATATCACCTTTACTGTCGCTTACAAGCACACAATACGATTTACCACTCCCGCGTCCGACACGTCCGCGCAGCTGATGAAGCTGTGAAAGTCCGAAGCGTTCAGCGTTTTCTATTATCATAAGCGTAGCATTCGGCACGTCCACACCGACTTCAACGACCGTAGTGCTCACAAGTATATCAATATGTCCGCTGACGAACGCTTCCATCACACGGTCTTTCTCGCGCTGCGGCAGCTTACCGTGAAGTAATCCGACAGAAAGATCGCTGAAAACGCCGTCCCGAAGAAGCGCTCCGTAACTTTCAACGCTTTTGACTTCAATAAGCTCGTTATCTTCAACGGCAGGACATATTATGTAAACCTGATGGCCTTCTCCTACTGTTTTTCGTACGAACTGTATAAGGCGCGCACGGTACTTTTCATCTACACAGAAGGTATCGATCTTTTGTCTGCCGGGCGGCATTTCATCGATGGTGCTCAGATCAAGATCACCGTACATAATAAGCGAAAGAGTACGCGGTATCGGCGTTGCGGACATGACGAGAAGATGCGGCTTCTCGCCCTTTTCCGTAAGTGCTGCG
>CAZFZL010000099.1:0-5762 GCA_964523005.1 uncultured Oscillospiraceae bacterium
GCGCAAATGCCCTTAACAGTCCTTGCCGGTATTGAAGCTGCACGCAGCATTTGTACGCAGAGCGCAGCAAAGCCGCGGCTTGTTGCCACCTTTGCGGAAAGCACCTTCTCTACATCTGCGCTTTGCGGGTCGCTGTCTGGCCAATGGTACATATTTGTACACATCCAGTTATATATAGCTCGTGCGGCGTCGTATGTATCAAGCTCGCCGACTATGGACGCTGTTATATTTGCGACACTGCTCACTGATGAAAAAAAAGAGTAATACTTCATTGCCTGCGATGAACCGTCTGCCTGTTCGCGCAGATTTGTGTTGTTGTTGAGTGTATCGGACGCGGCAAAATAGTAATTATGGCCGCTGACAGTCAATTTCATGGAAACCGGCAGCAGCGGAGCGTAGGATGACGATTCAATAGCCGCATATGATAAAACGGTGAAATATTCCCCATCAGCCATTTCCGGAAGCGTCATTCTGGCGCGTTTCCTGTCAACATCGGTAACAGCGCTTGCCGAATACACTTTTGCACCATACAAATAAAGAAGAAACTTTCCGCACATGTCAGTGTCCGCGATGTCACCTATCGTAAGGGTGCTGCCCGAAATGGAGATATATAACGGTTGCCCGGGATCAGATGATAAGACGAGCTTTTGCGACATTGCCGAGACGTCTTTTGTGCATACCGCGCAAAGAATGATCGAACATATTAGAACAGTGAAAAACTTTTTCATTTGTTCGACGCTCCTTTTCAGCACGGTTTCAGAAAATAGTGTATTACAGGATAACATAAAACGCACTTTATGTCAAGTTTACACCATACGTTTTCATAATCAAAGTCGAAAAATGCCGTATATTCGTGTTTGTTTTTCCTATTTATTCATTGCTTAGCCCCTTATTTCGCGCAATAAGCAAACATATACAAACATAATGATTCATCAAAGAAAAAAAACAAAAAAGAATCAACGTTTTTGTTGAGTTTTTAAACAAAATATGATATGCTGTTGTATTAGACGGAAATGTAAGCGCATAATCCGAAAAGAGTAAACAACATTTTTATATAAACCGGAGGAAACGCAATGAGAGATGAAACAAAATGCCTGCATTCGGGCTATCATCCTAAAAATTCTGAGCCGCGGGTAATGCCGATAGTACAAAGTACAACATATGTCTACGATTCGACGGAGGAAGTGGCCGCCGTGTTTGATGATCCCACGAAGTCGCTGATCTATTCGCGCTTCGCGAACCCGACAGTTATGGCTGTCGAAGAAAAAATATCCGAGCTTGAAGGCGGCGTCGGCGCGATGTGCACAACGTCCGGTCAGGCCGCTTCCCTGCTTTCCGTACTCAACATATGCCAGTCAGGCGACAGTATAATCAGCACGTCGGAAATATACGGCGGTACGTTCAACCTGTTCTCATTCACCTTCAAAAAGATGGGCATCGAATGTATATTCATAAATAAAAACGCGAGCGACGATGAGATCGACGCAATGTTCAAACCCAACACGAAAGCCGTTTTCGGCGAGACGATAGCGAACCCGGCGCTGACTGTGTTCGACATATCGCGCTTCGCGGCGATCGCTCACAGACACGGTGTTCCGCTGATAATCGACAACACCTTCGCAACTCCTATCCTCTGCAAGCCTTTTGAATTCGGCGCGGACATCATTATCCATTCCACAACGAAATACATGGACGGCCACGCCGTTCAGGTCGGCGGAGTTATAGTCGACAGCGGTAAATTTGACTGGTCGAACGGCAATTTCCCGTGCATGACGGAACCGGATGAATCCTATCACGGACTTTCATATACGAAATCGTACGGAAAAGCCGCTTATATTATCAAAGCAAGGATGCAGCTGATGCGTGATTTCGGAGTATATCCGGCAGCAAACTCGGCGTTCCTGCTCAATCTCGGTCTCGAAACGCTCGCAATACGAATGAAGCGCTACTGCGAAAACGCATTGATCGTGGCGAATTATCTGAAGGACTGCGATAAGGTCGAGAGCATAAAATATCCCGGACTTGAAAGCGACAGCTGTCACGCTCTCGCGCAGAAATATCTAAAGGGCTCAAGCGGCGTTATATCGTTCGTAATCAAGGGCGGAAGAACGAACGCGATGAAGTTCATGAATTCGCTCAAGCTTGCTTCAAACGAAGTACACGTCGCCGACATACGCACCTGTGTACTGCATCCGGCAAGTGAAACTCACCGTCAGCTTTCCGACGAACAGCTCGCCGCCGCCGGAATAAATGGCGGAATGGTACGCTTTTCGGTCGGGCTGGAGAACGTGGAGGACATCCTCGACGACATCAAGCAGGCGTTTGATGCGATAGACTGACAAAACAAAACACACGACAAAACAATAACTCGCCGCATCCTTTTACGGATGCGACGTTGTTTTATGTGTGGTGCTTATCCTTTTTTCGATGTCTGTCTTGTTGCTTTCATACAGGTTGTATAAGCTTCACAGGCAGAATACACGGCACGATGCGTGTCAAGGCGATAAGCATATAAAAGTGGAGCTGTCGCATTAAAAGCGACAGCTCCTAAGAAAAACATGAAGACCGTTTTTTAGTTGAGCCAAAGGGCGTCGGATTCAGTATAGCTGTTCATACTGTATGACAGGATGCTTGCGCCGCCTATGACGTACAGATAATCCCCAATGAACAGACCGCGCACATTCCAATCCGATATACCGTCGAGCGGCATTACGGTTTCCTTCTTGAATCCGCCTTCGTCAGTATAAGAATAAACGTAGTATGCGTATGTGTTGTCGCTCCCGTATGCCAGAAACGCGATAATATTTTTCGATGAATCGATGAGAATCGCCTTGTGATTGTACTCGGCGGGACTGTAATATACGCCGTTGAGTACGCTTTTCGCGATCTCCGTCACGTCGGTCTTGTCGGATGTGTCAAACATCGAAAGCTTGAGCGTTTCGCCCCAGCTGCCGTTGTTCGCATCCCTGCCAAAGCCGAAGAGCCTTCCATCGGAGAACACATGGAGATATTCCGAGAAGCCCGGTATTTTCAGAGCGCTGAGCACGGTCGGGTTTGCCGGATCAGTGAGATCAACGGTGAAGAGCGGATCGGTCATTCTGTACGTCACGAAATACGCGACATTTCCGTCGAAGCGGACCGAATATATCGATTCGTCAGGCGCGATATTTTCAAGAGCGCCGATCACATTGAGCTGCTTGTCGAGTGTATACAATGCGTTTGTGGTTACAGTGCCGTGGACGGTCGTGACGATTCGGAACGTCCCGTTGTATTCGTCCATCGAGAACTGGTTCAGGATTGTCCCCTTTACGCTGCCCTGAGCAGTGTACGTCACATTGCCGTCATCTACCGTAAGGCAGTGCAGATTTGTCGTGCTGTAGTTGTCGTTTGTCCAAGTGGCGTATGATGCAATATATATTGCATTAGTGCTCATGTAAAGCGTTGAGCCGCAGCCGAGAAGCGCCTGCCCCGAAACAAAGCTCACATCACCGCTTATATCAATTCCGCTTATGAACAGATATGTCCGCCACCACCCGAAGCCGTAGAACGACGACTCAGGTTCACCGCAGAAATGTATATCCTCCGGCGTAAGATACGACGTTTTGCCGCCGATGGTGTATGACGGGATGTACGTCGAGATGTCCGTTTCTTTGACGTCGGGGGGCGATATTGTGTCGTTGGTGAGCAGATACAGCTTATCGCCTATGAGCCTTGACGTTTGATAAGCGCCGTCCTGCTCGTATGAATTGACGAGCACCGGCGATTCGCGTGACGAAATATCGTAGACGTCAACCTTTACTCCGCTCAAAGAAAAGCCAAAAGCGCCAGTACAGCAGCCGTTACTGTCATAATATACTTCGCTATAATATAATGGTCCGTCCAGATATTTGCTATAATAAGAGTCGAATTGCTCCATGATGTTGTTTATAACAATGAGCCTTTCGCCGTAAATGAACATTTCCACAGCGTCATACTGCACGTCGTCAAGCGCCGTATGCGCCGGTATTTTCGATACGAGCGCAAGAGCGCCGCTGTTCGCCGAGACAATGTATATATAATCGGAGGAAAGCGCGTATATATACTTGCCGTCTGTCTTGACCACGTCGGCTTCATCAACACCGACGACCTGCAAATTCGTCGAAGAATATTCCTCATCATTTTTTTCGGTTGCGGAACTGTTTTTTAGCTCAGCATCAGTTTCTACAAAATCACCGGTGACGCCATAATACAGTTGAACATCCGAATACTTCGCGGCGAGCTTTTTTATACCTGCGTACACCTCGGCATAGGATGTGTACTGCTGTGTGATTTTATTACTGCCGCTTACTGCGTTGTTATAATCCCCCACGAGCGGTTGAAGTGCAACGCACACGATCAGCAACAGACAAAGCGAAGATACTGTGATGAGATTCGAGCGGACGCTGCGCCTGCGTTTGTCGCGTTTGACGAGCACGTCCTGCGCTATTTCAGCGGAAGTTTTCATAATCGTAGCCATCCCTTTCAAGAATCGTCTTCAGCGAGCGTTTTGCACGGAAGACAAGGTTTTCCGTCTGCTTTTTGCTTTTGCGCAGCACCCTTGCCGCGCACTGAACGTCCATCCCCTCAAAATAAAGCAGAAAAAGCACACGTTTGTAATCGCACCGCAGCTTCTCCATAGCGCTGTGCAGTATCCTGCTGCGCTCGTCGGAGATGAGCGAATGCTCGAGAGTTTCTTCGTCGCCCGGCGTTTCTTCGATATTGTCGAGGTCGACAGTACCGTGCCGTTCAATACGGCGCAGCTCGTCGATCGATCTGTTGGCGGCGATCTTATACAGATAGGTTTTTAAAGAAGCGTCCTGACGGAATTTTCCGATGGATGTTATGAGTTTCAGAAACGTATCGGACAGCACGTCTTCGGCAACGGTGATGTTATGGACATAGCCGTTGATGAAATACAACAGACCGTCGTGGTAGAGCGCAACGATCTCTTCAAGCGCACTGTCGTCGCCTGAGCGGAAGCGTTTAAGAAGCGAAACGGAAATATCCTGTCCCGGCACGCTGCAGTCGTGTTTCGGACATTCGTTCTTCATATACGGCTCCTTTTACCTTTCATATATTTAGACGCTGCCGACAGCAAAAACTCTCACCTAAAAATGCGGTTCATGACAACAATATCGACAAAGCGCGATTATGTATATATAATATACTAAAAAGATTAAAACATGAAGTTATAATCAAGAAATGCGCTCTGCTTGCGGATAACATCGGCAGATCCGATGACGAAAGCAGAGCGCATTATATTCTGTTCGGCTATCTGCCGTAATAGATCTCATTTGATGAGCAGAGCAAATACAAGGCTGAATATACTTCATCGCTTATCTGCGCAGAATAGCCGTGTATGACTATATACTTACGACCGAGGCTGTCGCTTCCCGCCCATATGACAGGCGCGTCCGGCGCGCTTTGGTAAGCGATACGATCAAAGGCAGCGTACATACAAACCACGCATTCGACATTAATGTCTACTGTTCCGGGAGCAAAAGAGATGGATTTCAGCAAATTCTTTAGTGCCGATACATCGATCACTCTTCGCACAGAGGCCTCAAGGCAGCCTGCCGTTGCATCACAAAGCGCGTAAAGATTATCATCTGCATAATAGCCCGGCATAAACGCTCCGGACGTGATAAGCACGTTATTCGTCGTTCCGGACGCTTCAACGCAAAGCACAGGAAACACGCTTTCAAACATCGTGCCAAGCTCAACGCCGGTGCAAAGCTCGTGAT
>CAZFZL010000100.1:0-5659 GCA_964523005.1 uncultured Oscillospiraceae bacterium
ACGAAAAGGGAAGCTGTCTCGGTTCTCAGTATCCTGTTTCCCAGTCCGCAAAGCGGTATCCCAGACTGTTTGGCCATTTCTATCTCGCCTGCCGACAGTCCGCCCTCAGGGCCGATAAGAAAAGCGTAGCTTTCGTGAGCGCCGTTTCCGGAAAGCAGCTCACTGATGAAGACCGTACCGTCACCCTCGTAGCAAATAAACGGGAAACCACTGTTTTTCATCAAATTCAGCGCTTCACGGTAGCTCACGCATTCAGTGATGTCGGGAATGATGCCCCGGCCGCTTTGTTTTGCGGCGCTTAGTGCAATCTTCCTGAACCGCTCGAGCTTTGACGACATTGATTTTGCGTCCGGACGCGAAACGCACCGCTCGGTCAAAACAGGGACAATTTCCGTAACGCCGAGCTCAGTTGCCTTCTGAACGACCATGTCGAATTTTTCGCCCTTCGTGAGTGCCTGGAAAAGTACTGTACGGTAGCTGTTTTCACCGAAGGCTTCATGCGTCTTTATAACGCGTACTGTAAATGGCTCGCTGTCACATTCAACACAGCATATGTATTCTGTTTTTTGCATGTCGCATACGGTTATCAGATCTCCGCGTCTGAGACGAAGAACATCACGCGCATGATGTGCATCGCTGCCGCAGAGCGTAATGATATCTGATATATTACTTCTCTGCGTAAAAAAACGCGGTGAATCTGACATAACCGAATGCCTCTTTTCTTTATAAAAAGGGGTACGCACAAGGCATGCCCCTTCAGCGCCGGTTTTTCCCGCCTTGACCGTGGTATGCAGGAACGAAACCCTGCCAGGCAGGTCGGTGCAGGCTCATTAACATTGTGCTCCCATCATCCGCTTGGCGGGAGGTCTGCATACCCGTTAACGAAGACCGTGCTCCTTGTTCGTTATTGTGGGTTTTTTACAAGCACAACTCACAAATCAGGCAGGAAAAATATCAGTTCTCTTCTTCTTCAGTTTCTTCGTCATCTACCGAAAAACCGTTCTTATCGCAGTCGTACTCGGTCATGAACACGTCTTCAAACTGATCGGCAACAGCGTCAAACTCATCATCATCATCGATGGTGTAGAACGTTTCTTCGCCGTCTGTAATCGCGCACCTGAGGATAACATATTCGTCTTTGTCATCATCCATCGGCGTCAAGGCGACATATGTGTTCCCATCATGTTCAAGCGTTCCGATGAGACAGAACTGGCTCTCTTCGCCGTTTTCGTCGGAGAGGGTGTATATTTCCATCTCGTCACAGTCGTCACAGTCGTCGCAACCGCAGTCGCAGCCGTTTTTTATATCGTCGCTCATCAGTTATTCTCCGTTCCTTCAGTTGTTGTTTCTTCGGAAGCGTTTATCGGTTCGTCTACAACGCCGTCTTCGAGATCAGCGAGCATAGCGCGGCGCGAAAGATTGATTTTGTGTGTCTCTTCGTTTATACCGGTGATCTTTACATCAACCTCGTCGCCGATCTTGAAAACAGATTTTATGTTCTGAACCGGTTCAAGCGCGATCTGCGAGATATGGATAAGTCCGTCAACACCGTCGATTATCGTACCGAAGGCACCAAAAGTGAGTATGCTGGCTATCTTGACTGTAACTACGTCTCCGACATTATATTTCTTAATGAAAAGGTTCCACGGGTTTGTTTCTTCCGTCTTGTAGCCGAGAGAAATGCGTTTCTTTTCCTTATCGATGTCTTTTATATATACATCGACTTCATCGCCGACGCTCAGCACATCAGCCGGATTTCTCAGTCTGCCCCAAGAGAGCTCGGTTATGTGGATCATTCCGTCAACGCCGCCGAGATCGACGAATGCGCCGAACGAGGTGAGCGAACGGACGGTGCCGTGTATCTTGTCGCCGGGTTGAGCTGTCTCATAGAACTGAGCCGACTGCTGCTTTTGCAAACTTCTCTTTGCGCTTCTTATCGATGCGATAACGCGCTTCTTATACGGATCGGTTTCAATAATCCGGAAGGATACTTCTTTACCGACGAGCTCGTTGAGATCTGCGTCGCGGGGAAGTCCGCTTTGCGAAGCGGGAACAAATACTCTCAGGCCGCTGTAATTGACGATCAGTCCGCCCTTGACGGCTTCCTTGACCTTGCCGGTGAGTATTTCGTTGCTGGTACCGGCTTCCTGAATGGAATTCCAGTTTTTGTCCGCGTCAAAGCGTTTCTTTGACACGAGTACGGTGCCTTCGGAGTCGTTGAACTTGACTATAACGACATCGACCTTGTCGCCGACGTGGAACTCCTTTTCAAGCTCAACAGAAGAATCAGTAACAGCCTCGTCATACGGCATAATACCGGTATGCTTAGTACCTAGGTCGACATGTATTTCAGCCGGGCTGACCATCGACACCGTTCCTGTAACCCTTTCCCCTGTATGTACTGTTTTGAACGCGTCGTTCAACATGTCAGCAAAACTGACGTCTTCAATAATTTCTGACATTACAAAAATTACCTCCTGTGTTATATCCTCAGGCGTCGAAGCACCTGCAGTGATCGTGATGTTTTTTCCCCGTAACTCCTCCGGGGGGATGGTTTTCAACTCTTTCGCGTTTTCAATCTGATATGCTTTACAGTACTTCGACGCGATATTGCAGAGCTGATTTGTGTTTGCGCTGTTTTTTCCGCCGATGATTATCGCCACGTCACTTTTTCTTGCGAGAAGCGATATCTCGTTTTGCCGTTTTTCGGTAACGCTGCAGACTGTATCATATATGCCGGCGTCAGGCGCGATAGAGCGTATATATTCTGAACAGATCTTCCAGTCGCTGACCGAATGGGTCGTCTGACAGACGGCTATAATTTTTCTTCCGGCGGCGTTTTCGGCATGCAGAAGCTTTTCAAGCTCTTGTGCGCTTCCGGCGATAAGCGTTTCGCCTTTGCAGAAGCTCGCCGTAGCAGTGACCTCCGGGTGATCGGCTTTCCCGATTATTATACACAGCGTATCGCTGCTTTGCTGTGATGAAACTATCTGATGTATCTTGTTGACGTAAGGACAGGTAGCATCTGTAAATGGAATGCTTCTTGCCATCAGCTTATCCATTACGTCGGCGTGCTCGCCGTGTGCGCGTATGAAAACGAGTGATGATGCCGGATCAATAGCGCCAAGTGCGTCCGGTGTGATCATCTTTACGCCATTTTGAGAGAGACGTTCATTGAAATCCCTGTTGTGAATCAGCTCGCCGAGCATATAAAGGGTTTTGCCGCCGCTTGCCGCTTCCGATTCAATCAACGCCGCGGCGCGTCTTACGCCGAAGCAAAAGCCCGCACTTGCAGCGACCGTTATGCTGCCGCTCATTTCTGTGCATCCTCCGAACCTTCAAGCTGGGATACGACCTTGGAAAAAACGTACTGCGCAACGAGTGTTCTGTCGTCACCGCACTCACGGAAGTATTCTTCCTTCGTGATCGGTTTTCCGAACGTGACGGTCGTGCGTCTGAAAAGACGCGGAATGTAATCTTTATAGTATATTGAAACGGGCACTACCGGCGCACCGGAGCGGAGGGCGATAAGCCCTATTCCGCCTTTCGCGTCCGTCTTTTCGCATCTTTTGTATTTCACGCGCGTCCCTTGCGGAAAGATTAATAGAATCTTTTTTTCTTTCAGTATCGATATCGCTGTCTTGACCGAGGAAAGGTCGCTGCTTTTTCTGTCGACGGGGAAGACGTTTATGGACCTGAAAAATTTATCCGTGAGTTTCTTTGAAAAAAGCTCCTTCTTTGCCATCGTATGGATCGGGCTTTTTATAATGCACGCGAGAAGTATCGGATCGCGCATCGCAACGTGGTTTGAAACGATCATCGCGCCTTCGGGGACGGCTGGATTACCGATGATTCTGACTCTTGAAAACGGATAGATAAGTATGCGCGCAAGCGTTTTAATCAGACGGTACAATCGATTGCCGCCCTGCTCCCGATTATCTCAAGAGCCTTTCTGAAAGTTTCCTCGCGAGTGAACCCCGAATTGTCCAAAATCACCGCGTCGTCTGCCGGGATTGCCGGTGCCTGCGCACGGCTTCTGTCGTTTTTGTCCCGCGTGACCATCTGCTTTTTTATTTCTGCGGCGCGAACGTCCGCTCCTTTTTCGATAAGCTCATTGAAGCGCCTGTCGGCGCGGTCGTCCTCTGAGGCGGTCAGAAATATTTTGACCTGCGCGTCAGGTATTATGACAGTGCCTATATCGCGTCCGTCCATCACGACGTTCTCCGACGCGGCTATATCCTTTTGAAGTGAAAGCAGAAACGCGCGTACCTCAGGGATCGCCGATATGTAAGAAGCGCATGAAGATATTTCAGGCGTGCGAATGAACGCGGAAACATCTTCTCCGTTAAGAAACGGAACCGATGCGCCGCCGACGAACGACATACCTACATGTATTGTGCCGAGCGTCCTGACAACAGCATCCTTATCTGATACCTCAACGCCTGCGCGGCATATTGCAAGGGCGACAGTCCTGTATAACGCACCGGTGTCGATATATACGAACCCGAAATGGGAAGCGAGGCTCTTTGCAAGCGTGCTTTTACCTGATCCCGACGGGCCGTCTATTGCTATTGCGATGTGTTTTCTCATTAACAAGTCCTTTTTTGGCATTTTGAATCTTTTGCTGCTTTATTATACACTATTGCCGTTATATTTTCAAGTTAAACGGTGAAAATAATTATTGAAAATTTGATGAAACCACTGTATAATTTATATATAAACAAAAAAGAAGGTATTTTACATGGCTTTACTCTCATTCAGACCGGCGCGCGAAGAGGATTGGGACTTCATTGAAAGACTGCTCAGGCAGACCTGTACGCTCCATCATTCGTTTCGTGCCGACCTTTTCAAGGCTGAAGGAACCAAATTTACAAAAAACGCCTTCATCGATACTCTCAATAAGAAGGATTGCTTCGTACATATAGGAACGGATGAAAGCACCGCTCGTGTCGGGTATCTGTTCACCGAAATAAAAAGGGTGCCGGACTCGAAAATACGTTACAGCAGGAAAACACTTTTCATCGAAGATCTCTGCATTGATGCCCCGTGCCGCCGCACGGGTGCGGGCAGTGCGTTCATGAGGTTTGCCGAAGACTTCGCGCGCGAAAACAGTTGTGATGCGTTGGAGCTGAATTGCTGGAGCAACAACGCTGCTGCGCTCGCTCTATATGAAAAATGCGGATATGGAGCTGAGCGGGTGATAATGGAAAAGGTGCTTTGAGCATCGGCTTAAGGAGTGAAGATGAAAAACATCAGATTGTGTAAGCTCGCTGTACTGCTGCTGACGATATTTACGCTTGCTTCGAGTCTCGCCGCGTGTTGCAATACTGCGGCGGATACGTCGTCGGAGGGGTATTCGCAGGTATTCGGTGAAGTCTCCGATATTGTTGACGAAGGGAGTTATGAGGCGGTGAATTACGGTTACATGAAGGCGGTTTGGCTCTCGCAGTACGATATGGCGAACGTATACTGCTATAACGGTTCGCAGCGTGCCAAGGTTAGCTTCACGCACCTTGTAAAAACGATAATGACAAATATAAAAAACGACGGTTACAATACAGTCATCATCCAGGTGCGTCCGTTCGGCGACTCGTTTTATCCGAGCGAATTCTATCCCGTCTCGTCGTTCGTCAGCGGCGCATACGGAAAAGAGGATATA
>CAZFZL010000101.1:0-5634 GCA_964523005.1 uncultured Oscillospiraceae bacterium
GAGCGGTGTTCTGTCCGGCTTTATGTGTACTCCGCCGATAAATGACAGCATATGCGTCTCCTGAATGATTATTTACCGTATTATTATATCAAATCCGCCAGTATAAAGCAAGTATATAAAGAAACATTTTTATGCGTTAGTGATAAAAATGCGTTGACACGATAACGTCGGGGTGATATAATTTTCATATACTTATATGCGGATTTTTTCCGTGCCGGAGGATAAAGAATGTACCTTTCAAGGCTCCATTTCACGAACGGTGCCGTTGCGGTCGCCATTGATTCGCTCACCGGCGGACTGCTCGAGATAACCGACTGCAGAACGGGTGACAATATAATAAAATCGAACGCCTGGAATATTCCCGGCACGTTCATAATACATACGCGCTCAGGCGAAAAGCTGACAATACCGTCATCAGGCGACGTTTATGCCGATTCTTCGCTCAAGCCGGATATACAAAGCCGCAGAACAGACGAAGGGCTTCTCGTCACGGTCAGCTACGCTAAGCTCAAGGACGCAGACTGCTCCTGCCGCTATACGATCCTTATTGAAGACGGCGCGTCTGCGCTCCGGTTCGCCATGAAAACCGACGCAAACGCGCAAAAATGCGAATTTCCGGTCATCAACGGCGTCTGGTTGGGCGAAAGCTATGAAGACGACACGCTCGTTTATCCGTTCAACGCAGGAATAAAGCTCGAAAACCCTGTCGTGTCGATGGCAAAGCCCGCACAGCACGTCTACTGGCGCTGGCAGGATTACAGATACGTTTACAACCTTAAAGGCATGGGGCTTGCGAAGAATGCGGACGGGTTCTATTCGTTTGAAAGCCGTTATTCAGGCCCCCTGTCGATGGCATACTGCGACCTGTACGACGTTCACAGCGGAATGTGCTTTTGTATAACTGAGCCGTCCGGCATAGTCAGCATAGCCGCGCGCACTCGCGGCATGGCAGAACCGGGAATGTGCTTTGCCGGGATCTTTTATGTTCCGGAAAACGAAAAATGCAGAAAAATGGAAGCTGTGCTATTCCTGCACGGCGCTTCGTGGCACGAGGGCGCTGACTTCTACCGCAGCCGCCGCGGTGTTGACAAGCCTGCACCGTCAGGCAGCTTCATGGGTAAAAGCACCGGACTTGCGGCTCACTACGATTTCAAATACCAGTGCGGCGGCATAGTCCACCGTTTTTCCGATATTCACACCATAACCGACCAGGCGCTGGCTATGGGGCTTGATCACTTGCTCGTCGCCGGATGGCACAGCGGCGGATTTGACAACGGCTTTCCGCAGTATTGGATCGACGAACAGCTCGGCACGTTCGAAGAGTTGGCAGCAGGTATAGCATACGCTCACAGTCGTGGCGTCAAGGTTTCGTTCTATGTCAATTCCCGGCTCGCAAATCTGAAATATCCGATAAGTGAACTTCTCAAGCGGCCTGCCGCCTCAAAACGCGCCGAAGGCAGCGTAAGAAGCGAGCGCTACGGCGACGAGTCGCACGAATTCGCCATAATGTGCGCCGGCGCACAGGCGTGGCAGACGCATCTTGAAAATGCCTTTAAATACTTGAAAAGTGCCGGAGCTGACGGGATATATCTCGATCAGATCGCCATGGCTGCCCCCTGCGAATGCTATGACACTACGCACGGTCACCCGGCGGATGCGTGGAACGAGGGCTGCCGCACGATACTCAAAAGCATAAAAGCGCTCGGACTCAACGTCATAATAGAGGGCTGCAGTGACCTGTACGGCGATCTCGCCGACGGACAGCTCGTTTCCACGTTCTCGTATATCGACTGTGCGTTCCCAGAGCTTTACAAATACACCTATCCTGCCCAGACGCTCGTCGACATGGTGTATCCGAAGCGCAATATGGCTATGCGTCCTGTCTTTGTCGGAAACAATCAGAAACGGCTCAATGATACGGCGTTCATGACCGATTCGTATTTCTGGGTGTACGATCTCGTCGACGACAACACCTTTACACGCGATCCCGAATCGCTCGAATACCTGAAGAAAACGCTTTCACTTCGCACTGATTTTCACTCTCGCGCCGGAAAAATGACGTTTTGCGATACGCGCGGTATCGTCTCGGCGACGCAGAAGGCGACTGTCTTTGAAGGCGAAGGTCTTACTGCGGTGTGCTTTTCGGGAGAGGGCAGCGTACTGCTTGACGGAAGATACACCGAAGTATACTGCGTTGATATAAACGATAAAACGATTCGGTTGAGTGCGGACGGTAAAAATACGCTTTTAACAACAAAGGGAACGCAGCTCGGGTTTGTGCTGCTTTCAAAGAAACTGGAGGAATCGGACGATTGAAAAAACTGACCTTATTCTTACTTACGGGCGTGCTGCTTGTCGCGTTGTTCTCATGCGGATCGGGTGATACACACAGCGCAATGTCTGATCCGTTTTCAAAAACACCTGTCGAGGGACTGACATTTGAAGCACTGACAAATAAGCTGAGCGTAATGGCATTGCTTGAGAAAGAAGGCTCATTCGCGGTCACTACCGATTGGGGCGACGGCGAAAAAAGCTGTTGCGGGTTCAAAAAGGACGGTGAAAAAACACTCGGCTATTCCGAAGCGGACGCCTCCTATGCCAGAATATTCGACGGCACTTCGGTGTTATACGTTCAAAACAAAGGCTTACTCTATACTGTGATGCATTTCGGTACGGATTACGCACAGGTCGTCTCGGACGCTTTTCTGTACAACGTGCGTCTTTCGGCGCTCGATGAAGAAAATACCGGCTTTGGCACGAATCTGCTTGACGACAGCACCGCTGAAGCTCGCTGTACGTTTTACGCGAGCACGCTGTGGGCCGACTACCTCAGCGGCGGCGATACGAGCGTAAAAAGGAACGATTATATAAGCGTATACATCGAGCTTGATGCAGAGCTGTATATAACCGCGATAACATATTCGCGCGTATCCGACAGCGGTGCATACGAAAAGCTTATGACTCAGAGCTTTTCGTATGGCACACAGCTTACATATCCCGAAACAAAGCTCGACTGGCAGAACGCGGAGCGCTTTACCGTTACCGTCACCGACCTCGATTCCGACGACGCAGCCTCCGAGACGTTCAGTGTACCGTCAGGAAGCAGGATAACAAATGATATATATGACACCGACAGCAGTGAGATATATTTCTTCACCGACAAATATAACATTTTACCCTATTTTCTCAACACTGACGAATTTATCGTCAAAGCCGACACGGAGGTATTCATAAGCAAAACGTGCGGTTAACGCAACGAATGCGGCGCTGCCGCACATGAAAGAAAGGATTAAGACTATGAAAAAGCTTGCCGTTTTTCTTGCGTTGCTGCTTCTTGCAACAATGCTCTTCTCATGCAACGACAAAGATGTCTCGCAGAGCACGGGCAGCACCGACTCAACATCGTCTTCTGACGAATCCGCATCGTCAGAATACGTCAAGCTCGACAAATACTACGAAAACGGAGTGCTGCGCATCCTCGGGAAAAAAGACGGGGCGCATACATATTCCAAACGCCAGTGGCTATACAACGAAGAGCTGCTTGGCGAGACCATCAACGACGCGGTCGACACGCGCAACAGATGGCTGCTCGAAAATTACGGTATAGAAGTTCAGTACACCGCTGACACATCGGGTAACTATTTCATCAACGATACCGTTCAGCTCCTCGTTGATTCCGGAACGGATGAATACGATGTCGTCTGCGACAGCCTTACGGCGCTCTCGACGCTCGCGCAGAAGGGTGCTTTGTACGCTCTTGACGAACTTGAATACCTCGATCTTGCAAATGACCGGTGGGATCAGGCAGTCACCGAAAAGCTTTCGATACTCGGCAAAACATATTACGCGGCAGGCGACATACTCATAACCGATGACGATTATACCTACTGTACGCTGTACAACAAGGATATGTTCACCGAATATGACCTCGGCGCGATTTGCGGTGAATCGAATATGTACGATCTTGTTGACAACGGCGGCTGGACTTACGATCAGATGCATCAGATGACCAAACAGGTCGCCGGCGAAGTAGACGGCGACGGCACGATGACCAAGTATGACAGATGGGGAGTCGTGTCCGACATTAGCAGTATCTATATCCTCATGGCAGGCTCGAATTACAGCATGAGCCAGCTCGTCGACGGCGAACCGCAGCTGTCCGTACAAAGCGACCGCGCGATCAATCTGTTCACGAAGGCGAGCGAGCTGCTCAACGATGCCGATGTATCGCTCTATTCCGAACGCATAGGCGGCTCGTCCTACTACTCCGACGGGGAAGCGATATTCGGCGATGGACGTTCGTTATTCTACATTTGGAAGATAAGTGCAATATATAACTTCGCTGCGGATTTTACCGTCAACTTCGGCGTCCTTCCCATACCGAAGGCTGAAGAGGATCAGAGCTCATATTACAACGCAGCGGCGTATATCCATTTTTCAGCTGTGGCGATACCGATAACCAATGGCGATAACCTTGAGCTGACATGTGTTGCGCTCGAAGCGCTCGCCGCGCTCGGCAAGGAATATCTTACACCCGCGTATATCGAAACCACCCTCAAGCTGAAAAAGCTTCAGGACGACAATGATTCGCGCATGATCGACCTTATCATCGGAAACAGAACGTTTGACCTTGCGACGATCTATGACTGGGGCGGGCTTGGCTCGTTCTTCAATAAGTTTGCAGCCACCGGCAACACGGAGATGGTGTCGGCATGGAATGCGATTGCATCTTCAACTCAGGCGGCAATGGAAGAGACGGTCGAAGTGTTCCGCAAGCTTGGAAACTGATATTTCGGACAAAAACAAAAAACTGACCGTTTAATTAAAGTGCGATACGGTATATTATAAGGACATGAAGTTGATTTGAAAGGCGTCCGTATGAATACTTTACTTAAACGTAAGGTGCTTGAAATGCTTATCTCACGGACGCTCCGGGAAATGAAAACCGATCCGGAGCGTTCTGTGCGCAATATTGTGGAGCTTGCGCATTCATGCTCAAAGGGAAAATTTCAGAAGAGTCTGTTTGCCCGTGTGAGCGATATGCTCACGGACAAGCACAGCGCATATTATACCATGGCGAAAAATATCGTGAAAGGCGTCGACCCTCAGGCAGTCACCGATTTCGGCGTCGCGATTGGCTATGACGCGTTCACCTTCGGCACGAGGCTAATACGCGAAAACGAAAAAAAGCTCGGCATCACCATTCCGTGGATCATCTGGATCGACGGCGGTATGCCGAAGTCCGAATATGAAAAGCTCATCACCGAGGGCATCGCGCTCGGAATATATACCTACGTTTTTACAGGCGAAACGACTGTTGATGAAGCGGCGATATGTGCTGATAAATACAGGCATTGTCCGTTTGTCTATCTTGCTGACGGCGCGAACGCGCCCGACGAAGCGCAGATACGACGTCTTGGCAATACGAAAAATCTGATCACGCTTTTCGATTCCGACGCAAGCGAATATCGTTCTGCCGTGCAGTGCGCGGGTGAGAACGGACTGTTGTACGGAACGTATAAAAAATACGCCGACGAAAGCGTGGGAGCGATCGTCAGCGGAAGCTGGATTGATTCAATTGCAGAGCAAGCGGGTGTGTGCGCGGTGCTGCTGCCTGACGGTGCGTCGGATGAA
>CAZFZL010000102.1:0-5622 GCA_964523005.1 uncultured Oscillospiraceae bacterium
TTTTCGTATGTATAAAAGGATATCATTCCGACGCACACAAATATGCACGGAATGCCTACGACGCAGGAGTGCGTGCGTTCATCGCCGAATCGATGCTAGATCTTCCTTCCGATGCCGGAATACTCTACGTTGCCGATTCCCGTCTTGCACTTTCACGCGTGAGCGCATGCTTTTTTGACTATCCGGGAGAAAAAATGCTTATTATCGGTCTGACTGGTACAAAGGGAAAAACCAGCACAAGCTATATGATAAGAAGTATTCTTGAAATGAACGGATACAGAACAGGTATAATCGGCACAAACGGAATACACTATAACGACTATAACAGCGAGACAGATAACTCAACTCCTGAGTCGTATGAAATACAGTATCATCTTCGTATGATGCTCGACGGAAACTGTAATGCAGCGATAATCGAAGCGACCTCACAGGCGTTCAAGCTTTCGCGTGTTGCTGATCTGACTTTTGATATATCGATTTTCACGAACATTGGCAACGACCATATCGGTGAGATCGAGCATAAAGATTTTGCAGAATACCTGGACTGCAAAAAGCAGATATTCAAGCACAGCAAAAAGGTCATTGTAAACCGTGATACTGAGCACTACGAAGATATCATTAAGGACGTTGGCACGCCGATAATCACATACGGTTTTTCACCCGAAGCAGACTACCTCGGTGAAAACGCCGAATATCAAACACAAAGGCATAAATTTATTACCTCGTTCTACTGCAAGCATACTCACGCGCTCAAGAAATACGACCTTAACATCCCCGGAAAGTTTTCAGTAGAAAACGCGCTCGGTGCCGTCGCGCTAACGACAGAGTTGAATATTCCGTACGACAGCATCCGTACCGGCCTGAGAAACGCTGTCGTCTACGGACGCATGGAGGTTTTGCCGGACACGGAGAATATTTTCGTTATTATAGATTACGCCCACAACGAAATGAGCATGACTTCCCTTTTTGAGACCGTTGCTCTCTACGAGCACGGAAAAGTCATAAACGTTTTCGGAGCGGGCGGAAACAGGAGCAAGCTCAGGCGTTATTCGATGGGTGAGGTATCAGGCAGATTTGCGGATCTGTCGGTCATCACCTCTGACAATCCGCGTTATGAAAAGCTTGACGATATAATCGGCGATATACTCGTTGGAATGAAGAAAACGGAAGGTAAATATGTCGTGATCAAAGACCGACGCGAGGCTATATTATACGCACTTGCACAGGCAAAGGAAAACGACATCGTTCTACTGTGCGGAAAAGGTCAGCAGGATTTTGAAGAAGTCAACGGCATCAAGACTTATTTCAATGAAAGAGACGTTGTACGCGAATTTTTTCAATCGAAATGAGCAACAAGCCTGTTTATTGTAAAGCCCTTCTGTGAAAAATTCTTTTCATACTCGGTCATCACGTTTTCAGCGGCGTATTCGGATGAATGCAGATCATTCGTGATGTCGGTCAGTCTGAAGCCGGCTGCTTCAAATTCCGGCACGGAAAAGTCAAACAGAGGCCTGTTATCTGTTTTAAAGCATATAACACCGCCATGTTTTAGAAAAGCCTTATACATTTCAAGATATTTACGGAACGTCAGCCTTCGCTTGGCGTTCCTTTTTTTGGGCCACGGATCGCAGAAATTTATGTACAACACGTCGACGCTCTCTTCCGGTAGCAAAGATACGAGATCGGCAGCATCGCAGTGGATGAACCTGACGTTTTTCAATTCGTTTTCCTGCGCGTTTTCCATCGCAAGCATTATCACATCGGTCACACGTTCGACGGCGATAAAACTTACTTCCGGTTCTTTTTTTGCCATAGCACACACATATGCACCTTTTCCGCAGCCAATTTCGACGTGCAGCCGGTTTACAGTTCTGAATGCACCGGCAATATCTGCTTTACCTGTTTCATCGATATTTAAAAAATACTGTCCGACAGCGTTAAGGCGTTCTGCGCCGTGTTTCTTTTTTCTCGGTCTCATACGATTTCTCCGATCGGATTATGTTTTTTATATCATAACTCAGGAGCGCTTTTTTGTCAATGAATAAAAAAACAATAAAAAGGCATACTACAAAAAAAGAAAGGAAGTAAACCGACCATGATGGACAGAATATCTCTTATCCTTGTTATTATAGGCGCACTCAACTGGGGCTCTATCGGACTTTTCAAATTCGATATCGTTGCATGGATATGCGGCGGTCAGACAGCAGCCGTGAGCCGTATCATATACGTTCTCGTCGCACTTGCCGGACTTTGGTGCATAAGCCTTCTTTTCAAAAAAGCACCGCAAACATCCGATTACGACAGACTTTAACGAATAACCTTTATTATACCTTTGACATTTCTCTTAGTTCGTAGTATAATGTACCCATTATGGGAATTATTAATTGTGAAAAGATCGCACTGCACTACGGTACGAAAGAAATACTCAACGATATAACGCTAAATATCAACCCCGGCTCAAAAGTCGGGGTAATAGGCGTTAACGGAGCGGGAAAGTCTTCGCTTCTAAATATTATAACCGGAAAATGCCACGCGACACAAGGCAGCGTCCGAATCTCTCCTTCCGCAAAGCTCGGAGTACATTCGCAGCATTCAGACAATGTATCTGACGTTTACAGTGTTATGCTCAACGCACTCATTTGTGCGGACGTGCTTTCACCTTCCGAGAAAGCTGCGCTGCGTGCAAAAGAAGACCTCAGTGATGTATGCTTCTCTCTGCTGACCGAAAGATTCAAGGCAGCGGGAGACTATAATCTGTATTCAAAGGCTCATTCTTTCGTAAAGAAGCTCGGATTCGACGCCGACGTTTTAGACACGCCTATATGTACTCTCAGCGGCGGCGAGAAAACCAAGCTCGCGCTTGCTTCGCTGCTTCTCACGAACGACGATATATTTTTACTTGACGAACCTACCAACCATCTCGATAATACTTCCGCCGAATGGCTTGAAGATTACATCATTTCGTCGAAAAAGACGTTTCTTATAGTATCGCACGACAGATATTTTCTTGACAGAACGACCGATTCGACGATCGAGATAGAAAACACGCACGCCGTTATGTACGACGGATCGTACAGTGCTTTCCGTGAGAAGAAAAAGAAACTCACCGAAACGCAGAACAAGCACTATGAGCTGCAGCAACGCGAGATAAAACGTCTTGAGGATTATATTGCCCAGCAGCGGCGCTGGAACCGCGAACGCAATATAAAAGCTGCCGAGAGCCGCGAAAAAGCCATTGAGCGAATGGAAAAGGTAGAACGAGTACAAAGTGCACCTAAAGCAATAAGGTTCAAAATCGCCGCATCAAAGGCCTCCGGGACAGACGTCCTTTATGTAAAGGAGCTTTCAAAACGATTCGGTGAAAAGCTTATATTTACTGGCATGACTTTCGATGTCAAACGCCATGACAGGCTGTTTATAATCGGCCCGAACGGCAGCGGAAAATCAACGCTGATGAAGATCCTCACGGGGCGCGAGCTTCCCTCTTCGGGTGAGTTTTATTTCGGATACAACCAAAAGATAGGTTATTACGATCAGGAGCAGCAGCAGCTTGATGAGACGAACAGCGTAATAAGCGAGATATGGGACATATGCCCCGACCAGACGCAGACGCAAATACGGACGTATCTTGCCTCATTCGGTTTTGTCGGCGACAACATTTTTAAACAGATAGGTCTTCTCAGCGGCGGAGAACGCGCACGTCTGACGATCGCAAAGCTCGTTCTCGAAAAAGTCAGTGTATTGATACTCGACGAGCCGACAAACCACCTTGATATTCCTTCACGCGAAGTTCTGGAGGATGCGTTGTCCGCCTATGACGGAACAGTCATTTGCGTTTCCCATGACAGATATTTTATACAGACGCTCGCAAACAGGCTTCTTACTTTTGACGGCATTGGGGCGAGTGATTTTTCCGTATTCAAGGGATCATATGATGAGTATGTTGACAAAAAGCGCGCTGCAGCTTCTCCGCCTCCCTTACTGACAAAAAAATCAGCCGAAGATAGCAATGAGTACTTTGTTGCAAAAAAAGAACGTTCGGATAAAAAGAAAAAAGAATCACTTATTATTCGAACCGAGAAAGAGATATCAGTGGTAGAACGTGATTTGGTATATATTTCCACGAAAATAAACAATAATGCCTCTGACTACGTTAAGCTTACCGAATTATACGCAAAAAAGCAAGCAGCAGAGGACAAGCTTGAGAAACTTTACGAAATATTGCTTGATGACACACAATAATGTACTAATTTCTTACTTCCGGTCATAAATATGAATATCCAGATCTGAAAGGATGAAAGATATGCATATATACACCGTGAGACTTACAAATCTAAAGTTTTTTGCCGTTGTTCTGCTTGCGGTCGGAGCGCTTGCAGTTCTTGCGTCGCTGCTTCCCGGAATTTCAACACCAGTGGTCAATGCTGCCGCACCAGAGCTTTACGAAGGCGTCGACGATAACGACGCAAGGATCGCTTTTCTTGAATCGTTCGGTTATTAGGTCAACGCCGAGCCTGCCGAGATAGCAACAGTACGCCTGCCGGATGAATTTGACAGCGCATACAGCGCTTACAATGCACTGCAACAAAGTCAGGGACTCGACCTGACGCGCTTTTGCGGAAAAGAGATAACAAGATACACATATACTGTCACGAATGTGTCTGAAGGCGAAACGATCCTTGCTACGCTTCTTGTCTATCGTGACAGACTTATAGGCGGAGACATATATACTGCCGGTTCTGCCGGGGAGAACGGATCTGTCTGCACATTCGCTTCCTACTGACGGCAATAAACGGTACTACATATACTATTACGAAAGTGTGAAGCACCGTGACCGAACACGAAAGTCAATATCCCTTCCTTTGCGGATTCGTATGCGCGCTGACGGCGATAATTATTATTGTTATTTGCTGTGTAATAATTTTTCCCGATCTTTTAATAATGTATAATTTTATAAAGAGGCTTTTGTGAAAGAAACAATGAAGTATAACGAAAGAATAGACAAAATATTATCGTCAAGCGGTATCATGACGCGCAGGGAGGCAAAAAGAGCTGCCTTATGCGGCAGGATATCGCTTGACGGTGTTACCGTAAAAAGCGTTGACACGCGTATTACCCAGGATAACACGCTGACGCTTGACGGTAAATTAATCAATTACAAAAAATATATTTACATAATGATGGATAAGCCGGAAGGATATGTTTGTTCCACGGACGAGCCGGGCGAAAAAAGCGTGCTTGAGCTTTTGCATGAGCCATATTCTAAAATGACGCTTTTTCCGGCGGGGCGACTGGACAAGAATACGACCGGATTCGTATTGCTCACAAATGACGGAGTTTCTGCGCATAATCTTCTTTCTCCCGGCAAGCACGTTGTAAAGAAGTACATATATACACTTGCCTCACCCGTTTCGCCTGAAGCCCTCGCCAATATGGAGAACGGATGCGTGCTTGAAGACGGATACATTACGAAAAAATGCACTATTACAGCATTGAACGATTACTCCGGATATATAACACTTACCGAGGGAAAATATCATCAGATTAAGCGAATGTTTCTCGCTGCCGGAAGTAAAGTCACCTCCCTGCGGCGTATTTGTTACAACGGTATAGAAATCGATC
>CAZFZL010000103.1:0-5500 GCA_964523005.1 uncultured Oscillospiraceae bacterium
CTTTTTTCTTGCATTCACTGGAACGGTATGTTATAATACTTCCACATTATTTATGAAAGGTCACACCTTATGCAAAAAACGCTCAAAGAAAACGGGCGCAGCGAAGGTTTTTTTCTCGGACTGTTCGTATATGCTGTCGTTCTCTTCTTTTCTCATTATATTCACACTTTGCTCATTTCGCTTCTGATGACATTTACACCGATACCTACTTCGCTTGACACGGCGGACGGCCTGTCTGAGCTGTTTCGCATGACATATCCGTTTCTCGGTTTTATAACGCTTATCCTGTACGTTGCAATCGTGTTCCTGATATGCTTTCTCATCGCCGACAAATTCGCGTTCAAATACGACGGTGCGCTGAAGATAAAATACTGGTTTTTGCAACTTGCGATAATATTTATTTTTATGATCTCGTTCGGATTATACTCCACACTCGGGAACAACGTCTTCCCTCTCTACTGGTATCTCGGCGCTTCATCAGGCGGTGCTTTCGGAAATTTTGATTATTCTGCAATACTTGCGGAGCTGAGCGTTGATTTGAAATATAACTATTTCATTGATACATCGATCTCTTACAGATTCGCCGGTTGGATAATCGTCTGGCAGCTTGTCACCTACGTTTCCCTGTTCGCGGCGATGTTTTTCGCGCGCAGGCTCGGTACGAACACAGGCCTCAAGCGCAGAGAAACGCAGCACGATGAGCTTATGCGCTCAAAAAAGGATTAAAAAACATCAGCGGAGCTTTTAGGCTCCGCTGATGTTTTTTTATGCTTTGTCGCTGCCTTCGGCGCACTCCGGGCAAGTCCAATAGAAAACAATATCATGGTCTTTGATGCCTGAGCCGCATAACGCTTTGGCGCGTTCGTTGAGCTCTTCGTCGTATTCGACAGCTATATCGGTGAATTTACCACAGCCTTCACAGCACAGATGGTAATGGTTCTTCGTCGTCACGTCGAACCTGTCGCAGCCGTCAGGAACGGATATCTCCCTGATCTTTCCGCTTTCGGCAGCTTGCTTCAATATTCTGTAAACCGTCCCAAGCCCGATGTTCGGACAATACTTCCGCACGGCACTGTATACCTGCTCAGCCGTCGGATGGTCACAGTCGTTCATCATGGCCGTAAGGACGTATTCTTTTTGTTTTGTGTTTCGTTCTTTCATAGCGTGCACCTTATCGATAATAGTTTCTATTAACGATTATACACGCACTTATTCTGTTTGTCAAGTGTTTTAGAGGTTATTATATCTTCTCGCGCCTGCGGTAAAGAGGATCGCGGCAAGTATCGCGCTTATGAACGCGAAAGCAAGCGCGGAAGCGGTCACTGCGATAAGCGTCGCATAAGCGGGTATGACCGTCTGAAGTGTTATGCCGAGCAGCAATGTCAGCGGAATAACCACGGCGAGCACGCCTATCATGCTGCCGAACAATGCGATCACAACGCTTGCCGACTGTTTTATTACGACGGTGGAATTCGTCCATTCGAGCTTAGGCAGCGCAAGGTTCATCAAAAGCCCAAACAGCGCCGTCATGAGTTGAGCGAGCATTGCGCACAGCATAGTCATCACGATCTCTGCGACGCTCATCCCAAACGCTATTCCGGTGACTGTAGCGCCGATTATGACGGCAGGCGCAAAGATGACAAGGTTCATCAATACCTTCGAGATAAGAACGTCTTTCGTTTTTACAGGCAGAGATCTAAGCAGCCAAAAGGTGTTTCCCTCAAGTGAGATCGACACGCATGACGTACACGTCATCGATGCGGAGAAGCTTAATAAGAGTACAGGGAACAACGTGGTCAATGCCACGCCTGTACCTGTAAAAGCGGAATCGAGCTCACCGCCCTTTATGGCAAGGAAAACCGAAAGGACGACAGCCATCAGCGTGCCGAGCCCGCAGTTGAGCATATATTGGCTCATGTTGAAGAAGCGTGAAAGCTCGCGAGAGAGCAGCGCTCTGAGGGGTGATTTCCGGTCAACGTGCTTTTTTACGTATTTCACGCGCACCGCACCGCGTTCGCTCGTAACGATTTGGATAAATCCGTGTGAGAGCCACCAAAGCACGAGCGCAAACGGTATCACACACCACAGCACAAGCAGCAGGAACGAAACGATGCTGCCGTTTGCCGATGCTTCGGCGAAGCGCAGTAACGGTCTTACAAACGCAATTGCCGCGTTTATCTGCTGCGCGTTGTCGGCTATCGTTTCCACGAAGGACATGATATTCGTGTATATATAGAAATATGCGCCGAGAAATATCAGGCTTACGATGAGCTGGACGATGCTCTTATGCTTTGCTCTCGCGCTTATCGCGGCGAACACTCTGCCGAGCACCATCACTATCGCAAGTGACAGCAGCGGCATGACGAGCGAGCTGAGGATGAACAGGATTATTTGGAGCGCACCGGGGCTTCCGAACGTAATGAACACGATCAGAGCCGGGAGCGTGAGCATGAACGACGAGATATATTCGAGCACCGCGAGCGCTATGATGCGCGAAAGCAGTATATATACCGGGCGTATCGGCATACTCAGGAGCATTTCGTTGTCCTTTGCACCGTACAACATTTTCTGAGCGGTGAAGATGCTCATGAATATTCCGAAGAAAAACGAGAGTCCGGCGGTGAGCATGAAATAAAGCTTGTCGTTGCCGCTTTCGTGCAGCGTCAGGAAAATCGCCGAGAAGATCGAGCCGAACGAAATACACATCATCACGAACAGAAAAACATATAGCAGGATACGTTTGGTTTTGTTGTCTGAACGCTGCTTCTGCACGCCCTGTTTGCCTGACATGAATTTCGAGTCGCGCGAAAACATCATTGCAGACAGCTGACCGAGCTGTGATCTTACAAGTATTTTCAGCATATCATTTCTCCGCAAGCGTATCGTTTTCAAGCTCAAGGAACACTTCCTCAAGCGATTCCTCACCGCGTACGCTTTCCATATCCCCGTCTATGACAAGCTTTCCGTTTTTGATGATAGCGACCCTGTCACAGAGCTTTTCGGCGACCTCAAGCACGTGCGTTGAGAAGAATATTGCGCATCCAGCATCGCATCTTTCGCGCATTATCTTCTTCATCTCGAACGAGGCCTTCGGATCAAGACCGACAAACGGCTCGTCAAGGACGATAAGCTTCGGGTCATGGATAAGCGCGGAGATTATGGCAAGCTTCTGCTTCATTCCGTGCGAATAGCTGCTTATGGGCGACGCAAGATCGTCGGTAAGCCCGAATAGCTTTGCATATTTTTCAATGTCAGCGCTGCGTTTATCCGCCGGAACGGAAAAAACATCAGCGATGAAATTGAGAAATTTTATACCAGTCATATAATCGTAAAGATCGGGGTTGTCAGGTATGTATGCGAGTGATTTTTTGCATTCGAGCGGATGATCGGCAACGGAAACGCCGTCTATGAGTACCGTGCCGCTGTCAAAGCCGAGGATACCGCAAAGGCATTTTATCGTCGTCGTCTTGCCGGCGCCGTTATGCCCGATGAATCCGTATATCAATCCGTCGTTTATCGTAAGTGAAAGGTCGTCAACGGCCTTTTTATCGCCGTAGGTCTTCGTGAGGTGTTTAATTTCAATCATTTTTCTTTTCGGCTTTTGGGTTACAAAAGCATATCTCCGTATTATTTTGCGTTATGAATTGCCGTCGGCATCACCGTTATCACCGGCATCGCCGGCGTCTGCGTCGGTATCGGATTCGGACTCATCGCCGCTCTTTTCCTCTTCTTGAGCATCACTGACCTGCGAATCGACGTAAAGCGTCCCGTTTGAGGGATCTGATGTGGAAGAGGTGAATTCATTTATCTGTTCGGGGGTGTATTTGCCGAGCGTGAACGCGCCGACCGTGCCGAGTATTAACGAGACGAGGACAACGGCGCGGAACGCCAGCTCAAGCAAGCTGTCTGCGAGTCCTTCTTCGTACAGCAGCAGCGCCGCAGATAGCATAAATATGAAATCGAGCACCCACATAACGAGTGCGCCGATGATGAACTTCGGTCTCTTCTTCGACAGAAACCAGAACAGTACGAACAGCCCGATTATTAAGATATTCGCGATTATTCCTATGGTCTGCATTTCTGCATAATACGCGCCGAGCGATGCTAAAAGGTACGTTGAGGATAATGAAAACACAAAGTATGTTTCCGACCCGGCGTTGATAAGAATAAAGTTTATGACACTGAGTACGGCGACGACCAATATCGTGCTTCGCGCACTTCTGATCTTCGTTATTGCTTTTGAATATCTGATGCCTTCGTCCATTTTTGCGCTTGAGGTCTGCATATTTCCATTCTCCTTTTTCTTTATTTAATTTTTAAAAAGCATAAAGGTTTCTGCTGTTTTGTACGATAGTGATTATATACCGGAGCTTTGTCATTGTCAACACGCACTTTATTTCTCAAATAGATTAATTGATTATATCACGAGGTCGCTTGATTGTAAATAGCAAAACGTGAAATTTTTTCGGATTTGTTGACAATACGCATTTTTTATTGTAAAATATCATAGATAGTTCATAGGCATAAACCGAAAGGTAACGAAAATTTGAAGGAACAGCATTACATATATATTATTTTTTCAAGAACCAATACCGGTGTCGGGCGTGCAATACGCGTACTCACGCACAACGGCTATAACCACACCTCTGTTTCGCTCAACGGCAAAATTGACAAGATGTATTCGTTCGCGCGCTATCATCAGAACGCGCCGCTGGTCGCGGGGTTCGTCGTCGAAACGCCGTCACGGTATCTTGCCAACGACCAGGACATAGCCGTAAAGGTCGCAAAAGTTCCGGTGAGCGCGAAGAGATACGCTTTTATCGAAGAGCTCGTTCAGAAATATGAAACGCAGACTGACCGTACGCTTTACAACAGCCTTTCGGCGCTGTCGTCGCTCGTAAAGCACCGCGTTTCGATACCGGATTCATACACCTGCGTTGAATTTGCGGCGTCGCTGCTCGGATATGATTCACTCTGTACCATCCGCGATCTTGAAAAGCTACTCGACAAATATGTCACATTTGAGGGAAGCTACCGTGAGGCGATCGGTAACTGCTCCGTTTATGACGACGATTATTTTGACAGGCTCTCGCCGGGTACTAAATACAAGCAGTATGTCACCCGCTTTTACAGGCTCGTTGAGCGCAGGATACATAGATAAAAAAACTCGGAAGTTCTTGCTTCCGAGCTTTTATTTTTGTCAGAGCGTTACGGTGAATTTCCGACAAAAATGTAAATGTAACCGCCGGTGGCGTCTATGTGATGTGATCCATGACACTGTGAGATATTTATAAGAAGTTATATGGAGTAAAGCATGACACTGTCGGGCGGTGCCACTGCTTATATTGTTTTTTGCAGATGGCAGGTATAAGTCTGTAAAACAGGCGTTTTATTGAGCGTTAACGTACTTTTTTACTCACATATTTTGCAAAACACTTGCAATTTCCCCCGAAAAAAGTTATCATATATCAAGAATATTCAATAATGAATGGAATGATCG
>CAZFZL010000104.1:0-5495 GCA_964523005.1 uncultured Oscillospiraceae bacterium
ATACTTGCAGAAGTCTTGCTTCGCAAGCCTTTGCGGCTTCGCCGCTTGTGCGCTTAACGTTATGAAAGGCAACGGAGATTGATATATGATAACATTCAGCCCTGACAATGCTTTGTTCTTCAATGTCGGAGTAGATGCTTTTGCGGCAGCCTTTGTATTGATAATATATTTCGGCTATCGACGGTTTTTTACGAACACCTATGACAATCAGCTCCTGCGCAGGACGTTGCTGTCTCTCATTATTTTGTACGCGGCAGATATTTGCACGTGGGTGTTTGACGGTAAGAGTGGAGCTGTTATGCGCATACTCTTGTATATCAGCTATAATATGTACTACTTCATGTTGATGCTCACAGTCCTGATGTGGTGCTTGTATACATATTACAGAACAACCGGGAGACTTATGCCGCGCCGAGTGCGGCAGTGGTGCTTTTTTGTACCGCTTTTTGTGATAATGCTGTTGATATTAAGCTCTCCGCTTACCGGCTGGTGCTTTTTCCTTGATGCGGCAAACGTATATCATCGCGGCATGGTATCAATGCTGTTTTTTGCTGTGATACTTTCGTATCTTGTGTTTACCGTGGTGTTCCCATTGTCGTATTACAAAAAAGAGAAGCTGTTTGAACGTCGGGATGAGCTGATTGCGATTTCTGTTTTTGCGCTGCCGATTATTATTGGCGGAGTAATACAGATAATAATATACGGCATCAGCCTTGAACTGCCGTGCGCTGCCATATCGGTGTTGCTGGTAGTGATGAACAAAATACAAAGCGGCATATCACTTGACGCACTCACCGGACTCAATAACCGCCGCAGTCTCGAACGCTATCTCAGCAAATATCCGCACGGACGGCCTATAACCGTGTTGTTTCTGGATGTGAATTATTTCAAATTGATAAATGACAAATATGGTCACAACGAAGGTGACAACGCATTGATTGCCACCGGGGAAGTGTTGCGGCAGGTGTGCGGAAAGAGCAGCGTTTTCCTTTCAAGATACGGCGGAGACGAATTTCTGCTTGTTATACCGTTTGATGAACAACTCACGGCAAGCGAGTTTGAAGACATGCTTCAAAGAGCGCTTGATGATATGAACGCAGCGGGAACACTGCCGTATGAACTCAGCGTCAGCATCGGCAGCGCAAGTGTGGATAACGCAAATGAAAAAACACTTCCTGAGTGTATAAAAAGAGCGGACGACAATATGTATTCACGCAAAAAATCCTTTCACCTGAAAAAATAATTAGTGAGGGCCGAGAACCCGAAGCTGTTGTTTAGCCGCAGCCGAACATATGAAGTGTAATCGTGATATGAAATAACTGATGAGCTTGGATGGTTTAGAGAAAATTTTAAATTTGCATGAAAGACGGCAGAAGCGAAAAATGCTTCTGCCGTCTGAGTTTTTATTGTGTTAGCGACTGCCTTTAATACTTTATTCTAAGGTTTTCCCGTCACTCAACTCCGACGGAAAGCTCTTTTATCGTTACATATTGATACGCGTTGCCGGCGACGAACAGCTTAACTCCCGTTATCAGTACGTTTCCTTCGCTGACGCATGACGCGGGTATACCGATCGAGGACAGCGCCACGGAGCCCTTGAGCGTCTGGGAAGCGAGCAGATCGCCGGTATACGAATCTGTGTTTCCGCCGAGTGACGGGTTGATAACGATGTACTGACCGTCAGTGTAGGCAGACGGCGTAGCGCCGTCGAAGAAGAGAATGAGGCTCGCGTTCACGTTAGCGAGGGTGATGTCATAATACAGCACGCCGTCGCTGACTGAAACGCATAGGGGGGCTTCCGGCAGACAGTGGGCTTCCGGCCACAGCCCGTTCGTGTTGCAAACGCTTATCGCGCCATCCTTCTCGGTAAAACGCATATACGATGCTGTAACAGTGTACCAGCTCTCGGCTGAGAACGATACGAGAGATACGGCTTCATCGCCGCTTTGCACATAAACGTAGGTGTCGCTTTCGGAAACCGGCGCGGCGTCAGGGTCGTTTTCATAATGACTTTTGAAAAACTCTGCAACGGCATTGGTAAATATCTCATTTCCCTTTGCGGCAAGGTGGATCCCGTCGGAAAGCAGAACAGTAAACGACACGCCTTCGCACGCTTCACGCGTGTCGATAAGGAACGCATCGGTCTGTGCTGCTACCGTTCGCGTCATCTCGTTGTACACATCGAGCCACTCGAGCGGAGTGCCGACGAGCGAATACCACGCGCTGTTTTGACCCTGTACCGAGTAGAAAAGGTCCGGGTTGAGCGGATTGGATGTCATAAGTATCGGCACGGCGCCACAGTCGCGTATCATCTCAACGAGCGTTTTCAGGTTTTCGCCGAACTGCTCCGGCGTGACGCGCGGAGTGTTTGCCGCCGTCATGATAAGGTCGTTCATCCCAAACAGCACGGTCACAAAATCAGGCGATTGTGACGCGACATAAGCGTCGAAGCGGTCTATGCCCTGGGTTGAGGTTATACCGCCCATCGCGCCGTTGAAGAAATACATATTAAGCTCATTTGCAGAGCTTCTGCCCCATGAACCGAGTGCCGTTATCGAATCACCGAAGACAACGAGCTTTTTTCCGTCAAGATACACCGTTTCTTCCTCACTTTCGGTTATTGATGTTTTTTCCGGTGATGATTCCGTGGCTGAAGTGCCGCTGTCGTTTGCTTCCTGCTCCGAACAGGAAAACAGCAAAGTCAGCAGGCAGAGTATCAGTAAGAGCGTGAAAAGCTTTTTCATTTTTTTACTCCCGATATAAAATCAGATTCTTATTCAAGTGTATGATAGCACATCGTGCGTGTTTTTGCAATATCAAAGGATAGTATAGCTTATCTATTGACTTTTCACCGGGCGTATGCTAACATTCAAAAAAACGAAAGGCGTCCGCCGCTGTGCGGAGAGTACGATCAACATGAGCTACTACGCTGATTACACGATCGAAAGAACCGACGATCCTCCCGTTTGGGAAACCCTGTCGGATGAAAAGATCAATCTTGCAGCCGGAACGGCTCCCGTCAAAATATCCTCAGATGCGCCGATCCCGGATCAATACCACACGGAGTATTACAATTCGAAAGCAGCGATCTCCAAGCTTACGGACGGTGTTCGCGCTTCAGCCGCAACGTGCGGTGACGATGCGTTTTTCCATTTCACATGGGGTGTCGGAAGAACGGTGCTATTCAGACTCGGCGGACTTTCAGCCGTGTCGGGCATCAGCATCGGATTCCTGCGCGAGGATGCCACGGCGGTGAAGCTGCCGCGCGACTGCTGCGTAAGGCTTTCCGAAAACGGTGTCGATTGGCAGACGGTTGTTCGCGAACGCAGTCTGTGCTGCGCGCACGATTCTTATGTGTTTAACTTCGAAAAGACCTTTACACCATGCAGGGCGCTCTATGTATCGCTCGAATTTGAAGTATCAAGGCACGTCTGGATCGACGACATATCGATATTCGGTACGCGGACAGTGAGCGCCGATACACAGCACATCACACCGGACGGTCCGAAAACGAAGGAGCATACGCGCCATATCGACAAGTACCCTGATTATTCGGCTTTTCTCGGACTTCATAACATGCTTCTTGCGTATAACTGCGTGCCGCAGGAAAAGGTCGGTGAAAACCATCTCGGGCTCGCCGATGAAAAGCAGCTTCTTCCCTACGTCGCCTACCTTGACACAAAGGGCAATATAAAAGACACGTTGTTCGATTCGTTCCTGTTCCTTCCGTATTCGGTGTATACGTATTCGAAGCTTTACAAATGCGCCGACGGCTGGAAATACTACGTCGACAACGTGTTCGAAAAGGGCTATAACCTCGACGCGCTTGAAAAAGCCGTCGCATCGACACAAAAAGCGCTTTCCATCAAGGATTACTGCGTCACCGTGTTCTTCTCGATACTCTGCTCAAAGGTGCATTACGGCGAGTTTCCGGAGAAGTTCGGCGACATCGACGGCGACGGGATCGACGAGGACACCGATACGCTTGAGGGCAGAAAAAAGCTCCTGAAGTGGATAATCGACGTGCAGATGCAGAAGTACTCCGAAGCTTCTCACGCCCATCTGACGCTCGGAGGGTTTTATTGGTTCGAGGAAGATATAAATTACAGCGATGAATTCGAGCTTGAGCTTATCGCTTACGCGAGAGATTATCTCCATTCGCTCGGAATGAAGTTTTTCTGGATACCATATTATCAGGCGTCCGGCTTCCGCGATTGGGAATCAAACGGCTTCGATATAGCCTGTATGCAGCCGAACTACGCCTTCAATATGTCTATACCGAAGCAGCGGCTATACGACAACGCGCAGATATCAAAGCTGTTCGGGATGTGTACTGAATTGGAAATAGGCGGCACAAAGCCCGAAAACATTGAGAATTTCAAGAATTATCTCGATGTCGGAGCAGAGACAGGGTACATGAATACCGTGAAAATGTATTATCAGGGCGGTATACCGGGAGAATTCTATCATGCCTGCCTCTCATCAGATCCGCTGCTGCGTTCGATATACGACGATCTGTACGAATTCGTAAACGAAAAATACGTCTCACGTGCCGACTGATAACGATATTCAGGCGGCAGAAGCAAAAACGCTTCTGCCGCCTGATTTTTATTGTGCTTTTTTACAGTGCGGTCATTTTCCGCTGTCACCGTAGTTCGACAGCACGCGTGCTGACGGGTCGTTGACATCGCAGCCCTTCCACGCTTTGTTAGGCATCCAGAAATCCGCTGTCATTTCGCTTTGACCGGGATAATATTTTTCAAATATCTCACGGTAGAGCAGCGATTCCTTCGTGAACGGAGTGGCGTGTGTATAGCTTTTACGCCTGTGTTCATACTCAGCGTCTGTATAGAAGCCGTTCGCGAAATCCTTCAGGCAGTCAACCATCGAGTGACCGACGGCGTCGGAAAATGCCGCTTTTTCGCGCCACAGTATTTCCGCCGGCAGATAGCCGTCGGCGAATGCATGCCGCAGCAGGTACTTGCCCTTTCCGTATCGGTTCATTTTAATTTTGGGATCGATCGACATGACGTAGCTTACGAAATCGAGGTCGCCGAACGGCACGCGCGCTTCGAGAGAGTTGACAGAAATGCAGCGGTCGGCGCGCAGCACGTCGTACATATACAGCTCGCTCACACGCTTTTTTGCCTCAAGCTGGAACGCTTCGGCGTTCGGCGCGAAGTCCGTGTATTTGTAGCCGAACAGCTCGTCGGATATTTCCCCGGTCAGCAGTACGCGGATGTTTGTGGTTTCGTGAATTGCGCGGCAGATAAGATACATACCGATGCTTGCGCGTATAGTGGTGATGTCGAAGGTGCCGAGCGCGGCGATGACCGTCTCAAGCGAACCGAGAACGTCGCTGTCCGATATTATGACCTCGCTGTGCTCACTGCCGATATATTCTGCGGCGGTGCGCGCGTATTTCAGATCGATCGCGTCCATGTCCATGCCTATCGCAAAGGTGCGAATCGGCTTGCCTTGGTGCTTTTGCGCGA
>CAZFZL010000105.1:0-5287 GCA_964523005.1 uncultured Oscillospiraceae bacterium
TATGCTTATCATTTATTTCAACCGCCTGGAGACGGTAAACGCGCTGAGTCTCTTTGATTATATACTGATATACTGCATGGAGTCCACTGACACGCAATATGTCTGCCGGGTTTTCATAGCCTTCTGTCAAGCACATTCCGCGGTAAGCGTACGAGCCTTCGGCTACCTTTATATGCAGTCCTAACGGTATAACATGCTCATGTTCTTCGCCGGTCTTATCATCGACAATGTACACGACCTTGTTCTTTTTGACATCATCTATGCGGACGTTACCGTCACACTCGGCAAGCACTGCTGTTTTCTTCGGTTTTCTTGCTTCAAACAGCTCTTCGACTCTCGGAAGACCCTGAGTAATATCACTGCCGGCAACACCGCCGGAGTGGAAGGTTCTCATGGTCAGCTGTGTACCGGGTTCGCCGATAGATTGGGCCGCTATGATACCGACTGATTCACCGATGCTTACCGGTTTCCTTGTCGCAAGGTCGGAGCCATAGCAATGAACGCACACACCGTACTTTGACTTACACGTCAGCACTGAACGAATCTTTACTTCTTTTATTCCGGCGGTGATAATCTTCGCGGCGTCCTTTTCGTTCATCATAACGTCATCGTCAACGAGCACCTCACCGGTCTGCGGGTCAACGACAGCACCGCAGGTATATCTGCCGATAAGTCTATCGCTGAACGGTTCAATAACTTCTTTGCCTTCTGTTATTTCGCTGACAATTATTCCGTCATGTGAATGACAGTTTTCTTCGCGGATTATGACCTCCTGCGAGACATCGACGAGTCGTCTGGTAAGGTAGCCTGAGTCAGCTGTTCTGAGGGCGGTATCGGCAAGGCCTTTTCTTGCGCCTCTGGCTGCGGTAAAGTACTCAAGTATTTTCATACCTTCGCGCAGATTCGATTTTATAGGCATTTCAATGGTTTTACCGGTGGCAGACGCTATAAGTCCTCTCATACCGGCAAGCTGTCTTATCTGTTTTATAGAACCACGTGCGCCGGATACAGCCATCATGTTTAGAGGGTTATATTTTTCAAGGTCTCTCTGAAGTGCTGTTGAAATATCCTTCGTCGCCTTATCCCAGACGGCAAGCACTCTTGTGCTTCTCTCGGCATCGGAAAGGAGTCCGTGTCTGAACAGAGCCACGATCTTATCGACCTGAGCTTCCGCATCAGCGAGAATAGTTTTCTTCTCCTCCGGAATAGACATATCGTATACGGATATGGTTATTGCCCCGCGAGTGGAATACTTATATCCCTGAGCCTTGATCTTGTCAAGCACCTCGACAGTGGTGGTATTGCCGTGCTGTCTGATGCAGCGGTCAACGATTTTTCCGAGCTCATCGGAAGTGACCACAAAATCGATCTCAAGCTTGAAATCGTTTGCCGGATCGGTTCTGTCTACAAAGCCGATATCCTGGGGGATAGGGTTATTGAATATCATTCTGCCGAGCGTGGTATGTACCATGCCCTGCTTCATTTCGCCGTTTATTTCTTTTTCTATGCGGACACTTATTGGCGCATGGAGTCCGAGCAAGCCGTTCTCGTATGCCATCATCGCTTCGTTGAAATCACGGTATACATTGCCTTCACCGGGTTCGCCGGGCTTATCGATTGTCAGGTAGAACGAACCGAGCACCATATCCTGAGTAGGAACGGTCACAGCGTGGCCGTGAACCGGCTTGAGAAGGTTGTTTGCCGAGAGCATAAGGAAGCGGCTCTCCGCCTGTGCTTCTGCTGAAAGCGGAACGTGGACCGGCATCTGGTCACCGTCGAAGTCAGCGTTGAATGCAGTACATACGAGCGGATGCAGCTTGATTGCTCTGCCTTCTACGAGCACCGGCTCGAACGCCTGTATTGACAGACGGTGGAGTGTAGGCGCACGGTTGAGGAGAACGGGATGTTCCTTTATCACGTTGTCAAGAGCGTCCCACACATCGGCGTTGGCTCTTTCGACCTTTTTCTTCGCGTCTTTGATATTTGTAGATTTTCCGGTAGCGACAAGCGTCTTCATTACGAAAGGCTTGAACAGCTCGAGCGCCATTTCTTTCGGGAGGCCGCATTGATAGAGCTTGAGTTCAGGGCCTACAACGATAACGGAACGGCCGGAATAGTCGACACGTTTGCCGAGCAGGTTCTGTCTGAAGCGTCCCTGCTTACCTCTGAGCATCTCGGAAAGCGATTTGAGCGAGCGGTTGTTCGGACCCGTGACAGGGCGTCCGCGTCTGCCGTTATCGATGAGCGCGTCTACGGCTTCCTGAAGCATACGTTTTTCGTTGCGTATGATTATTTCAGGTGCCTGCAGCTCCTCAAGTCTTTTGAGACGATTGTTTCTGTTAATGACTCTTCGGTAAAGATCGTTCAGGTCGCTGGTGGCAAATCTACCGCCGTCGAGCTGTACCATCGGACGGATGTCCGGCGGTATGACGGGTATGGCTTCAAGAATCATCCATTCGGGTCTGTTTCCTGAAAGTCTGAAGGATTCAACCACCTCAAGGCGTTTGATGAACTTAGCTTTACGCTGTCCCTGTGCCGTCAGAAGTTCTTCCTTCAGCTCGGCAGAGAGAGCCTCGAGGTCTATTTCGGTCAGCAGCTCTTTTATAGCTTCGGCACCTATGCCGACGCGGAAATCGTCCTCATATTTTTCGTAGTAATCACGATATTCGCGCTCGGTGAGCAGCTGCTGCTTATGCAGAGGTGTTTCACCGGCATCAAGAACGATATACTGTGCAAAATACAGCACTTTTTCGAGCAGCCTCGGTGAAATATCGAGCAGCAGACCCATGCGTGACGGGATCGCTCTGAAATACCAGATATGAGATACCGGTGCAGCGAGCTCAACGTGTCCGAGGCGCTCGCGGCGTACCTTGTTCGTGGTTATCTCAACGCCGCATTTTTCGCATATTTTTCCCTTATAGCGGACTCTTTTATACTTTCCGCAATGGCATTCCCAGTCCTTTGTCGGCCCAAAGATGCGTTCGCAGAATAATCCGTCACGCTCCGGTTTGAGCGTACGGTAATTGATGGTTTCGGGTTTTTTGACCTCGCCGTATGACCATGAGCGTATCTGCTCAGGCGAAGCAAGACCTATTTTTATCGAGGAAAACTCTACATTGTCCATTAAAATCCACTCCTTGCCGCTTATTCGTCGTAATCATCGGTATCAACGGGTGAAACGCTTTCGTCGTTGTCCTCGTCGGTATCGGAAACCGTTCCCTCTTCGTCATCGTACATGAACTCGTCGGTGTCCATGACGTCGGGGCCGAGGTTTTCCTTGGAGTATTTCTGTTCGTCATCCACCTCTTCGTCGCCATAATCCTTGAGAGGTATTTCATTGTCGTCTTTATCGCGAACACTCACATCAAGCGCAAGTGACTGCAGCTCTTTGACAAGCACCTTGAAGGATGCCGGCACACCGGGCGTGGGGATGTTCTGTCCCTTGACGATTGCTTCGTAAGCCTTGACTCTTCCCTTGATATCATCAGATTTTACAGTGAGTATTTCCTGCAGTGTAAACGCCGCGCCGTACGCCTCGAGCGCCCAGACTTCCATTTCACCGAAACGCTGGCCGCCGAACTGAGCTTTACCGCCGAGAGGCTGCTGAGTGACGAGTGAATACGGACCTGTTGAACGGGCGTGGATCTTATCGTCGACAAGATGGTGCAGCTTGAGGAAGTACATATATCCGACCGTTACGGGGTTATCGAACGCGACACCCGTTCTTCCGTCGTAAAGCACTGACTTTCCATCAGGGCTGAGTCCGGCCATTTCGAGGCACTGCTGTATTTCCATTTCATCCGCGCCGTCAAAGACGGGGGTCATGATCTTCCAGCCGAGTTTCTTCGCGGCGATACCGAGATGGGTTTCAAGAACCTGACCGATATTCATACGTGACGGTACGCCCAAAGGGTTGAGCACTATATCAAGCGGAGTTCCGTCCGGCAAAAACGGCATGTCTTCTGAGGGCAGAATGCGCGAGATAACGCCTTTGTTTCCGTGGCGGCCTGACATTTTATCACCGACGGAGATCTTTCTCTTCTGAGCTACATATACACGAACCGCTTTGATTATTCCGGGCTGCAGCACATCGCAATCGTCTCTTGTGAGCGTTTTCACGTCGATTACGATACCTGCTTCGCCGTGCGGGAGCTTGAGGGATGTATCACGCACTTCACGCGCCTTTTCGCCGAATATTGCTCTAAGCAGTCTTTCTTCAGCAGTCAGCTCTGTTTCACCCTTCGGCGTGACTTTACCAACGAGTATATCGCCCGCATGAACTTCGGAGCCTATTGATATAACACCGTCGCCGTCGAGATCGCGTAACGCGTCTTCACCGACGTTCGGGATATCTCTTGTTATTTCCTCCGGGCCAAGTTTCGTATCTCTTGATTCGCAGTAATATTCCTCTATATGGATCGAAGTATATACATCATCTCTTACGAGTCGCTCATTGATGAGAACAGCATCCTCGTAGTTATAGCCTTCCCATGTCATGAAGCCTATCAGCACGTTCTTGCCGAGTGCGACCTCGCCGTGATCGGTCGAAGGACCGTCGGCTATGACTGCGCCTTCTTCGATGCGCTGTCCCTTTTCGACTACGGGACGCTCGTTTACGCAGGTGCCCTGGTTGCTGCGTTTGAATTTAAGCAGCTTATAGGTGTCCTTGTCACCCGAATCGGTACGGACGGTTACTTCGTCGGCGCTTACCGTTTCGACATAGCCGCTTCTCTTGCAGAGTACGACTATACCTGAGTCGACCGCCGCGCGGTATTCCATACCGGTCGCGACTATAGGAGCTTCGGAGACCATGAGCGGCACTGCCTGCTTCTGCATGTTCGAGCCCATGAGTGCACGGGTATTATCATCGTTTTCAAGGAACGGGATCATCGACGTTGCGACTGACACGAGCATCTTAGGCGAAACATCCATGAGGTCAAACCTGTTAGCCTCAAGTTCAAGTATCTCGTCTCTGTGACGTCCAACGACCTTCTTCTTTACAAAACGACCTTCGCTGTCGAGCGGTTCGTTTGCGGTAGCGATGGTGTATTCATCCTCCGCGTCGGCGGTGAGATAAACTACCTTGTCTGTTACCTTCGCATTTTTCTTATCAACTATGCGGTACGGAGCCTCGATGAATCCGAAATTGTTCACGCGCGCATATGTCGCAAGATAGGATATAAGTCCGATGTTGGGGCCTTAAGGTGTTTCTATCGGGCACATACGTCCGTAATGGGTATAATGTACGTCACGAACCTCGAACGAAGCGCGGTCACGCGACAGACCG
>CAZFZL010000106.1:0-5286 GCA_964523005.1 uncultured Oscillospiraceae bacterium
TTGAAATATCCTTGTACTGCATATCGCTGTCGGGAAACATTTTTCCTATGTCGCGCTCACCGACGCGCTTATCGGCGCCGCCGGTATGGGCGACATAGGAAAAATGTTTCCCGACAGCGATATGCAGTACAAGGATATTTCAAGCGCAGAGCTGCTCACACGCACGCTCAAAGCGATAGATCCGAAAAGGATCCTCAACGCCGACTGCACCGTCATAGCACAGCAGCCGCGCCTTTGCGGATATACCGACGCGATGTGTTGTGCGATAGCAAAGCTGCTTGGCTGCGACGCGTCACGCGTGAATGTGAAGGCGACGACCGAGGAAGGGCTCGGCTTCACGGGACGCTGCGAGGGTATTGCAGCGCACGCGGTCGTGCTTATGGAGGTATACGGTGAGGACTGAAACAAAAACAGTAAAAGGCAGACTCGTAACACCCGACGGCATAATCGACGGCGGCGAGGTATGCTTTGAAGGAAAAACGATAACATACGCCGGCAGTGCGCGCCCTGACAACCGGTGCGAAAGCTGTATTGATTACGGTGACAAATATATCTCCCCCGGATTTATCGACATCCACGTCCATGGCGGCGGCGGCTTCGATTTCTCCGACGCAACGCCCGAAGCGTTTCTCGGCGCGGCGCGTTTCCACGCCTCACACGGCACGGCGACGATGCTCCCGACTACCCTTTCTTGCCCTGACGAAGAGCTTTTCTCCCTTTTCGATGTGTTCGATTCGATCAAAAACACACCTGCCGACGGCGCATTTATGCCGGGACTCCACATCGAAGGCCCATACTGTGCGCTCGCTTACAAGGGTGCGCAGGATGAAAAATATATAAAAACACCAAAGCCGGAGCATTACAGAAGGATATTTGCCGCCACCGACAGCATCATGCGCTGGACGGTCGCCCCGGAGCTTGACGGCGCACAGCAATTTATACGCGAAGCGACCGACCGCAGCATTGCCGTTTCGATAGGTCACTCAGACGCATTCTACGAGGACGCGGTAAAGGCGTATAACGCTGGCTGCCGCCTGATGACCCATTTCTATTCGGCCATGTCTTCCCTGCGCAGGATAGGCGGCTTCAGGTATCCCGGACTTATCGAAGCCGGATATATGATAGACGGAATGTGCGTTGAGTTGATAGCGGACGGATGCCATCTGCCCATTTCGATGCTCAATTATATATACACAACAAAGGGCGCCGACAAAACACTGCTCTGCACGGACAGCATGCGCTGCGCCGGACAGACATCGGGTACCGGTTTTCTCGGCTCCGCAAAGAACGGCTATGAGGTCATCATAGAAGACGGCGTTGCGAAGATGCCGGACAGAAGCGCGTTTGCCGGAAGCATCGCCACGACCGACAGACTTGTGAGAACGATGTACAAAAAAGCCGATGTGCCGCTTTGCGACACGGTGAAAATGATCACCGCAACGCCTGCTGCGCTCGTCGGACTGACCTCAAAGGGACGCATTGCGAGCGGCATGGACGCTGATTTGACGGTTTTCGACGACGATATTAATATATATGCCGTATATTCGAACGGCAGAAAGGTGTATGATAAGAACAATGAAGCTATTTGAAGGACGTACCGACAGACTGAAAACGAAGGTCTACACCACACGCGAAGAAATGGGCAGCGCGGCGGCTGCCGACTGTGCTGCCGTAATAAACAGACTGCTCGCAACCAAAAAGACGATAAACATCATATTTGCCGCCGCACCGTCACAGAACGAATTTCTTGCGGCTCTGCTCGAAAGCGGCGTCGATTTTTCATCGATAAACGCCTTCCACATGGACGAATACATCGGTCTGCCCGCTGACGCACCGCAGGGCTTCGGAAACTTCCTCAAGGCTCATATTTTCAACAAAGCTCCGTTTGCCTCTGTTAACTGCATAGACTGCACGGCGACCGACCCGGAGGCTGAATGCAGCCGCTACAGCGCACTGCTGACGGAATATCCGCCGGACATCGTATGTATGGGTATAGGCGAAAACGGTCATATCGCTTTCAACGACCCCGGTACGGGAATGGCTGATTTCAAGGATCCGTTCAAGGTAAAGCCGGTCACGCTCGACCATGTATGCAGACAACAGCAGGTCAACGACGGCTGCTTCAAAACGATAGATGATGTACCGAAAAAGGCTATTACGCTGACAGTCCCGATGCTCGTGAGCGCAGCACACATTTTCTGTGTCGTGCCCGGCACCACAAAGGAAAAAGCAGTCAATCTCACTCTCAACGGAAAAATCAGTGAGTCCTGCCCTGCCTCAGCGCTCAGACTCCACAGAGACGCTACGCTCTACTGCGACCAATACAGCGGTATGTGCACGAAGGACATACAGGCTTACGACTGAAAAGGAAAATACAGATGCCGAAAAAGATATGTAATGGTGTCACGCTCAACGCGTTGACGACGAAAAAATTCAAAACATCGATGTTCATGGTTACGTATGTCCTGCCGCTTACTCGTGAGAACGCAGCCGGCTGTTCCCTGCTCTCAGGCGTACTGAAGCGCGGCTCGAAGTCGTTCCCGACGCTTCGCGATATAAGCATACGGCGCGAGGAGCTGTATTCAGCCTCCCTTTCGTATTTAACACAAAAAAGCGGCGAAGCGCTGTATTTCTCAGCCTACACCTCTTTTCTTGACAACGCATACGTCCCTGACGGCAGCGACCTGTTCGCGTCATCGCTTGAGCTGCTCTCGGATGTATTGTATTCACCGCTTGTCGAAAGGGATGAGTTCAATAGTAATTATGTAAACTCAGAAAAGGAAAATCTGATAAACCTCATATCCGAAAAGCTCAACAACAAGGCGTCGTATTCTGTTGACAGATGCCTGTCTCTCATGTGCGAAAACGAACCGTTTTCCATTCCGGCAAGCGGATATATCGATGATGTAAAAGCGTACGACGGGAAAAAGCTCTATGAGCTGTACAAGCATATCATAGCAGATACGCCGACGATCATTTCATACGCAGGTTCGCAGGATGAAGCTACCGTCCTGAATTATGTTAATAAGAAGCTTCCGCCGTTCGCTCCGCGCGACAGCGCCGTTCCGGTGACTGACACCGCCGATCCCGGTACACCGCCGGCTACCGTTATCGAGGAGCTTCCGGCTGCGCAGGGCAAGCTGACGATCGGTATGCGCATCGGCATCGACAGCGCAGGCGTTGATTACCCGGCGTTCGCGCTGTTCAACGAAGTATACGGCGGCGCACCGAGCTCGAAGCTTTTCACCGTGATAAGAGAAAAGATGTCGCTGTGCTATTACTGCTCGACAGGCGGCGACAGATACAAGAACGTGCTGTTCGTTACGAGCGGAATTGAAAATGAAAACTTTGAAAAGGCGCGCGACGGTATTCTCGCACAGCTCAAGGAGATCGCCGACGGAAACATCAATGACGACGAGATTGCTGCGGCAAAAAAATCGCTCATAAGCAACTACCGCAGCATCGGCGACAGCGGCTACGCGCTCGCGTCGTGGTATCTGATGAGAAGCGTCACGGGTGATTTATTCACGCCGGAGGATATGATATGCAGAATAAACGCGCTCACGAAGGACGATATAGTACGCGCGGCAAAAAGCGTCCGCGTACAGACGATATATTTTCTCAGAGGAGTAAAGGAGGAGCTGGATGAATATACAGACGAGGATTGACAAACTGCTCGGCGAACGCTGCGACAGCTTCGTCCATTCTTCCGGGCTTGAAGTCTGCGTCATACCTAAAAAGCACACGACGCTGTGCGCAAAGATATCAACGCGCTACGGCTCTGTCGACAGCACATTCAGAAGAAGAGACGGCGAGCTCGTCACCGTTCCCGACGGGATAGCTCATTTTCTCGAACATAAGCTCTTCGAGCAGGAAGACGGCAGCGACGCATTCATGCAGTTTGCCGCTCTCGGAGGCGATTCGAACGCCGGAACTGATTTTGACGTGACAAGTTATTATTTCACGGCGACCGACAATTACGAAGAAAACCTCACCGTGCTGCTTGATTTCGTTACTCACCCGTTCTTCAATAAAAAATCGGTGCAGAAGGAGCAGGGTATAATCGGGCAGGAGATACGGATGTACGACGACGACCCGAACTGGCGCGTGTTCTTCGGGCTTATGCAGGCGATGTACAAGAACAACCCGATGCGCAACGACATAGCCGGTACTGTCGAATCGATCTCACACATCACACCTGAGCTGCTGTACGAATGCTATAATACGTTTTACGACCTTTCCAATATGCTTCTTAGCGTATGCGGAGATATTACGGTAGAGCAGGTCGCGGCAATATGCGACAAAGTGCTTGAGCAGAAAAAAACAGACGGCGGTTTTTCGCGTTCATATCCTGACGAGCCGCGTGAAGTCTTCAAAAAGCGCTCTTTGGAGCAGCTCGAAGTCGCGCAGCCGCTGTTTGCCATCGGATTCAAGGATGTACCGGGCTTCGGTGAAGACATCGTAAGACGCGATTTCATCAACTCGATACTGCTCAGAGCAATATTCGGTCAATCGGGGGATTTCTACACGAAGCACTACGAAAGCGGACTTATCACAAAGCGCTTCGGCGCGTCGTACTCGTTCCTGCGCACCGGTGCTTTTGCATGCATAGAAGGCTCATCTAAGGACCCTGAGGCAGTATACGCTGCCGTCATGGAGGAAACAGCGTATCGAAAACGCGTTTTTTTCTCCGAAAGCGATTTTGAACGCGCGAAAAAAACGGTGTATTCTGCGTTCATCCAAACCTTTGATTCGACAGATGAAACGGCAGGCGCGTTTACATCATATATGTTTGCCGGAGTTCATCTTTTTGATATACCGAGGATCATCTCTTCGGTCTCCTACGCTGACGTGAAGGAATGCTTCGACTCGCTGTACTGCGAGGAATACAGCACGCTTTCCGTCGTAGACCCTATAAGAAAGGAACAAAAGTAAATGGACATCAACACTATCAGCTTTCCGGGACTCGGTATCGGAGATTTCAAGCTCAACGAAGTAGCGCTTTCGCTCTTTGACGGTGCGCTCACTATCAGATGGTATGCGATATTCATATGCATAGGCATCGTACTCGCTTATTGGTACTTCCTGCGCCACGCAACAAAGCACGAAGGACTTTCGGAGGACACGATGATCAATCTCGTGCTCTTCCTCATACCTATCGCCGTTATCGGCGCGCGGCTGCTGTACGTACTCACCGACGATGTGAAGCAGGAGACCTTCCTTGATGTCATCGCCGTCTGGCAGGGCGGACTAAGTTTTCATGGCGGGCTTGGCCTAGCGATGATC
>CAZFZL010000107.1:0-5275 GCA_964523005.1 uncultured Oscillospiraceae bacterium
CGGTACGATCACTGTCAAAAGTGAGATGGATAAGGGCACGGAATTCTGCGTAACCTTGCGCTTGCCGGTGGTTTGTTCCCTGAGAAAATTACCGACAAAAGCTCCGCTCAAAACCTATTCCTTCAGCGGTAAACGAATCCTTATTTGTGAAGACAATCATCTTAACTCAATGATTGCCGTAAAGCTTCTCGAAAAGGCTGGCTGCGTTGTGGATACCGCTGAGAACGGGCAGTTCGGCATCGATAGGTTTAACCGATCGCTGCCCGGGTTTTATTCCGCAATCCTTATGGACATACGTATGCCGGAGCTTGACGGACTCGAAGCGGCAAGAGCTATACGCGCGCTCGACCGCCCGGACGCAAAAGACGTTCCGATAATCGCTATGAGTGCCAACGCGTTTGCAGAGGACATGCAGAAAAGCATGGATGCCGGCATGAACGCTCATATGTCAAAGCCGATCGATCCGCAAAAGTTATATGAGCTTCTTGCACAGCAAATAGGAGCTTGTACAGTAGAAAGCACATAAGCTGTATGAACAGACGAACGTTGCTGTTGCGCGTAATTATCACAGCACCGGACACATAAGTATTGTAGAAGCCGGGAAAAGTGACTTCAGCAGAAACGGCATAAGCTCGCTCAATGCGCAGCAAGCGGTCGGTATTTGTTATAAATGTGATATGCACCTATAGAAGAGTCAAATCTTTTTTGGGGGTGCATATTCATATTTTTGTTGCCTGCTTTTGTTTTCACCTTTTCGCGGCTTGAAAAAGATACCGATGTATGATATTATCAATGTTTAGATCATTATATTTACATCACAGAAAGCGAAATTAATATATGCAGCTATGTGAAAAACTACAAAAATTGCGAAAGCAAGAGGGTATTACGCAGGAAGCGCTTGCCGAAAAGCTATATGTCTCAAGGACCGCCATATCAAAATGGGAAGCAGGCCGCGGATATCCGAATATCGATTCGCTTAAGGCTATAGCCGGATACTTCAATATAACGGTGGATGAGCTGTTGTCTTCAAAAGAATTGATATCTGTTGCCGAAAGCACTACAGCGGAAAAAACCGGGCATATAAAAAACACGGTTTTTGGACTGCTTGATCTGTCGGCGTTGCTTCTTCTTTTAGCCCCGATATTCGGCAGACATAACGGCAGTACGATAATACAGGTGCCTTTGTTGCTCGCCGACAATATGCAGTACATAAAAGTATCATTCTGCATAATCATTATCCTGAGAGTGCTTTTCGGGGCGGCTCTGCTCGCTTTGCAGAACTGCGATAACGAGTTCTGGCTGAAAAAAAAAGAAACGATCTCGCTGTGCATGAGTATTATTTGTGTATTCATGTTCATCCTGACGCTTGAACCGTACGCGGCGGTGTATTCATTTATGCTGATTGTTATAAAGGGTACCTTGCTGTTGAAAAGGCTATGATACGAAACGTATCATGGCGGTGACGTGCCGATTCTGTCTTTTTTAAGCTCCTTACGTTATTCTGTATGCAGGCATTCTGCCAATACAGTATTTGAAGGAGCTTTTATGAAAAACCCGTACAAAAAACATTTCCTGATTTCAGCACTGTCATTATTCGCTTTTCTGACGCTTACTGCTCTGCTTATGTTCGTCGACGTCAAAAGCATAGGCCCGAACGGCTCGTCTGTAGGGCTGGCGACGTTAAACGGATGGACACACAACCTGTTCGGCTTGAACATGACGTTATATGATATTACCGACTGGGCGGGTTTACTTCCCGTGTTTATTGCTTTGTCATTCGCAGTGATCGGGTTATGTCAGCTTATAAAAAGAAAAAGCATTATGCAAGTCGACAGCAGTATTCTTACGCTCGGTGTCTTTTATCTGATCGTTTTCGGAGCGTATATGTTTTTCGAAGGATGCGTCGTGAATTATCGGCCTGTGCTTATAAACGGCTTTTTGGAAGCTTCATATCCGTCCTCCACGACTCTGCTTGCGGCATGTATAATGCCGACTGCTATGATGCAGTACTCACGTATGATAAAAAATAAAAAAACGGTGTGCACCATAAACGCCGTCTGTGCGGTGTTTACGGCGATGATGATCATCGGACGGCTGATCTCCGGCGTGCATTGGCTTACGGATATTGTCGCCGGCGTTTTGCTGAGTGTGTCGTTCGTTACACTATACGCCGCTGTGAACGAATACATCGCATATCGCAAAAATGAAAAAAGATAGCTTTCTTATAAAAATGTAACATTATCAAATTTTCCTGCGTATTACAGTATGACGGCGCTGCTTAAGACAAAAAAACAAATCTGAGAGGGGAAAGCATGACGGAAAGTGAAGCAAACAGGCATATAGAAAGCTATATCGTGCAGTATGGCGCAAGGCTTTCACGATTGTGCTTTTCACTGTGTAAAAATTATCACGATGCTGAGGACCTGTATCAGGAAACATGGCTTAAGGTGTCACGAAAGATCATGTATTATGACTCGTCAAAACCGTTTGACCGATGGTTGTTTTCTGTGTGCGTTAATTGCTTTCGTGATTCATTGCGACGCAGGACGCCGCTTTGCGAATTTGACAGCACAGATCACATGGAACGCTTTTTCGAGTCACTGCCTGATCTGTCAACAGAGGAAAAACAGGATTATTCGGTTTTGTACGCTGCTATGGCGACGCTGACGGCAGACGAGCGCACTGCCGTATCTCTGTTTTATTTTGACGATTATGACGGCAAAGCCGCTGCATCGATAATGGGTGTCAGCAGCGTTAACTTCCGTGTAATGCTTGCACGCGCGAGGAAAAAACTGAAAGGAACAATTTCAGATGAATGATCACAAACTTGATGAAATGATGAAAAACATAGAAAAAACCGATCCCGCGGATACATTTTCCGCTTCAGTAAAACAGCCGGCCGGCAGTATAATAAAACGTCGTGCAAAAAAGCCGCACCGTATGATATTTGTCGCGGCGGCAATAGTACTCATCGTGGCAATGGTACTCGTCGTGATGCTACCAATGCTGAGAAATATCCCAAACGATGAGTCGTATGATACATCAGAAAGCACATCGGGAAGCGAACACAATGACGTATTACCGCCGTGGAAAAACGGCAGAATAAGTCTGACGGCAATAACATATAACGGCAGCAACAGCTCGCTGAGCACATCTCCGTCCGTCAAATATCTTGCCGCTGCGGCATCTTTTTCAGGCGAATATGATGTGTCCGGCGACAGTCTTGCAATATCTATGCTCGAAGGGACAAAAATATCTTCATGTGTCAACGGAGAGCTGCTGAAGATTACACCGCGTGAGGGCGAGCACACAGGATGCGACGGCGTATATTACAATATAGCCGAAGACCGTACCTTTTGCCTTTCATGTACTATCGAAGCGCTTATCGCCGAAAAGGATTACTATACCGATGCCTGTGTTCGCGCCTTCATAGAGGAATGTCTTATAACACAGACAGCGGTTTATGCCGGGGTCATCGATGAATTGTACGGCAGTACGTACGAGAGCATATACCAAAACGGTATGGCTGAAAAAATCGCGTCGGGCTACAGCCCGACACTTGATGAGCTCGGCGTAGCATCTTCATATACGGAAAAAGAAAAGGAATACACGCAGCAAAAGATTTATTCCTTTGAAAGACCTGTCGTGAAGATCGTCGAATACGGCGAGGATATAAACAAATGTCTCTTCACGCTTGTGTCCGCAAGCGTTGCCCAGGGAGCTTACGGCTTATATCTGTATGAACAGGATAGTGAAGCTGTAAAAAAGCTTGACGGCGATTATGTCGGCGTTGCGCATTGTGTGAACGGATACTTTTCAAGTATGCCGGATGATTTGCCGATGGCAAACTATGCCGATGCTGTTTGTGTAGTTGTCGTCAATAACTATGACACAGTCGTTGTCACGGTACCGTATTTTTGCTCTTTCTTAAAATATGACGAGAAAACAGGTTCATATGTCCCATCCTACACCGGGCTCAACGTGCTTTCGTTTGATGTCTCAAACGGTGAGACCGATGCGCTGTTCGGCGAAGCGCGTGATGCACAGACGCAGCTTTCGCTTCCTGCGCAAGGCGCAAAAATATCCGAAGGCGTTATTTATTATGAGACAGTAAATGGAAAATGGGGCTTTGACGGTAAGCTCGAGCTTTCCGGTGAGCTGCTGAAAATACTATCTGTCGGAGATGAAAAATACGCAGTAATGAAAGACAACGGAAGCTATACTGTCTATAACCTCTCGGACGGAACTCAGGTCACTCCGGAAGAAGCAGGATTTGCAGACAGTGATTGTTATGTCGCCGACGCAAACAGACGTGTTCATATCGGCACAGGCGAGTCAGCCGCGCTGTGGGAGGGTGATCCGGAAGCACAGGTTTACTCAGCATCGGGAAGATATATTTATATGTACTTTAAAGACGATGCATTTGTCACCTGCGTCGATGTACAAACAGGTGAGGTCGGCTATATCGGGCTATCCGAAAGCTTTCTTAACCAGTCATCGGAATGCGCCGGAGTTGAGTATCTCCTTTTTATCAACAACGCCGAGGATCGTCTTATTATGGCGTTTTACAGACAGGGTGAGCTTATTTTTGACCGCAACGGATTTTTTGAGTTCTGTGAAAATCACCCACTCAGCGATATAGATCCGGAACAGCCTTCTGCTGCTTTTGAAAAAAACGCGGAATTGATATTCGGATTCTTTCTCAATGACGGCAAGAGTGTAGTCTTCAAGGACATAAAGACCGCAGTGAAAGCGGCAAAGCTCGTAGCCGTAAAGCCGCTTTTAACGATGTTTTCACAGGGTAAACTTAACGTCGGTGAGGTCTTTGCAGACATCGGCGACGCTGTAGCCGGTATGGCGGATTTTGATTCGACGAGCGCGTTTGTTACGCAGTCCACATTGCTGCGGCTGCTTAACGGAGTGTCCGTTTCCGACTTTGAGGAAGTATTTGAAACGAGAATCTTCGGGAGCTTTTCTGAATACGATCTTTCAGTACAGCTTGCTTATTACGATGTTTTTACCGGTCTTCCAGATGAGCTTGACGCAAAGGAAGAGCTTGCAAAAATGTTTGCTGCCGCTGCAATGATGTATATTTACGGCTACGAATGTCCGAACGAAGATACAATCCGTTATTACGAACAGATCGCCGATAAATACGGCGTCTTTGAGGAATACCGCAACTATTTGAAACATCTTGATGAGGTGAACAGAGGACTTGACACCGATGCGATGGAAAAGCTTTATGTACTGCTTTGTGATAAGGCAAAAGCTCTTC
>CAZFZL010000108.1:0-5259 GCA_964523005.1 uncultured Oscillospiraceae bacterium
TGCACAAGGCGGTATCGCATTGCTATGCTGTGCTGTCTTTCAAGCTCTGCTTCATTTATAAAAATATCGTTCATCAGAAAAACGTTTTCACCTCAAGAATGTTTTCTTTTGCGGTATGCTGCGCGAAGATCGGACTTTCGGAAACGAGAGAATTGATGCGCACCGTACCGTTGAATGCGGTGGTCGAATGGATATATTCGCCGTCACCGAGATAAACGGCGACGTGCCCCTTATAGAATATCAGATCGCCGCACTGTGCCTGAGACAGCGGTATCGTCCTGAACATCTTTTGTCTTTCCGGATCGGCGTCGCGGTATATTTCGTATCCGCACAGCCAGTACGCCATGAACGAAAGCCCGGAGCAGTCGATGCCGGACGGACTTTTTCCGCCCCAACGATACGGCGTGCCGACATATGTCATAAGCGCGTTTTTCAGCGCGTTTCGCAGCGCGCATTTCGGTACTTTTTTATACAGCAGTATGTTTTCGCGTCTGACATAGGCTGTCTGCCCCTGATACTCTATCTGTGCGAACCGTTCGTCTTTGCCCTTCCCGGTCAGCCCGATGAGCGAGCCTGCCGGCAGACACGTGAGCGGCGCGTTATAATATTTCGGTGACGGAAGAACATCGCAAAAACGTGATACCACAACACACGCCGGATGCTCATCACACGCATCGGCGAGCGCGTCTGTGTGCACCCAGCCTCGATAACCGTATGACATATCGATATACGCCCATGTACTGTCAGATTCCAGCACTTCGCAGCGCATACCGTACACAGCGGTATCTACGTGCTGCGCATCGATGGACGCCGGTGTGTCGAATTTGTTTTCGTAAATATCCGTTTCCGGTCTGATAAAAATTTTCTGCATCATAAACAGCTTTCTTTTTTCATTTTTTTCTTTGGCTGAAACAGCGCTTCGGTGCAAAAACTAAGTGGAGGAAAGGAAGAAAAAAATGAAAATAAACAAAATAAAATATATCCTTGCGGCGCTGCTGCTTGCGATTACTGTTTTTTCGGCAAGCGCTGACGGCGGCTCGCAGTGCTGGTATTTTAAAGCGGGCAAGGACGGTGAAAGGCCGGTAGTCAACGGCGGCAGACTGTACGGGGAATATGGAACGCTCTGTATAGGCAGCGAGGACGAAAAAACCGTTTATCTGACGTTTGACATGGGGTATGAGAACGGCAACGTAAAAAGAGTGCTAGATACGCTCAAACGCTGCGGCGTACCTGCCGCGTTCTTTGTGCTTCCGAACGTGATACGGCAAAATCTCGATCTCATAAACCGGATGCACGAGGAAGGCCATCTCGTATGCAACCATTCTTATTCGCATAAAAGCATAGCAAATATGTCGAAGGACGAGCTGGAAAACGAGATTACAAAGCTTGAAGACCTGTATTATGAACAGACGGGCAGGGAAATGATCAAGTATTTCCGTCCTCCGGAGGGAAGCTATTCCGAACAGGCGCTTGAAAATCTTCAAAGCCTTGGGTACACGCCTGTATTCTGGTCGTTCGCATACGCCGATTGGGATAACAATTCTCAGAAGGGTGCGGCGTGGGCAACGGAAAAGATCGTGTCGAATCTGCATAACGGAATGGTGCTTTTGCTTCACCCGACGTCTGCAACAAACGCATCTATATTAGAAGACGTTATCAAAGAGATTACTCTGCGCGGCTACCGTTTCGGCACGCTCGATGAGTTGAAAAGCAGCGCTGCCGAATCGTCGTCACTTGCCGAGCTTGATCAGTATAAACAGGACGGGACAGTGCTTTCAGAAAACAGGAGCGCCGGAAAAAAGATTGCGTTAACGTTTGACGACGGTCCTGATGAGAAATACACGCCAAAGATACTCAATATACTTGATAAATACTCGGTCAAAGCGACGTTTTTTATGATAGGCGAAAACATCGAAGCATACACCTCTGTCGCGCGCGACGTAACGTCGCGCAAACACGAGGCGGCAAATCACACTTATTCACATTGCCGCATGGGGCGCGTCAGTACAAAACAGCTGCGTGAGGAGATACTCAAAACTCAGTCGCTGCTCGAGTCGATCGGAAGCACTTCGATGCTTTTCAGACCGCCCGGAGGTGATTATGAAACGAAAAACATTGAGACGGTAAAAGCACTTGGCTGTAAATATGTGCTGTGGTCATGGCGTCAGGACACGCGTGACTGGGCGTGTCCGACAGTCTCCTATGTCGTAAACACAGTGCTCGAAAATATCAACGACGGTGACGTGATACTCTTTCATGACGGAAATTCGGGGAACAGCCCTACGCCTGCGGCGCTTGAGATAATTATACCGGAGCTGCTGTCGCGCGGCTATTGCTTTGTCACTGTGTCGGAGCTGTTCGGCGTGCCTCAGAGGTCGTTGTCGCAGATGAACTGTACGATGCTGCCGTCAGCGTTACCGGCGAGCACGATGCTTGCTCTGCCCTTCAATGCGATGTCGGCGTTATCGGGAACTGCGGAAAAATCGGCTTCGGTGATAAGCGAAAGATCGTTGAGGCTGTCGCCGAAGGCGACCAGCTTCGTAAAGGAATATTGCTTCATCACCAAACGCGCCATCGCCGCTTTGGAGGCGTAAGAGGCATTTGCCTCGATAAAGGAGTAGTCTTTTGTAAAAGTGCTGCAATACCAGCTGTTTATGAGAGGGATGTTTTTGATCATATCATAGGAACGCTTGACATCTTCCTCGCGCGAGAGTACGACAAAATCGATCAGCTCTTTATCCTTGAAGGTCTCCTCCAAGCTGTCGGTCAGGATGAAATTCTTATAATCTCCGCGGCGTTGTTCGATATAGTTGTCCATTACTTCTCCGGTGCTGCCCTTGTAATATGCCGTAAGCACGTCATTTTCGACGGTATAGAGCAACGCGCCGGGGATGCTGTCGCCTGCCCTTGCAAGAAGCGCGGCGCTCGTGCGGTCGATCGGGTTGATACGGATGTATTTGTCCGTCGTCAGATCATATATTGCGCTTCCGTTCATTATTATGCACGGAAGCTTTATGTCGAGTCCGCGAAGCTTTTCGTGGAGTGTAGCAGGTGTACGCGCCGTGGCGATGAGTATATTCTTTCCGTCGGAGATCTCTTCGTTGAGACGCGCAAGAGCCTGAGGCGGTATTTGTGAATCGGCGTCGAAAAGCGTTCCGTCAAGATCGGTCGCGTAAAGTGTTTTTGCGCGGCGCTTTTTTTTCGTCAGCGCGCGCAGTATAAGATACAGCAGAAGCCCGTTGAATGTGATAAAGGATACAGCTCTGCTTATATGCTGTACTGTCGTACCGGTATATTCAAAAGTGATCGTCCCCTCGGTGTGTGTATCGATATAGACGCGGATCCTGTTATATACGCCGTAGGTGCATTCGAGTTCTGTCCCGTCGTCAAGGAACGCAGTATAGCCCTTATACATCACCAGCGGAACGTCAATATATGCGCTTTCCTTCTGCGAACCGGAAAACCGCACCGTCAATATACCGTTTTCACGCGTGAACGCGGCGCGTAAGCTGCCGTCGGAGTAAACCTTGTCGGCGCTGCCGCGGATGGCGGAGGCATATTTTGAAGAATAGGTGTTGTTGCGCGTAAAAGCGTCTGAGGTCGGGAGATATTCGGCAGCTCCGATATTTTCGTTGTAATCATATTCCGGATCGCCGTTTTCCTTATAGCCCATGAACCTGTCGTATATCGGCGCGTAACACGCAAAATATGAAAACAGTGACAGCCCGACGACGGCGATGGTGAGGTATTTTACCGCGCCCTGCATTTTTGCTTTGGCTATCAGACGCGAAGCGCTCATCGCGAGGAAGAACGTCACGAACACGAGTATGCGCCAGGGAAACTGGATGACACCAACGTAATCCTGAATGACATCCCACGGGAAAAATATGCTCGTCAGAAAAAGCAGCACAACGGAGAAGGCGAGCATGAACATACCGAGTCTGTCGCGGTATTTCTTCCATATCGCGGCGTACATCAGCGCGAGCGCCGGAAGCGCAAGTCCTATACCGTTCGGGATCCACCAGCTCGTCTCTGCCGACGTATTGAAATCATAGATCAGCGCCCAGCCGGGGAGCGCGCGTTCGATCAGCTCGCCCCATTTTGTCGATGCGTAGCCGTCGGTCGCAAGGAATGTCGTCGACTTCATCTGCTCGAGCAGCGGGAATATGAAATCAGTTCCAAGCAGGAAGAACACGGCGGCACCGATACCGAGCCAGAGCAGTCTTATCGGTTTTTGTATTATGCGTCCGGCAAGGCAGACCGTCATCACGACGAGAACGACGGCGGTCATGACGCTCGTGAGCGTGTGGCACGCGAGCATACAAGCCATTCCGATAGGCAGCCAGAACCATTTGTCGCGATCACCGTACATGATGTGGTAGTAGCCCAGGAACACGACGGGAAGAAACACGAACGCCTGTGCTTCACCAAGCGCGGCGCGGTGGAACATATCAGTACACAGATACGACGAAAGCGCGAACATCATTGCTGCACAGAACGCGCCGCGTTTACTCTTCATCATCGATTTGACGCTGAAATAAGTCGTGAGCGCGCACGAATACATGATGATTATCTGGAATGCGGTGTATGCGCCCGTGACGCTCATGCCGGCGACGACGAGCAGCGCCGGTATGCTCAGAAACAGATCGCCGTAGAACATCGGCGATGCGTAGCCGCAGCCGTTGAGAAGTGTCGAATAGAGATACGGGAAGAAATTTCCCATCTTGAACTCGTCCGCAAGGGCATCGATGCGCTGGAGGTGGAAGAAAATATCATGTCCGCGCATTGTGGTGAAATACAACAGCGGCACCGTCGCGATCAGCGTTACGGCGGACATGAGGATTATGAAATATTTATGTTCCCTGATATAGTTTTTCATTACATTTCCCCTTGATTCAACGCTTCGAGTGCTGCAAGACCCGTCATACCGCAGCCGTTTTCGGCGTCTTTATACGAATCGCTCAAAAATACGGCGCATACGCGCCTGCCAGACACGTCGAGTATGCCGGTATCATGAAAAGCACCCTGCATATCGCCGGCTTTTCCGAAAAAGCGGCAGCCGCAGTATATATATTTCATGAGTCTGTCCAGACATTTTGCACATCCGGCATAACGTTCCCAGCTTGTGCCGAGTGAGGCGAGATACTTGTATATCAGAAGCACGTCCGACGCGCAGGTGTAGTTGTCTTTTCCGTTATCTATCGCTTCGTAGTCGAGCATTTTTCTGTTTATGGAGGTCAGACGTGTGCTCTTCCGATC
>CAZFZL010000109.1:0-5240 GCA_964523005.1 uncultured Oscillospiraceae bacterium
CCTGTTCTTCTTATACCACCTGAGCAAAAACGGATCAAAGCTCTCGACACAGTACGCTCCGGCATATGTGTCAAGCACTTCGCTGCCCTTAGAGCATACAGCCGTATCGGTCGTTGTTCCCTTCAGCTCCACGAGTATCGGCGTTTTACTGTCTACAAGATCAAGCACCTCGGAAAAAAGCGGGATCCTGCTGCCGTCCGGCAGCGTGGGAAGCTCTTCGTAAAGGCAATCGGCTGCAAGGCGAGCTTCCCCACAGACGCGCTCTAATGAATCGTCGTGAAACACTATGACCCTGCCGTCCTTTGTCAGACGTATGTCAAGCTCGATACCGTATCCGTTTTCGACGGCAAGGCGGAACGCCTCAAGGCTGTTTTCAGGTACATCGCCGCCGTGAAGTCCGCGGTGCGCATACATAACGCCCGTGAATCCATTTTCGCGCCCGTTCGGTCGACCGGGGATAACGATAAAGTAGAAAAGCAGCACCGCACAAAAGACAAGAGCTATAAAAGCGTAAAGAAAGCCCATCAGTCATTCGTCTCCAGATATTCAAGCTTGCTCTTCGCCTTGGGAGGCTTAGTATCTCCGTGGCGCACGAACAGCATCGTCACGAACGCAAGCGCAGAGAACAATGCAGCGTATGGGAAAAGTATCTTATATCCCCACGCCGTATGCTCGATTATCGCGCCCGACAGCACAGGCGTGAGTATCTGCGCCGCCATTGACGAGGTATAATAAATCCCCGTAAATTTTCCGACATCGGAGCCTTTGCTCATCTCAACGACCATCGGGTACGAGTTTACGTTTATTGCTGCCCAGCCGATACCGACGCAGCCGAACATCACGTTTGCGAGCGGTGTCACGCTGTCGAAGGCGAGTCCCGTCGCGAAGGCGGCGCCCATAAGAACGATACCGCCGAGTATCACTTTTTTCCGTCCGAGCTTGGATGAAAGCATCCCTATCGGGAAGAACGCAAGCGTCGCGATGACGGTTGCGGTCATGAGATACTGTGAGTAGCTGTCGCTCGTGTCGCCCCATACCTCCTGTGTATAGCGTGAGAAGGTAGAGGTCACGGCGTTATATGCGAAAAACCAGAATATTATTGACAGCAGAAGGAAGATCAGCGAGCGCTTGACCTCTTTCGACATCGGAGCTTCGCTTTTCTTCTCCTGTACTGTTTCGTCGACATCATAAACGCCGACCTCCTGCGCTATTTTCTTTTCCTTGACAGTAAAGAAAAGCGCTGCGACGGCGGCTGCCATAAAGATCGCCGACGCGAGATACAACGGAAAATACGTTCCCGATTCAGAGGGTTTTAAGACCATCGTCATCACGAGCGTCACAATACCGCCGAGTGTTCCCATTAGGTTGATTATTGCGTTCGCCTTACTTCTGAGTACGTTAGGCGTAAGGTCGGGCATGAGCGCGACAGCAGGTGAGCGGTACGTCGCCATCGAGATAAGGACAACAAACAGAACGATAAAATACAATACGAGTGATTTGGAGGTATTTGCGACAGGTATAAATACCATAGACAACGTTGCGGCAGCCGTACCGGCGAGTATATACGGCATTCGTCTGCCGATCTTCGTTTTCGTCCTGTCGCTGAGCGATCCGAAGAGTGGAAGCAGAAAAAGCGCGAGCACATTGTCCGCCGCCATGATCATTCCGATATACGTTTCACCGAGCCCGAATGTATTCTTGAGCATAAGCTGGACCGTGTTGTCGTACAGCTGCCAGAAGGCACAGATCGACATGAACGCGAGACCGATGAGCACTGTTCTCTTATAATTGAGCTTCATAAGATTATTCCTTTGTTGTTGTTGTTAAGAACATTGTAACATATGCCGACCGGAAAATCAACCGAAATAATTTTTCATGACGTTTTTCTCTCGCGCGAAAACGCTGCGTCAGCATATAATGCAGTATGAAAACCATCATTTCCATCGACGGCGGCGGAATGCGTTCGCTCGTCTGCGCCGTCGTACTCGAATATTATGAATCGCTGCTCTGTCGCTTTTCCGGCAGAGATGATGCGAGGATAGCGGACTACACCGACCTAATAGCAGGAACAAGCGCGGGCGGCATCCTTGCCGCAGCGTATCTTTGCCCCGGTCAAAACAACGTGAAGTACAGCGCCGCGCAGGTGACGAAGCTTTACACAAAGCTGGGTAAAACCATCTTTCGGCGGTCACCGTTGCGTTTCGGGCTATTTTTCCCGAAGTTTTCGTCCAAACCGCTGCGCCGTGTGCTCAACGATATATTCGGCGATGTACGCGTCAGCGAAGCAGCTTGTGATATACTCATCACATCTTACGATACACAAAACGGTAGGTGCTTCTTTTTCGACCGCGCAAGCGCACGAAGACAAAGCGCGCGAAATTATCTGCTTCGCGACGCAGCTGCCGCGACCTCAGCAGCTCCTACGTATTTTCCATCGGCGGTGCTGCAATCATTCAGCGGTACACAGGTTCAGCTTATAGACGGTGGTGTCTACGCAAACAACCCGTCGCTGTGCGCCTACACTGAATCACAGAAGCTCTTTCCCGACGAAAGCGTACTTTTTCTTTCGCTCGGCAGCTCGCACGTCACCGCCGTACCCGGAGCAGCAAGAGGGCATTGCGGAAAGCTTCAATGGGCTCTGCCGTTGTACAACGTCCTTCTCGGCGCGACAGCCCAGACGGCTCATTATCAGCTCAGCCGTCTTTTCAGCTGTTCCTACTGCCGTGGACACGACTGTTATTTACGGCTTTACGCATCCGAGATGAAAGCATACCACATGGATGATGCATCCGAAAAGACAATCACGCAGCTGCTAGAAGCGGGGCATGAAATTTGTCTGAAGCATGACGGAGCGCTCCGTGAATTTGCTCATCGTGCTGTTATGCTGAAAAAAGATGCAAAGCTCGTATAACAAAAAGCCGTCGTTTTTACGACGGCTTTCCTTTGATTATTCGGACTTTGCATCCTCTGCAGGAGCTTCAGCTTCCTTGACAGGTGTTTCTTCTGTCTTAGCAGCCTTATCCTTCTTCGCTTCGGCTTCCTTTGCTGCTTTTATATCCGCCTTGTTTTTCTCGCGTTGCTCCTTTTTTGTTGCAGGAGCGTAGAGCGCTTCGGCATCAACCATCTCGATGAGAGCCATCTCAGCGCCGTCACCTCTGCGGGGACCGAGCTTGAGAACACGGGTATAACCGCCGTTTCTCTCTTCGTATATGGGAGCGATGGAATCAAAAAGCTTTGTAACCACCGAAGGCTTGGTTATGAAAGCAAATGCCTGACGCTTTGCGGCGAGAGTATTTGTCTTTCCGAGAGTGACCATTTTATCAGTAAGAGCGCTTACTTCTTTGGCTCTTGTGAGTGTTGTTTCGAGTTTTCCCTTTTCGAGCAGAATCGTGACAAGACCCTTCAGCATCGACATTCTATGGTCTGTCTTTCTGCCCAATTTTCTTGTTCCGGGCATAATTAGCTCCTCCTTATTGAATTATTATTGCCTTATTCCTCGCCGGGCTTGAGCTGAAGTCCAAGCGATTCGAGCTTCTGTACGACCTCTTCGAGTGATTTTTTACCGAGATTTCTGACCTTTATCATGTCATCTTCCGTGCGGTTAACCAAATCCTCTACCGTATCGATTCCTGCTCTCTTGAGGCAGTTGAAGGACCTGACAGACAGATCGAGCTCTTCGATCGTCATTTCGAGTACCTTTTCTTTCTTGGTTTCTTCTCTGTCGACCATAATCTCGGCGTTTTTAGCTTCGTCTGAAAGGTCGATAAAAAGGGAGAGATGCTCGCTGAGTATTTTTGCAGCAAGTGAAACGGCTTCTTTTGCGTTGATAGTACCGTTTGTGAGCACGTCGAGTATGAGCTTATCATAGTCGGTTATGTTTCCGACACGAGTGTTTTCAACTGAGTAGTTGACGTTATAGACCGGCGTGAATATCGAATCTGTGAACACCACTCCGACAACCGGCGGCGACATCTGTTTATTCTTTTCAGATGAAACATAGCCTCTGCCCTTTCCGAAGGTCAGCTCCATGTAGAACGGATAGCCTTCTTCAACGGTAGCGATGTGATGATCGGGATTGAGTATTTCTATATCGGCATCAGTCTGAATGTCACCGGCGGTGACAGAGCATCCGCCTCTTACGTCTATTATTGCGGTCTTCGGCCCCTGCGAATGCAGCCTTGCTATTATGCCTTTAACGTTAAGAACGATCTCTGTGACATCTTCCTTGACGCCGGGCACTGTTGTTAACTCGTGCAGAACACCGTCTATCTTTATCTGCGTCGCAGCGACACCGGGAAGTGAGCTGAGCAGAACGCGCCTGAGTGAGTTACCGAGCGTTATACCGTATCCTCTTTCAAGCGGCTCAACGATGAACCTTCCGTGGCGCCCGTCTTCACTAAGTTCGGCGGTCACTATATTCGGTCTTTCGATTTCTATCATTTAGCCTACATTCCTTTCCGGCGCATTAAGCGCCTGCTTATCCGACAGTGAGCGTATTATTTCGAATACAACTCGACTATCAGATGCTCTTCGAATGGGAAGTCGATGTCTGAACGGGCAGGCAGAGCCACCAGCTTTGCTGTGACAGCTTCCTTATCTACTTCAAGCCACTGCGGGACTGTTCTTGCGCCGATACCTTCGATAAGCGATTTAAACTTTTCCGACTTGCGGCATGTCTCATTGAGTGACACTATGTCACCTGCTTTGAGCAGTATTGAAGGTATATCAGCCTTCTTGCCGTTGATGCGGAAATGTCCGTGGAGAACGAGCTGACGAGCTTCCTTGCGGCTTTCAGCAAGTCCCATTCTGTACACTACATTGTCGAAGCGTCTCTCAATAAGAGCAAGCAGGTTTTCGCCCGTCTGTCCTTCTTTTCTGTCCGCCACTACAAAATAGTTTTTAAACTGCTTCTCTAAGATACCGTAATATCTCTTTGCCTTCTGCTTCTCACGCAGCTGCAGTCCATATTCTTTTACTCTTCTTCTGCCGCCTGTCTGACCGTGCTGTCCGGGGCATGTGCCTCTTTTAAGCTGCGGGCATTTGTCAGAAAAGCATTTTTCACCCTTCAGAAACAGCTTTGTGCCTTCTCTGCGGCAAAGTCTGCATGAGGGTCCGGTATATCTTGCCATGTGTTCTTTCCTCCTGATCTTTCTCGCTCAAACGCGTCTTCTCTTGGGCGGACGGCATCCGTTGTGCGGGATCGGCGTAACGTCCTTGATAAGGGTTATGTCAAGACCTGC
>CAZFZL010000110.1:0-4982 GCA_964523005.1 uncultured Oscillospiraceae bacterium
GCAAAGACCGAACGCGAAGCAGTAGACTGGGCACTTAAACGTGCAGCCGAAAACGGATTCATTCCGTTTGACAGAAATGCAAAATATAAACGCGGTGACAAGGTATATCTCAACAATCGCGGAAAAAGCATATTTCTTGCTGTTATCGGCGAGGATCTAAATGAAGGTGCGAACCTCGTTATGGCTCACACCGATTCGCCGCGCATAGATATACGGCAGCGTCCGCTTTACGAGGCGGGTGGTATGTCATATTTTAAAACGCACTATTACGGCGGACTTAAGAAATATCAATGGACGGCAATGCCGCTGTCACTTCACGGCGTTATCATTAAAAACGACGTAAGTGTATTGAAAATCAATATAGGCGAAGCGGAAGATGATCCCGTCTTCTATATCAGTGACCTGATGCCTCATATCGGCAAGGACCAGTTCGCTAAAAACCTGAGCAACGCTATCGAAGGCGAAGATCTCAACGTGATAAACGGTTCTGTTCCGCTTGAAGGCGATGAAGACGAAAGCATAAAGCTTGCTGTGCTGGCGCTTTTGAATGAAAAATACGGTATAAATGAAAAGGATTTCATCAACGCCGAGCTATGCGTCGTGCCTGCTTCAAAATCACGCGACGTCGGTTTTGACCGCGGAATGATAGCAGCATACGGGCAGGACGACAGAATATGTGCATATCCTGCTATTACCGCTATCTTTCAGCTCAAGAATCCGCAACGAACGGCGATCGCTGCGTTCGCTGACAAAGAAGAGATCGGCAGCTGCGGTGTGACCGGACTTCGTTCGGGCGCTATGAGATATTTCTTTATGGATATGTGTGACTGTACCGACGCCAAATACACGGCGTTCTGTGAAAATTCAGTGGCACTTTCAGCCGATGTCGGAGGCGCGTTCGATCCGACATTCGCAAACGCTTACGAAGAGAAAAATTCATCCTACGTCTCTAAGGGTGTATGTATAACTAAATACACCGGTGCGCGCGGTAAATCCGGCAGCTCCGATGCCAGTGCCGAACTGTTTTCATCGGTTACACGGCTGCTTGATGGCGAAGGAATTGTATGGCAGACAGGAGAATACGGTAAAGTCGATCAGGGTGGTGCCGGCACTGTGGCAACAGAGATCGCCGAACTCAATATTGATGTTGTCGACTTCGGTGTACCGATTATATCCATGCACTCCCCCGTTGAGCTTGCTTCAAAGGTCGATATATACGAAACATACCGCGGGTGCTGTGCATTCTATAAAAACATGAGGAAGTAAACCGATGCCGATCAAAATACCCGAGCGTCTGCCGGCAGCACAGCTGCTTGAAAAAGAAAATGTCTTCGTAATGACCGAGTCGCGAGCTCAAAAGCAGGATATACGTCCGCTGAAGATTGCGATTCTCAACCTCATGCCAAAAAAAAGTGTTACCGAAACGCAGTTTATAAGGCTTCTTGCCAATACCCCTTTGCAAATTGAGCTGACGCTTCTTTACACAGAAACGCACCGCCCTAAGAACACGCCTATGGAGTACCTTACGTCATTCTATAAGGTATTTGATGATATTAAATCGGAGAAGTACGACGGTCTGATTATAACCGGCGCGCCGGTCGAAACGCTCGAATTCGAGCAGGTCAACTATTGGGATGAACTCTGCTGTATCATCGATTGGGCAAAAAAGAACGTCTATTCAACGATGTTTGTATGCTGGGGCGCTCAGGCGGGATTATATCATAATTACGGTATTGGCAAGGTGCCCGTACAGAAAAAAATATCTGGAATTTTCCGTCACGCCGTACTTCAGCCTGATCATCCGCTTGTGAGAGGGTTTGACGAAAGGTTTTATGCCCCTCATTCAAGATATACAGAGATATCACTCGACGATGTTGTTGCTTGTGAAGACCTCATTCCGCTCGCAATTTCCGACGAGGCAGGTCTATACCTGATATCATCCAAAAACGGACGTGAAGTATATATTACCGGGCACGCGGAATATGATCTTGAAACGCTTTCAGATGAATATGTTCGTGACAAACGAAATAATAAACCGATCGACATACCGAAAAATTATTTTCCTGAAAACAACCCCGTGCTTCCACCGCTTAATATGTGGCGTGCACACGCAAACCTGTTGTTTTCAAACTGGCTAAACTACTTTGTGTATCAGAATACACCTTTCAATATTTCCGAAATCAAATAAAAATTCAGGCATATGTATATTACATATGCCTGAACCTTTACACAAGCTCTTCGCGAAGTCTGAAAATGATTTTTTTCTCAAGCCTTGATATATAAGACTGAGAAATACCAAGCATATCCGCAACTTCCTTTTGCGTTTTTTCTTTACCGTCAGGATCATCCAACCCAAAACGCAAGATTATAATTTCGCGATCGCGCTTTTTGAGCCTCTTCAATGCCTGTCGTATAATTCTTCTTTCTTCGTTTTCTTCAATTTGTTCAAATACAGCATCATGTTCTGTGCCAAGCAGATCTGATAGAAGTAATTCGTTTCCGTCCCAATCAACCGACAGCGGTTCATCTATTGACAGTTCGTTTTTTAACGGGCTGTTTTTTCTTATGTACATAAGAATTTCGTTTTCGATACAACGCGAAGCGTATGTAGCGAGTTTAATCTGCTTCTCGGCGCGGAAAGATGCTACCGCCTTCAGCAAACCTATGGTACCGATTGAAATAAGGTCTTCGATTCCGATTCCCGTACTTTCGAATTTTTTAGCGATATACACTACAAGTCGCAGATTTCTTTCGATGAGTGTATTTCGCGCATTCATGTCTGTGTGCACTTTTTCAAGCAGTTTTGCTTCTTCGTCAGGCGATAAGGGCTGCGGAAGTGTTTGAGACCCATTTATGTAATAAACTTCGTTCTTGCTGAAAAAGCGTGATAGAAATTTTTTCAGCTTTTAATAAAATGAAATGAACATCCTATCCACTCCTGTTCTTTGATAGATCACAAAATCGATCCAGGTATAAGAGCTTCGCAACCGGCATATGTACCGTTACTTTCATCAAGTGCAACAACAGCGCGCAGCGGTGTATATGTACGTGAAAAGAATGTCCTGACCTCAATATTCTCCGGCCGGAACGCGAAGAGCAATGTCGACCCGACCCCATTTGCAGGTATTGGCCGATAACCTTTTTTTGAAGATATATCGTATTGCTCCGGAAGAGCGCTTCTCTTAACAAGAATGACAGCATCTCCGCTTAGCGGATCTTCCAGCAGATTGCCGTTGTCCACGAATGCTTTGAGGTTGAGCTCTATGTCATTATCCGATATACGCAGACTTGCTGTTTTCATTGTTACCTCTTTCTTTCCCGAACGTACAAATATAAATGATACTGCTGCTGCGAGCAGCAATGCGATAAGATAATCGAATGAAGAAGCGCAGATATTGTAGATCGCGGTAAATATTCCTCCGAGCAAAGCGGCGAAAAGCATGAAGCATATATATACTTTCATAAGCCTGCGCAGCTTACCACCGAAGGCGATTAAACACAGAAGTATACCTACGACAAGATGAATTCCCCAAAATGAAAAAAACAGTGAACCCAATACATAAAGCGCTCCTGTCAAAGCTGCTATCGATAAACGCCACGCTTTCATAGGTATAGCGCACAGCCTTCCGGCTAAATATAAACATACGAAATCGACGCAAAAATTAATAATTAGTAAAACGTCAGCATATACTACAGTGACCATGCCGCAAGAGAAGACATGACATATGTATCGTGTATAAATCTCGCAAAATACAGCACCGATGACAAGCCTTTAATCCTTCTTACAAACCGTACAAACTTGGAGGTTGATCTTGAAAGCCTTCTATTACAGGACTATTCCGTCGAAGACGAGGCTTATGACGAGCCTCTTGTTCTCGTAATACATACACACGGAACAGAAGCATATATAAGCAATGATCGCGAATATTATTACGCTGATGAAGATTTTCGTTCTGATAATACCGATATGAATATAGTTTCGGTGGGTGATGAATTCTGTCGTGTACTCGCAAAATGTGGTATTATTTCAATTCACGACAGAACAATGCACGACAAGGCATCTTACTCGAAAGCATACAGAAGCTCAGGATCCGCTGTAACAGCGTATCTTGATAAATATCCTTCAATCAAATACGTTATTGACATACATAGAGACGCTGTATGCTATGATGATGTTTTTAAAAAGCCCGTTGTTGTGATTGAAAATATTCAGGCAGCGCAAGTTATGATCGTAGTCGGTACAGATCAAAACGGTGCAGAGCATCCTAATTGGCAGCAGAATCTTATAGTTGCTCTTAAATGGCAGGAGTTGATGAACGAGAGTTATCCTTTGCTTGCACGCCCGGTCATGCTTCATAAATCATCCTTTAACCAATTCAATATGCCCACAATGCTGTTGCTGGAAATCGGAGCGGCCGCCAATACTCTTCAGGAAGCACTTCTTTCAGCCGATTTGTGTGCGCAGACCCTTGCAGAATTGATAAAATCTCATTGATAATTAAAAATTTTTAGCTGCATACTTGGGTATTCTTATTCTGATTTCTACGTATTCATCAGTTTCGCAGCGCTGCTTAGTGCAGTCAACACCGGCTTTTTTCAAAAAAAGCATATATTTATCGAGAGATACAAAAAAGGCTCTAACATCGCGGAGCATAAATACTTTTTTTCCGGTCATTGTTTGATTTCTATTGACCTTGATTGCTTCTGCCGGCGTATCGGCAGTTATGGCTGCGGTTTGACATTCTGACAACAGTTCTTCAGGCTGCTGTGACAAGAGCGCTCTGTCAGCAAATTGCTGCGTTTGTTTTATAGAGAGTTGCTCAAGTGCAGCACATGAAAGAATACTTTTACGTTTCTGTTCATCTTTTATTCTTATAAGCTCTCTTGCGTGCCGTTCGGAAAGCCCGTACTTTTCAATGACTTTCATTTCTTCTTCGGAAAAACGCAGTAATCTGAGTTTGTTCGCTACCGTACTTTGACTA
>CAZFZL010000111.1:0-4973 GCA_964523005.1 uncultured Oscillospiraceae bacterium
AATACTTTGCGGGCGACTGCACGGGAAAATAGGTCGATGCTGACACTAAAAGAAGCCGTTATCCTTTTTAAGGATGACGGCTTTTTTTGTTAAAAAATTGTTGAAAAAAGCAGAATGAAGAGGTATAATGTAACATACATTGATATAATGGATTATATATGACGGAGGTACGACAATGCGGGACAATGAATACAGTACATTCAATGAATTCACACCGATGAATGAGTTTCTGCCTGTAAAGGAATACCGCCCCGAAAACGAATATAACGATCCGTTGTACGTTCCTGAATCCGAAAGGCCGCGCAGAACTAAACGAAAAATCAAAGACACCCTGCTGCTTGCTATTAGAACGATGTTTACCACATTTGCTGCAGTGGGAGCGACACTGATAGTGGCGATTGTGATACTGACGGAAATAGCCGTAAGCGTGACTTCCGAAGTGATAAGCGCAACTGATACGACGGTCGAGCTTAACGTAAACGTAGCTTCGATATTTGATACAGTAATCACCTCTTCCGGGACGACTGAAACACCATACGCTATGTATAAAATAGTAAAGAATGATGATAAGACTGTTATAATGCTTGGTTCGGTCGAACTCGGAACGACAGAGCTTACTGTCACGGGACTTGAAGAAAATACAATATATACGATTTATTATACATACGAAAGTCAGGACGCAGGGTCCTTCATGTTCAATACAGTGTCTAAAAAATCCGGAACACACGACACGTCGAAAGAATCAGACGACGGGCGGAGCATTGGAAGCGTTACGCAAATAACCGTTACATCAAAGCCAAACAACCCGGATGGCGTACCGAAAATTTCATTCGGACTCGATTGGGAGCTCGGCGAAGGCTTCGGCGGCGATGTTTATATAGAATGGACCGTCATCAGACAAAAGAGTGATTCTCAGGTCGCAAGCGGCACGGCGGCGCTCGATGTGCTTGAAAATGATATTGCTCTCACTCTGACAGAACGTGGATATTATACCGTTACGGCTCAGCCGGTGTATGTCGAAAACGGCGAAAAAACATACGGAGATCTCACAGGCGAAGGGTATATGCTCTATATACCGCATTCGACGGTGAACACACCGGGTATCCCTACTTATACTGTCCTCAAGGATGACGAAGGGTATTATCTTGAGCTGACCGTCGATTTCATACCGGACAGCGAGGATTACGGAACGCTTGCGGTCTACTATACGTTTGCCGTTGATTCTGCGCTCGTCAGCGCGGATGACATAACATCTGTGCTCGACTATACAGGTACAGCCGGCACAAGCCAGACGCTGGAAAGCGGAAGAGCGGTCTACGACGAACTTCCCATTCATATAAGGATCCCGTATGAGGGATATTACACGATAATCGCATACACCGTTCTCATAGCCGAGGACGAAAACGAATACGATCTTGACAACAGCATAGAAGCGCAGATCATCGCAGGCGATCCGTCGACCCCTACGGCGGCGATCTCAATCGCCCATGATGTCAATACACCGCCTGCGGTGACTGAAACATACTCCGGCGCGGCAACGCTTGCCGCGGGCAGCGTAATGCTTCGCACACAGGTGTTCTCGGGCAAGACGGCGCAGGGAGCGGAAATATACAGCGGCCTTAAAGATGTGGATGAACTGGACGAAGTATTATCACTCGATATACCGCGCGGCTGGTATACTGTCGTGGCTACGCCGGTGTGTGTTGACGAAAGCGGAACGGAGACTGAAATAGAGACGGCTGCATCGGCGCAGATGACGTTCCTTGCTAACTGTTTTGCTCCGGTGAACGATGCGGGCGAGACGTTCTTCTATGAAAACACCGACCGCAGATACATAAATATTTGTATGTATTATCCGGAAAATGAGGATATGTATCCGTGGATCAAGAGCTCTTCGGATTACGGAACGCTCGTATTCGTATGGGAGGCTGTACCAGCCTCAGGGTCCGCCGGCAAAAAAATCACTGGTGAAGCGAAATACGACGAAATCGTTGACCTAAAACCGGTCCTCGCCGGATACACGGCTGAAGGAATCTATGACATCACGATGAAGGTGTATTTTGAAAACGAAGCAGGGGTAAGAACGCTTTACGAAGAATGTGAATCTTATCAGATCGATTATCATATGACCGCACCCGTCAACGGGATCGGTACTCCTACGATCTCGGTAGGTTTTACGGACAGCAATATTCCCATCCTCACGTTCGACATCGATTACGAAGCGTCAGAAGATGACGTGGGCGAGATGACTGGATATTATATGATCTACGTTAACGATTGGGATTATGTTACCTCCGCTGCAGTCACTGCCGAGCAGCTCGGTCAGGCTATCACTATGAGTGATCTGGGGCATAACGGTTCGGTACTGAAGGTGATGTTCTGGCCCGTATATGTGCTTTCATCGGGTGAAGAGGTGGATTATTCGTCATTAATGGTTGAAGCGCCGCTCGATCTGACAACCGAAGGCGTCTACATAGCACAGTAACAAGCAATGACGATCCATACGTGGTGGCTCCTGTCGCCAATTGGACTGCCGCAGACGGTGAAGCGCTCAGTTCTCCGGAATAATAAACGAGATAATCAAAAGAACCGATAATTGAAAGGAAAAATGAAAATGGACAACGAAAAGAAAAATAGACCAAACACATCTCAGATCGTCAAGTATATTGTGCTCATTCTGATACTTGCCGTGCTGGTAATGCTTCTCAAACCGGAATTGATACCGTTTATTTCCGATGCGGCGCGTCAGGAGTTGGAAATCAGCGTCGGCACCTTCCTCGGTCAGCTCCCTGCTTCAGTAGAACAGCTAAACATCAGCGTCGGCATGGTCATCTCTCTCCTTGCGATGGTCCTTGCGCTGTATCTTGCGTTTGTACTCATCAAGCTGATGCTCAACAAGATCGCGTTCAAAAACAGACGCCGTGAAACGCTGAAGCGCGTAATACTCAATCTGTTCAGATACCTGACGGTCATATGCGGCATCGTGTGGGGACTCATGATACTCGGCGTCAACACCGCGGCTATCTTCGCCGGCGTCGGAATATTGTCTCTAGTCATTTCGCTCGGCGCCCAGTCACTCTTTTCCGATATATTTACCGGTATATTTATTATAATAGAAGATCAGTACCGCGTCGGCGATATTATTTCCGTCGAGGGCTTCCGCGGAACAGTCACTGAACTCGGTATAAGAACGACGAAAATTACAGATGTCGGCGGCAACGTCAAGATCGTCAACAACTCAGATGTCAGAAACGTTCTCAACCTTTCAAAGCAGAATTCATATGCGATATGCGATATCTCGATAGCTTACGGCGCTGACCTCGAAAAAGCCGAAGCGACAGTCAGGGCGACGAACGCACGATTGTGTGATGAATATCCGCAGTTGTTCTCCGATGAGCCGGAATACGCCGGAGTACAGGAGCTTGCAGACTCTTCTGTCGTGCTGCGCATCATCGCAAAAGTCAACGAACCCGATATCTTCCGCGCGCGCCGCATCCTCAACCGCGAACATAAACTCGCGTTCGACAAGGCGGGCGTTGAGATTCCGTTCCCGCAGGTAGTCGTTCACAATTGCGAAACAAAAAAATAATGCTCAAGTGTGCTTTTTGAGTATTACACAAAACAAAATCTGCCGCACATCTTGTGGGAAGGAATATCTTCGACCACAAAATGTGTGGCAGATTTTAAGATAAAATTTCAAAAAGCCCTGAGATAGCAAGGGAATCCCGATTAATACAGGAATTTGTGTATAAAGGTCATACGAGAGAAAGGCAAATCGATTTTTCAAAAAAAGCAACAAAAAACAGATGCCAAAAACAAACAAACAGAACAAAAAACAACACAATATTATTAGATATTGTGTTGAGAGAGAATATAAAATAACACAATAAGTCATAAAAAAAAGGGTTAAATACGATACGTTCATAATATGTTCATATAAAATAAACAATTTGTTTACATATTTACTATTGACTAATAGAAAGCATGGTGATAGAATGATTACACGATAATAGGTAAAAATATCTTTATCTACGTATCTATCGTTTAAGCTGCTTTTCAAGGCAGGCGTATTACAGGAGGTAAAAATGAAAAGGTTTACAAAAATCACAGCCGGCTTCCTTGTCGCTATTATGTTGCTGTCGACAATGGTATTGTCGGTCACGGCGTATAACGGCAACGGCTCGGCGGCAGAGCTGTTCGGCTTTGGCTCGAACTCTCTGATCGGACGTTTAATCCAAAAAATCGAAAGCGAAGAGCAAACGAAGGCTCAGGAGGAATATCTTGAGGCTCAGAAGCTTACGCTTGCAGGCACAGACACTATAACACAGCTTACGAACGTCGCAGGAAGTGCGAGCGTGTCTGTTACGACGAGTACAAGTCAAAAAGCTAATTTAATCGATAACAACACGTACACATCTTGGACGTATAAAAAAGATGCAGGAGCTACACAGACAGTTACTCTTACATTCGCGACCGCTATTGACCTGAGCGCTCTTTCAATACCGCTGGTCAATTATAAAGCGGGAAGCGGCGTTTCCTCGGTTTCCTATTCCGGCGCTACGTCAGGAACTCTTTCGGGATCGACTGTAAGCTCGGTTTATACCGCTTCGATAAGCAGCACTATAACCGGCGTAAAAAAGATCGTAATAACCTTTATTAACTCAAGAAAGTCTACCGCGATCGGCGCGAGTGAGATCTACGTCTACACATCAACCCAGCTGACATACGCGTATTTCCCGGTGACTCTTTACAACTACAGCACGTCGATGTCGACTATAAGCGGTAAGACGAATATGACATCATATACGCAGGCGCTTGAGACCGAACTCAACGGCGGTACGGCTCCGGACACATGGAACGGAATATATTTCTCCGGCGGCAACCCGGGAACGGGATATAATGCCTTGAACTATTACACCGGAAGCAAGGCGGTTTATACCGGAATAGTCAAATCGAAGCTTGACGAAACGACA
>CAZFZL010000112.1:0-4840 GCA_964523005.1 uncultured Oscillospiraceae bacterium
GTCAACGTTGTATGAGATCGCTTTTTCAAAGCCGTCGTATACGAAAGACTGTGTTGCGGTCGTTATGACGGCGGTTGCCTTTACGACTGTAATATAATTGAGTGCATACACCGATTCGTAGTGGTCGGTGTCGACAGGATTGATGACTATAAGATACGTTCCGAGCGACGTGAGCGGAAGGGCGGTGCGGCTTCCTGTACTGCCGTCTTCGTTGATGTTGTATGCTATGAAACTGCAAGGAACAGAGGTATCAGGTACCGTGGGGAAGACGCCGCTGGGCATATACTGGTATTCTGTTTTGGAGAGCGAAAGCTCAGGCACGATTTTATTTATGACAACGGTTCCTGTGGCGAGCACTGTATCGAAGAGTGAAGCGGTCACAGTGTATTCACCCGGCTCGGTAGGAGGTATGACCGTTGAAGCTCCTGTGTTGGCCGTATAGTCGATCTTTCGATACTCTATACACAGCTTAAGGCTTTCCGGATAACACTTGCAGGTCACCGCATTCGTATATCCGCTGTATGTGACGGTGGAGTCGCTGATCTCGCAGTATATTGTCGGGTCGACGGACTGGGCAGCCATTGCCTCTGACTGCTTTTTTCCGCGTCTTTCGGCGACCGTGAAGATGAACGCTTTCCCGGCAAAGTAGAAATTACCGTTGCTTCCTGTGTCGTCCATGAGAGTGAGATATGTACCGAGATCATGCGGAGCGGTGACAGATTGCGAAAAACGGATACCGTCGCCGTCTTCACCGAAATAAGTATATGCTGTTTTGATATTGATATATTCCGCAGCCCATTCGGGCAATATTTTATATGACGGCTCAACATCCTCGCTCGTATATGCCACAGTTAGGTATTCAACCGCGACCGTTACGGTCACGGGTGTTATGACGACGTTTGACGAGACGGACGCAAGCTCAGTGCCGCTTGCATCGGTGATATAGGCTTTTACCCGGTATTTGCCGGCGTTTACAAGAGGTATTGAGACTGGCGCGGAAGACTCGACATCTATTGCAAGATACTGTATTTCGTCGTTCAGACTCTCGATATCCGCAAAAGCCTGCGGTGTGTATCCATCCGGCGTGTATTCGACCGAAACGTCTTCCATGGTCAGTACAGGGGCAACTCCCTCGGCTATAACGGAGAAAACAGCCCACGGCAGTACGGCAAGTATAAATATCAGTATAATCAACAGAACGTGCCGTTTCATACATTTGACCTTCCACAGAAAATTAAAACAAGCATTAAACAATGAAGCATAGTTTCTTCGAATATTATATCACAAAAAAACACGTCATGCAAGAGCAAGGCGAGATTTTTTGCCTGTGACGGACGGCGGTGTCGGAAGAGCGCGAAAAACCGTAAAATTCACTATTGCAAAAGAGCGTTCATCGGTGTATAATTACAAGGAATAAATATTTTTGCTGTTTTCCCGGAACGATGACGTTCCGTGCCGGAAAACGAAAGGAATGGATATAATATGTCAGACGAACTCAGAACGCTGCGTCATTCCGCATCACACGTTCTCGCGCAGGCAGTCAAAAGACTTTACCCGGATGTAAAGCTGGCGATCGGTCCCGCGATAGACAACGGTTTTTATTACGATTTTGACAGCGAGGTACCTTTTACACCGGAGGTACTCACCGAGCTTGAGGCTCAGATGAAGAAGATTGTCAAGGAAAGCTTCAAAATAGAGCGTTTCACGCTCGGACGCGAAGAAGCGCTTGAGCTTATGAAGGACGAGCCCTATAAGATCGAGCTTATCAACGACCTGCCTGAGGACGCGGAGCTTTCGTTTTACCGTCAGGGTGAATTCACCGACCTGTGTGCCGGACCTCACGTTGACAACACGCGCCGTGTGAAGGCGTTCAAGCTTCTCTCGTGCACCGGCGCTTATTGGCGCGGCAGCGAGAAAAACAAGATGCTCCAGAGAATATACGGAACCGCGTTTGAAACACGCGCAGAGCTTGACAGCTACATCGCAGCCGTCGAGGAAGCTAAAAAGCGTGACCACAGAAAGCTCGGACGCGAGCTCGGACTGTTCATGCTCACCGATGAGGGACCCGGCTTCCCGTTCTTCCTTCCTAAGGGTATGATCGTCAAGAACGAGCTTATCAACTATTGGCGCGAGCTGCATACACGCGAGGATTATCTTGAAATATCTACCCCGATAATACTCAACCGCAAGCTTTGGGAGACGAGCGGTCACTGGGATCACTACAAAGCCAACATGTACACCACCGTAATCGACGGCGAAGACTATGCGATAAAACCGATGAACTGTCCGGGCGGAATGCTCGTATATAAATCCGAGCCGCATTCATACCGCGACTTGCCGATGCGTGTCGGCGAGCTCGGTATCGTTCACCGTCACGAAAAATCCGGTACGCTTCACGGACTCATGCGTGTGAGATGCTTCACACAGGACGATGCGCATATATTCATGACGGAAGACCAGATAACCGACGAGATAAAAGGTGTTGTACGTCTTATTAACGAAGTATATACGCAGTTCGGCTTTAAGTATCACGTTGAGCTGTCCACAATGCCGGAGAACCACATCGGCGAGCTTGCCGAGTGGGAGCACGCAACGGACGCGCTGAAGAAGGCGCTCGACGAAATGGGACTTGAATATACGATAAACGAAGGCGACGGCGCGTTCTACGGTCCTAAGATCGACTTCCACCTTGAGGATTCGCTCGGAAGAACGTGGCAGTGCGGCACAATACAGCTCGATTTCCAGCTTCCGCAGCGCTTTGAGGCCGAGTATATGGGCGCGGACGGTGTAAAGCATCGCCCGATAATGATACACAGAGTCGTGTTCGGCTCTATCGAACGCTTCATCGGTATACTCATCGAGCATTATGCCGGAGCGTTCCCCGTATGGCTCGCACCGGTACAGGCGAAGCTCATGACAATCTCCGACGCGCAGTCGGAATATGCACACAAACTGCTTGATTCCTTCAAGCGCGCCGGCATACGCGCCGAGCTTGACGAGCGCAACGAAAAGATCGGATACAAGATCCGTGAAGCGCAGCTCCAGAAAATACCCTATATGCTCGTCATAGGCGACAAGGAAGCCGAAGCCGGCACTGTTTCCGCCCGTAAGAGAGGCGTGGGCGACCTCGGAAGCATGAGCGCAGACGAGTTCATCTCGACCGTTACCGAACAGATAAAGTCAAGATCAAAGGATTGAGGATAGATCAACAGACCGCGTGACGCGGCTCTTTCGCCAAACGACAGAGATCTGCTTCGCACATCAGCCGTAATTTCGCAAAGAAAGGAAGCTTTTGCTTTGCAAAAGCCATGGTCAAAAATATGTCACAACAGACTGTTATCGTCCTCGACTTCGGAGGACAGTACAAAGAACTCATCGCGCGCAGAGTCCGTGAAAACGGCGTTTATTCTATAATTCTTTCGGGCGATACGCCTGTAAGAGAAATAAAAAAGCTCGATCCTGCCGGCATTATACTCACCGGCGGACCGGCAAGCGTGTACGCGGACGGTTCGCTCCGCTGCGAAAAAGAGCTGTTTGAGCTCGGCGTGCCGGTGCTCGGAATATGCTATGGCTGTCAGCTGATGACTTATATGCTCGGCGGCTGCGTCGAAAGAGGCGAGACGAGCGAATACGGCGTGACCGAAGCCGAGATAACGGGCGGCGAGCTGCTGGGCACATTTGACGGAACGCGCAATGTGCTCATGTCGCATACCGACCTTGTGAAGAAGCTCCCTGAGGGATTTTCTGTCACTGCGTTTACAGAGCATTGCCCATACGCCGCGATCGAAAACAAAGAAAAACGCCTTTACGGACTGCAGTTCCATCCCGAAGTCGTCGACACCGAGAACGGCAGCGAGATCATGCGCAAATTCCTTTATGAAATATGCAAAGCCGAGGGCGATTATTCGATAGACGAATATATCCAGTCGCAGCTTACTCAGATACGTATGCAGGTCAAAGACGGCAGAGTGCTGCTTGCTCTTTCCGGCGGCGTCGATTCCTCTGTATGCGCGGCGCTGCTCTCAAAGGCAATACCGGGCAAGCTCGTGTGCATCTTCGTCGACCATGGCCTTATGCGTAAGGACGAGGGCGATCAGATAGAGAAAGCGTTCGCCGGAAGAGACCTTACGTTCATCAGAGTCGACGCCGAGAAGCGCTTCCTTGATAAGCTGCGCGGCGTGACTGAACCTGAAAAGAAGCGCAAGATCATCGGCGCGGAATTTATAAAGGTCTTCGAGGAACAGTCCGCGAAGCTCGGCAACATCGATTATCTCGCTCAGGGCACGATATACCCCGATATAATAGAATCCGGCAACGGAAAGACGGCTACCATCAAGAGCCACCACAATGTCGGCGGATTGCCTGACACGATGACGTTCAAGGGCATCGTCGAACCGCTCAGAGGTCTGTTCAAGGACGAGGTCAGAGCCGTCGGCCGTGCGCTGAAGCTTCCGAAATATCTCGTCGAACGTCAGCCGTTTCCGGGCCCCGGCCTTTCGATACGCTGCATAGGCGAGGTCACGAAGGAAAAGCTTGACATACTCAGAGAGGCCGACGCAATATTCAGAGAAGAAGTCATACGCTCGCGCTGCAAGGCAAGTCAGTATTTCGCGGTGCTCACCGGCCTAAGATCAGTCGGAGTGATGGGCGACGGAAGAACATACGATTATACCGTCGCGTTGCGCTGTGTGCGTACTGACGACTTTATGACGTGTACTTATGCACCGCTGCCGCATACGCTCCTGTCCCGTGTCTCCAAGCGCATTACCAACGAGGTCAAGGGCGTCAACCGCATCGTCTACGACATCACCGATAAACCCCCGGCAACCATCGAGTGGGA
>CAZFZL010000113.1:0-4786 GCA_964523005.1 uncultured Oscillospiraceae bacterium
GAACATATGCTCCGTGCGGCACAACCCGATGCCTTCGGCACCGAATTTGAGGGCGTGCTCGGCATCTGTCGGTGTGTCGGCGTTTGCTCTGACCTGCATCGTGCGTCTTTCATCCGCCCATTTCATAAATGTCGCGAAGTCGCCCGACACCGCTGCGTCAACAGTCATTACCTTACCGGGATAAACAGCGCCTGTCGAGCCGTCAATGGAGATATAGTCGCCTTCGTTGAACTGTCTGCCGTTAATGTGACAGAATCCGTCGCCTTCGCGTACGGCAAGTGCACCGCAGCCTGCAACGCAGCATTTTCCCATTCCTCTTGCGACGACGGCAGCGTGTGAGGTCATACCGCCTCTTGCGGTGAGCACGCCTTCTGCTGCTGCCATGCCTTCTATGTCTTCAGGCGAAGTCTCGAGCCTCACGAGAACCACCTTTTCCTTGCGCTCCGAAACGGCTTTAGTAGCATCTTCGGCAGTAAAGTATATCCTGCCGCAGGCGGCTCCGGGGGAGGCGTTGAGCCCTTTAGCTATCGGCTCGAGCTTTTTGAGCTCTTTAGCGTCAAACTGAGGGTGCAGGAGCGAATCGAGCTGCTTCGGCTCGACCTTGAGAAGCGCTTCGTCAACCGTAAGCATTCCTTCACTGACAAGATCGACCGCTATCTTGAGGGCGGCAGCTGCCGTACGTTTTCCGTTGCGCGTCTGGAGCATGAACAGCTTGCCCTTTTCGATTGTGAACTCCATGTCCTGCATATCACGGTAATGCATCTCAAGCTTCTCGGCTATATCTGCAAACTGATTGTAAGCATCAGGCATTACTTTTTCGAGAGATGCTATGGGTTGAGGCGTTCTGACACCGGCAACAACATCTTCACCCTGAGCGTTCATGAGAAATTCGCCGTAAAGCTTTTTCTCGCCTGTGGACGGGTTACGGGTGAATGCAACTCCCGTTCCGCTCGTCTCACCCATGTTTCCGAATACCATTGCCTGTACATTGACGGCAGTACCCCACGACGAGGGGATGTCGTTCATACGGCGGAACGTGATCGCACGCGGATTGTTCCATGAACGGAACACCGCTTTTATAGCTTCGTAAAGCTGACTGACTGGCTCGTTCGGAAAGTCAAAGCCCTTCTGGTGCTTGAAGTAATCCTTGAACAGCACGACAAGCTCTTTCATATCGTCGGCGGTCAGATCGAGATCGTTCGTTATCCCTCTGCGCTCCTTCACTTCGTCGATTATGGTCTCAAAAGTCGATTTCGGAACGCCCATCACGACGTCGGAGAACATCTGTATAAATCTGCGGTAAGAATCATATGCGAATCTTTCATTGCCGGTAAGACGTGCCAGACCGCGGACGACATTGTCGTTGAGTCCGAGGTTGAGGATCGTATCCATCATGCCCGGCATCGATGCTCTCGCTCCGGAACGTACCGATACGAGAAGTGGATTCACTTGGTTGCCGAACTGCTTTCCGGTAATCTCCTCCATCTTTTTCACGTGTTGCTGTATTTCGTCCCAGACATCATCGGTGACTGTTTCGCCGTCGTCGTAGTATTTAATACAAGCCTCAGTGGTAATGGTGAAGCCCTGCGGTACGGGCATGCCGAGAGAAGTCATTTCGGCGAGGTTAGCACCCTTGCCTCCTAACAGCTCGCGCATGCTTTCGTTTCCTTCGGAAAAAAGATAGACATACTTTTTCTTCATACAATTCTCCTCTTTTGAATATGTTTCATATTATCTTAAACATAATATCATATTAGCCCGATGATTTCAATGTTTTTTTATCATATGACGGAAATTTTAATTGAAAACACACTATTTAACCAAATACAGCTTGACTTTTCATCGCATAAAGGATAAAATATTATGAAATTCAAAATGCAGATCATTAAAAAAACGCGAGGGAATATCACATATGATCTTTTCAAAACCGGTTTACGATGCCGCCGTAATAGGGCTTGGCAATCCGGGGGATAAATATACCGGAACACGCCACAATGCAGGCTTCTGCGCCGTTGATTATATATCCGGCAGGCTTTCGTGCGATATGCGCCGTCTCAAGCATATGGCGCTGTGTGGAAAAGCTGAGCTTGACGGTAAAAAGATACTTTTGGCAAAGCCGCAGACCTTCATGAACAGCTCCGGCGACAGCGTAAGCGACATAGCGCGCTATTATCATCTCCCTTCAAAAAAAATAATTGTAATCTGCGACGACGTAACGCTCCTTGCAGGCAGCCTTCGCATCAGAAAAAAAGGCTCTGCCGGAGGGCATAACGGGCTTAAGTCAATCATTGAGTCACTCGGCTCTGATGAGTTTGTACGAATCAGGCTCGGAGTTGGCAGTAAATACGGCACGGGTGAGCTTATCAATTTTGTGCTTGATGATCTTTCGTCAGAGGATGACAGAGCGCTCAAGGGCGAATTTGCCGATGTGTTTGAGGCTATAAGACTTATACTTGATGATAATTATGAAGGTGCAATGAGCGCATATAATAAAACAGTGCATAACGATACGGCACTGAAAGAATGAAAGGATGTCCAATCATGAATAAGATAAGCGCAGGAATAATTGGATGCGGAAACATAGCTAATTTTCACGCCGGCGGCTATAAATCGTCGCCCGATGCCGAGATTGTCGCTTGCTGTGACATAGATGTCAAAAAGGCCGAAAGCTTTGCTTTACGCTACGGGATCCCGCATTTTTACGGAAGCTGCGACGAAATGCTCGCAAAGCATAAGCTTGATGCCGTAAGCGTTTGTACATGGAACAACGCGCACAAGGAATGTACTGTAAAGGCGCTTGAGAGCGGAGCAAACGTGATTTGCGAAAAGCCGATGGCGATGAGTGCTATCGAAGCTCAGGTAATGGAGCAGGCGGCTGAAAAATCCGGAAAGCTTCTCATGATCGGCTTCGTGCGCCGCTACGGAAACGATACAGACGCCCTTCGCGATTTTATATCTGCAGGCGTGCTTGGAGATATATATTACACAAAAGCGACATACCTACGCAGAAACGGCTGCCCCGGCGGATGGTTCGGCGATAAAAGATACTCCGGCGGCGGTCCGCTTATCGACCTTGGTGTCCATGTTATGGATCTTGTGCGCTATCTTTCCGGTTCACCGCTGCCCGTCAGTGCGTATGGTGTGGCATACAACAACCTCGGCTTCGACCGCGTCCATAACACCGACAAGGATTGGAGTGTCCACTACACGGAAGGCTTCGAATATAGTGTTGAGGATATGGCAAGTGCAATGATCCGCTTTGACAACGGCATGACAATGCACATGGAAGCAAGCTTCAACCTCAACGTAAAGAAGGATTGCGGTATCATCGAGCTGTTCGGTACCAAGGGCGGCGCAAAGATCGATCCGGAGGTAGAGCTTTATTCAGACCTCGGCGGCAGGATGGTGAATATCACCCCGGCGTCGTCTACCGCGCTCAATTTCAATGGGTTGTTTGACAATGAGATGCATCATTTTGTTGACTGTGTAAAGAACGGGACCGAATGCCGCAGCAAGGCGCATGATGGCATCATCCTGATGAAAATGATCGATGCAATATACGCTTCCGCGGCTACGGGCAGCGTTGTCGAAATAAAATATTGAAAGCGTTTTCCATGAGGAATGTATGAATATTCTGTCAAGCGTTTTCTGCGGTGACAGTGAGTTTTCTGTTGCTGTCGCAGCAGCGCAGAAAAATCCGCCAATAATGATAACGGGTGTATGCAGCAATGCATACGCCCCGTTTTGCTGCGGTGTTTTGGAAAAATCAGGCGAAAAGCTCCTGATATCCGTCCCTGAAGAGAAAGACGCATACCGCATTTCCCAGCAGATGACAAAGCTCGGAGCGAACGTGCTTGTGTGGCCGGCACGCGACTGCGTGCTCGACAATATCCGCACCGTCTCACGCGATTGGGAACAGCAAAGGCTCAACGTCCTGCGCCGGATACTCGACGGTGAATATGATGCGATAATAAGCGTTCCTGACGCTCTGATGCAGTACACCGTGCCTTCGGACGTGATGATCGACAGCACCGTTTCGCTTTCGCATCATACGGGATGCGATCTCGAAGCACTGTGCAGAAAGCTCGTCTCGCTCGGCTATTCGTCAGGTCAGCAGGTCGAAGGAAAAGGGCAGTTTTCAATGCGCGGAGGGATACTTGATGTTTTTTCTCCAAACTACGACAACCCGATAAGAATCGATTTCTTCGGCGATGAAATAGAGACCCTCACTTTTTTTGATGTGTTGGATCAGCGCTCGTTCGAAAAATGCGGCAGCGTCGACATCGTACCGGCGACCGAGCTTATAATAAACGATCAGGCAAAGGAAAGAATAGCCGCAGCCGCCAACAGTCTTGCCTCGAAAACGAGTGACGCAAAGCTTCGCACGCAGCTTATGTCAGATGCCGAAAACGCGAAGGAGAACGTCCGGTTCGCTTCGCTCGACAAGTATTTTTCATGTATTTATCCGAAGCACGAATCGCTCTTTGATTATTTGCCTTCGGTTCTTCGCGTCGTCATCGATGTAAAGCGTGTCGCTGACCGGGCAAAAGCATATTCATGGGAGCTTTCCCAGACGGTCGCACACGCGTGTTCCTCCGGCGCAGCAGCTTATGAAAATGCTGACCTGTCGATGAATGACACGGTGCTGCTTGCCTGCCTTGAAAAACGGATGATCGCGCTTGAGTTGTTCGTTATGAACGAAAAGATATTTACGTTCAAAGCGAATTTTTCCGTCAATGTCAAAACGATTCCTGCGTTTACAGCTGAGAACGAAGTCCTTTCGGAC
>CAZFZL010000114.1:0-4755 GCA_964523005.1 uncultured Oscillospiraceae bacterium
GACCTATATACGAGCCGACAATCTTAGGCTCAATGATTTGTCTTATGACAGTGATCAAGACATAGAGTATCAACAGCCCGATGCCCATGAAATAGTCGCCCACAATAAGCGAATAGAGCGCCCACGGAACAAGGACAAGCCCGGTTCCAAGCACAGGCATAATATCAATAAGCGCTGTTATCAGCGCAAGCAGGAATGAATAACTGATTCCGAGTATCGTGAATCCGACGAACAGCTCGGTAAATGTTATAAGAATTATCAGTCCGTATGCTTTGATGTATTTGCCTACAGTTATCAGAAACTGCTGCTTGAGCACAGTGCCGAAAGCACGGGCGCGGACGGGAAGCTGCATAGCGAGAAATGTGTTGATCTTCTTAAAATCGCACGCAAAGTAAAAACACGATATTACGGAGATCACGACGAATACCACGGCTCCTGGGATCATCAGTACTATGTCCTTGAGTACAGGGATGATATCGGTTATATTTCCGCTCAACAGCTTTATCGCGTCGAGAATATATCCGTCAAGGTTATCCCATATTTCGTAAAGCTTGTCTGAAAAGTCTATGAACGGTATCACGTTGTTGAGCCAGTCGATAATATTGTTTACTGCTGAATCGTTGTTAGCGATGTTTTGCATCCATTTCTGTAGAAATGAAACAAGTGATGTGACTTCGGTCACGAGCCTGTTTGCTATCGCGTATACTGCCCATACGAGCAGCCCTATCGCCGTTACAACGAGAACGAGTACGGAAATCTTTTTTGGAATTTTGACCTTGTCTCCCAAAAACCTGATCACAGGCTGCAGCAGCGCGGCGACTATCCACGCGAGCACGAACGGTAGAAACAGCGGAAGCGCGTATTTGAACACGAGGAATAAAGCCAGCGCTATGCCGGCAGCAATAAGCAGGTAGTATAAAACTTTCTTGTAGCGTTCGTTCATTAAGCGGTCCCTTTCACGCTATGTCGGCTGCGGTCACTTACATTGTAAGCATATGATAAAAGATGAAAAACTTCACGTATTCTCAAAAAAAACAATCAGTTTTGAAAAAATCCCTTGACAAAACGCGCCCGGTATGTTATTGTATCCCTTGCGGCCCATCATACGGCCTGTTAGTCAAGTGGCTAAGACGCCGCCCTCTCACGGCGGAGGCAGGGGTTCGACTCCCCTACGGGTCACCATAGAAGCAGATGATTTTCATCGGCTTCTTTTTTTACCTTTATTCTAATATTCGGAGCTTGAGATCGGCGTTTTGAACCGGAACACCGGCGGGCAGGATAAATGCGTATGCTCCGTTGTGTGCAACTGTCCTAACACCGTGCTCTGATGCGGCTTTTTCGGCTGCTGCTGAATCGGTCGTCCTATAATAATTGCTGTATGACTCGCTTGAGGCTGTGAGTGCTGAGCCGCGCTTAGTGCACGACCACGGGTATCTCGGCGCGCATGTTACCGCGTCAAGAACATCAGCGACGATAGCGCTTGCAGTCGGCAGCGAACCTGCACCCTTGCCTGTAAATGTGATCTCGCCTACAGCGTTGCCTTCTACGTTGATACAATTGAATTCGCCTTCTGTTATTGCAAGCTGCGTTCCCACGCGCACAAGCATCGGAGCGGTAAACACATCGGCAGTGTCTCCTTCGCCGGCAGCATAGCCGATAAGCTTGATCCGGTATCCGAGCATTGACGCGAGAAGAATGTCGTCGTGAGTGATGCCGGTGATGCCTTCGTATGAGATATCTTCATGCGTGATGAACATATTATAAGCAATGTTTGCGAGTATGCAGATCTTACGCGCAGTATCGGCACCGCCTATGTCTGCCGTAGGATCAGCTTCGGCGTATCCGAGCTTCTGCGCTTTTTTGAGTGCTTCTTCAAATGAAAGATCCTTCGTTTCCATTTCGGTTAGAATGAAATTGGTCGTTCCGTTGAGTATTCCGCATATGCGGTTTATATCGTTAGCGGCAAGGCAGCTCATGAGAGGGCGTATTATGGGTATCCCTCCGCCGACACTTGCTTCAAAGAGATATGCTACCGAGTTTTCCCGCGCGATTCGGACAAGCTCATCACCACAGGCGGACACGACTGCCTTGTTCGAAGTGACTACATGCTTTCCGTGCTCGAGCGCCGCTTTGGAAAAATCGTACGCTGGGTGAATTCCGCCCATAGTCTCAACCACAACGCTTACTTCGTCATCGTTGAGTATTTTTTCAAAATCCATCGTTATACAGTCATCAAGTCCGTGACCGACGGATGCTCTCTTGTCAAGTACGTATTTTATTCCGATAAGCGGTTCACCGCTTCCGCCGAGCTTTGTCGAAAGGACCTTGCTGTTTTTTTCAAGTATGTCGGCAACGCCTCCGCCGACGACACCAAGCCCCAGTATTGCTATCTTTATCATTCAATGTGCCTCAAAGTTCTTAATATCAAAATATTATAACATAAGGTTTTCCTTTTTTCAATCCCTCAACACAGATTTTTTGCGGTTTACGGCATAATATACAGAAAGAAACAAAGGAATTTTTTAATATTGCAAAGAGCGCGGTATAAAAATATGTTTTTTGCCGAAAATAACCGCAGAAAGGATGATGATCATGAGAAAAAAAGCAATACTGATTGCCATGGTGCTCGTTTTGGCGTGTACCACAGCCTCCTCCGCGGCGGTCTTATCCGATATCAGCCCGTCAATACAGCTTCTGCGCGCACAGACGATACTGACAAAAAGCGCCGTCGGTTCGAACGAAATAGTGTTTTCACTCTCGGATTTTGAAAATGCTCTCGGCGTTGACGATTTGACGTATATAACCGTCACCTCGCTTCCGGAACCCGGTCAGGGAGTGCTCAAGCTCGGAGGGATCGATGTGCTTGAGATGCAGGTCGTGCCGCGAGGGTCGCTCGACTATCTCAGATTTGTGTGTGCAAAAGGCATTTCGAGTGCAGAGTTCACTTTCAGAGGCAACAGCGAAGGCTGGAAAAACACAGATGTGAAATGCGCGATGAATTTTCTTGAACGCGTCAATTTTGCTCCGACAGTACAGGATTCTCAGCTTCAGACAATTAAAAATGTATGCGCAGTCGGCAGCTTTGACGCATATGACCCTGAGGGCGACGAAATCACCTACTCCGTTTCAAAATACCCTTCAAATGGTATCGTTAAAATAAGCGGAAACGTTTTTATTTATACGCCCGCAGAAGGATTTAAGGGCAACGATAAGTTTTCGTATGTCGCGCTTGATGAGTATGGCAATGCTTCAAAACCGGCTGATATTACAGTAAAGATCAAAAACAACGCCGCCGGCTTGACCTATTCTGACATGAACGACAATCCTGCACACGCCGCCGCCGTAATGCTTGCTGCCAAGGGAATAGTGTGTCATGAAAATATTGCCGGCATTTATTATTTTTACCCTGATAAGCAAATAAACAGATGTGACTTTACCGTCATGCTGATGATGGCTTCCGGAATTGAGATCGATAAATCAATCACTTCGGCGGGATTTGCCGACGATAACCTTATTCCTGCCCAGCATATTCCGTATATAGCGGCTGCTAAAGCGGCAGGTATATGCGATTATAGAATTGTAGACGGACTGACCTATTTCGACCCTTCCGAGAAAGTGACAAGATCGCAGGCGGCAGTCATGACAGTACACGCTCTCGGCATAACAAATATAACACAGGGCCTGTCGCTCGATGTCTTTTCCGATGCTTCAAGCATTCCTGAAGAAGCGCGAAGCGCATTCGCGGTGTTGTGCGAAGAGGGCATGATGGAAGCGCTGCCCGGCGGTGCGCTCGCCCCGAATGAAGCGCTTACACGCGCACAGACCGCTTCGCTGCTTTACGGTGCCATCGAATACGCGCAGGAAACTCAGACACAAAGCTTCTGGGAACGTCTTTTCGGCTGATAAGATCACCTCCACCTTTACCCACCCTATATCAAGTATTTTCCTTTTTTATATATAAATCAGAACAATCCGCTTTTCAGGTACGCTCTATTCACGGTGTACCTGATTTTTTTTGCCTGCTGTCAATATGTATAAATATGGCAGCGGCGAACAATCGTTCGTTGACATAATAATATGTTAAAAAATGGCAGTAAACCTCTTTGTTTGCTGTCACATAAGGGTTTTCAATAAAAAAAATCAGAAGACATAATGCTGTATTTGATGAAAAAATATGAATAAATTTATAAAAAGCTATTGCATTTTCATATGGTATCGTTTATAATAAAGCCGAGGTGGGGAGAAGTGGGTATAAATAGGATATTGTTCCCATAAAATTCCCTCACAAATCACTTTTACCGGAAAGGAGCGGCTATATGTTTTTAGGCGAGTACACATATTCACTTGACGCAAAGGCAAGGATGTTTGTTCCGGCGTCCTTCCGAGAAGAGCTCGGAAACGAATTCATACTCTGTAAGGGCATAGAGAATACGCTCCGTTTATATCCGAAAAGCTCGTGGGACGAGTTTGTTGAAAAGCTCAGAGCGCTGCCTGATACCGAAGCAATGGCGGTAAAGCTTTTCTTCTTCTCAAGCGCGCGCGAAGCATCGCTCGACAGCCAGGGCAGGCTGCTCATTCCGCAAGCATATCGTGAACACGCCGGCATAGATAAGGATGTTTGCGTTCTCGGAAATTACAACAGGGTGGAGTTGTGGAGCGTTGCCGCATGGGAGAGCTTCAGAAAAGATTCAGATCTACGTGAGCGTATGATCAAGCTCGGCGTATGATAAGCTTTGAACACGTCCCGGTGATGCT
>CAZFZL010000115.1:0-4752 GCA_964523005.1 uncultured Oscillospiraceae bacterium
CGTCAGAAGGTGTGTCTGAAGGAGGCTGATTTGATGCGTCGCCGGGCGGTGTGATATCAGGCATATCAAACACAAAGAGAGAACCGAGTCCTCTTTCGACTCGTTGCATAGCAATGAGTGAATAGAACGCCTGAACCGTGGCAGTATAGTTGAACGCGCCGCCCTCAAGGTGGCTGAAGCTGCCGTCGTCAAGCCGGAATTTCAGAAGTCCGTCAAGCAGAGTGCTGCCGTTTTTGATAAATCTCGCGTCGCTGACTACGTCCACACCGAGCGCGCACAGCGCGACGATCACCTGAGAAGTGCTTTCCGGATTTTCGGTACCGTAGCTTTTGAACGCACCGCTGTCAAGCTGTCGATTTGAAAGCAATTCCAGCGCACCGTCAAGTGCGTCAGCGACAGCTTCATTTGTGTTGTAATATGGTGCAAGCACACACAGCGCCATCGCTGTCACATCGACATCGGATACCATTCCCGTAATTGCCCAGCCGCCGTCGTCAAGGCGCTGTTCCAGCAGCATATCAATCACATCCCGAACGGAATACGCATCGCATACACAGCCGTTGTTGAGCAGATGAAGCCCGAAGATCAAACTCGCTATCCCTTGCTCGCCTATCGAATCGTTGGCTGTCGAGCTCACGAACGGGTCGTCTCTCCGTCCGCAGGCGATCAGCGCGAGCGCGAGCCGCTGCCTTGAAACCGCGGAGGTCACTTTGTTTTTTGCCGCAAAATCGGAGAGCGCATTCGCGTACGCGGACATATTATATCCTTCACCGGACTGGCAAAGTGCCACAGCATACCATTCGGATGTGCTTCCGGCGCCCGACACAAGCGCTGTATTGATCCATTCATCAACAGTTTCGACGCCCGCGGCTTTTTCGTTGAATACAAGCGTCTCGTTGATAAAACCGTCAATGCTGTCAGCAATATTGCTCTGTGCCGCGGCGGCAAAAGTACAGGTGAGCAAAAGAATGACCACCTGTACAACACAAACCGCCGCAAAAAGCTTATTTTTCATATGAATTTCTGCGTGCAAGCAGTACTGCCGCTGCAGCGATCAGACAAAGCATCATAGCCGTAACAAAAACGATCATTGTATCGCCCGTTTCAGGTGTCGTTGCCGATACGGTCACGATGCATACCGGCGGCACAAGCGTCTGTGTGGAAGATGAAGCGCTTATGACATAGGTTCCTGTCGTATCAAAGACAAGTGTAACTTTGCCTTCTGCATCGGTCGTTGAAAGATCAGAGCCGTTTACCGAGACGGCAGCGCTCTCGGTCGGAACAACGGCGATGTTCCAATCGGCATCGAAGCCTATCGACAAAAGAGTGAGCGTCACGCTGCCGCCTTCGGCGACTGACGCGGTGCTTGTATCAAAATAGCAAAATACATCGGAATAACCAACCGCGTCCTGATATACGAAAGCAGCGAGGCTGTCGCCGTCTTTTATCTCTCCGGCAAGGTTCGCAAAAGCGGCGTTGTTGACATAGTAACCGTAGCTGCCGCCGTTCTCAACGCCCCAAAGCTTCAGAAGGTACAACCCGTAGTCGCCCGTTGCGGTATCAAACCCGGCAGCCGCTCCTCCTTCAAATTTTGCTTCGTGGGCGCAGTAGAGCGCGTCGTATAATGTAATCAAGTCGTCACCGTCAATGTCTGTTACGGTTATTGCTTCGTGTGTCATGACAAGAGAGCCGTTCGCGATTGTAACGTAAACGGTAATTTTGTCGGCCGCGGCTGTCTGCAAGCTAAACGCGCACAGAAGCATTGCTGCGGTGAGAATGAAAACAAATATTTTCTTCATTCTTTCATTTTTCCTTCTTTAAATTATTTTGATTGCACATGCCTGCAGGTCACGCGAGATCATTCTTTTGTTTTTTTGACGCAAGGCGGTTTTGCTTTGCGCGCATACGCTTTTGTCTGTTTTTTTCTATCCTTGAGGCGTCTCTGGGTTCTTTCAGTCCTGCTGCTTCAAGCGCACGCGGCCACGGGCCGAAAAAAGATTTTATCGCCGCTTCCTCTTCCGCTTTAAAATCGGAACGCCTGACATATCGCTCCTGACCTTCAGCCCTGAGCTGTTCCTGCTTGTTTCTCAAGAGCGTAAGGCATGAATCCCTGTCGTACTTTTCATTCATTGTGATTGTTTCCTCCGATAAAAAAAGCTTTTTGCCGTATAAACGACAAAAAGCACAACTGTTCAACACCCGCAAGGATAAACCTCTCCCTTCGGATATATAAAACGGCTGCACTTTTCACACCCAAAAATGTTCCGGCATATGCCGGCGACCGGACATTCACGGCAAGTATTCCGACTTATGAAGCGTGTTTTTGAAAAAATCGCTTCAATTACGGTAATGGCTGTTGCGACGGATTCACACCGAACTTCCCTCTGATCCGCTTGACACGGAACCGTGAAATAGATATTTTGTTTTCGCAATTCCTGCGGTACGCTTGGATTATAGCACGGATATAATGTAAAGTCAACAAAAAAAATAAGAATTTTTTATTTTCTTTTTTGGCTTTCCGAATGAGCGTTGACAGCCGGGGGAGATAATGATATAATCGTTTTATAAATATAGCGGAGGATGACATGGAAAAAAAGGTATTGATATCGCTGACGGTACCGTGTTACAACGAACAGGAAGCACTGCCGCTGTTTTACCATGAAGCGGACAAAATAACGCACGACATGGAGCAGCTTGCCGATTTTGAATTCATCTTCGTGGACGACGGTTCAAAAGACAATACGCTTGAAGTCATGCGCTCGCTCGCTTCTCAGGACAGCCGCGTAAGATATATTTCTTTCTCGCGCAATTTCGGGAAGGAAGCTGCCATGCTTGCCGGGTTACAGGCGGCGAATGGCGACTACACCGCCATAATGGACGCCGACCTTCAGGATCCGCCGTCTCTGCTGCCGGAGATGTTCAAGGCCGTGACTGAAGAGGGCTACGACTGCGTTGCAACGCGGCGCAGCACGCGCAAGGGCGAGCCGGTGATACGTTCGATGTTCGCCCGGTTATTTTACCGGATGATGAAGCATATTTCAAAGACCGAGATGGTCGAAGGCGCGCGGGATTTCAGGCTGATGTCGCGGCAGATGACAGACGCTGTGCTTTCCGTGGGCGAATACAACCGATTCACGAAGGGCATTTACAGCTGGGTCGGATTCAAAACAAAATGGCTCGAGTACGAAAACATTGAACGCGTCGCCGGAAAGACGACCTTTAACTTCTGGAAGCTTTTCAAATACTCGCTCGAATGTATAATCGCCTATTCGACGGCTCCTCTTGCGTTCGCTTCGATATCCGGGTTTGTATTCACGCTTGCCGCGTTCATCGGGATAATCGCGGTGATAATACGCGAGCTTATCTGGCACGGCTCGGCTTACGGCTGGCCGTCGCTGGTGTGCATTGTACTGCTTATCGGAGGGCTTCAGCTTTTTTCCATTGGTATCCTCGGTCAGTACCTTGCAAAGACGTATCTTGAAACGAAGCGCAGACCGATCTATATCGTAAGGGAAACCGAAAAAAGCGGCAAATGATCTTTTCAAAGGTATAATAAATTGAGACGGCAGAAGCGAAACCCTTCTGCCGTCCTTTTTGCAAATAAACAGGATATTCCTGCTGCCGTTCAGCCTACATTGACTGTAATTTCGTATTCGTTGGTAAACAGCGTAGATCCGCCCTTTGCGATAAAGGTCTCTGTTCCGGTGAAGCCTTCGGGCGCGTTATAGGTGATAGTGCCGTCGTTCTCGGATTTGAGCGTTCCGTATCTGCACGAGATATATACTGTCGAAACTAATTCGTTGCCGTTGCTGTCCTCCAGAGAAATGGAAACGCTTGAGCCGCTCTCACAGTTAAATGTATCGGTCTTGAGCGTTGTTTCCGTCGGGGTCAGCAGGCGCTTCGCATACAGATAAGTGTCATCGTATATCGTGCGGCAAGCGGCGACCTCCGATTTCCACGCCTGATAGAACACGCCGGGGCCTGCGTCCTGATAGTACATCTTTATCGAATTCATATATCCTTCTTCGACGCCGATACGCAGATACGAGCGGTAGCGTTCGAGGTATTCCGTCGTGCTCATAGCCTTGCCTTCGATTTCAATCTCAACGCCCATTCCGAGCAGCTTCGTCAGCTCTGCGTTATCGTAGACGCGCTTTTCCGTTGCGCTTTCGGTGAACATATAGTTCGGCTGCATATTCACGGCATCAAACCCGAACGACGCCCAATCGGTATAACCGGATGCGCAGTAATAGGGTATCCAGATGAAGTAAAGTCCGAGTGAATGGAGGTAATCGGCGGTGAAGTTAAGCAGCTCGATTTCATGCGGATCGCCTGTTTCTATCGCTTCATGATACCAATAGAAGCCGTTGAGCGTCAGGTTTTCGTATTCGCCGTTCTCATAACGCGCCACAAGGTGGTCAATCCACCATTTGATGACCTTCTTGCGGTCTTCGATGTTCGTGAAATTTTCGTTCACGCCATCGCCGTCGACATCGCCGAAGCCGTTGTCACCGTAGACGGTGCTGAATATCGGGAAGTAAACATACGCTTTATAGTCGTCAAGGTCAAGCGTGTCGCACACCTCGCCGACCGCTTCGTTGAGCGCGTTGACGTTGTAGTTGTCCGCAAAGGTATCTTCCTCATATGCGATCCAGTCGCTCATTATTGAAGGATTGGCGGAATTGTAGTAAAGCACGCCGCCTGACGGGCATACGGTCATGCAGGGCAGATACAGATAACTGTCGAAGAAGG
>CAZFZL010000116.1:0-4740 GCA_964523005.1 uncultured Oscillospiraceae bacterium
CTGTGCAAAATGGGTGCCGTCTGCATGCCTGCCACATATCAGCTCACCGCGAAAGACATTGTTTACCGCTGTAATGCAGCACATGTAAAGGCAATAATATGCGTTGACGATCCTGCTGTAACTCCCCATATCATTCAGGCACTTCCAAATTGTAAAACCGTTGAAAACGTTCTTTACGTCGGCGATGAAATATCCGGCGACAAGAAAGATTACAGAAGCCTTATAGATTCCGCCTCTGATACGTTTGTGCGCCCTGAGTTTTCACCGCACGGAGCAATGCTTATCTACTTCTCGTCCGGAACAACCGGTATGCCGAAGATGATCATGCATGACTTCTTCTATCCGCTCGGTCACATCGTAACGGCGAAGTATTGGCAGCAGGTCGCTGACGGAAAAATGCATCTCACGATGTCCGATTCCGGCTGGGCGAAGTTTGCTTGGGGAAAAATATACGGTCAGTGGATCTGCGGAGCGGTGATTGTCGCGTACGACAACGAAAAATTCAACGCGCACAATACGCTTGAACTGCTTCAGAATCTGAAGGTGTATTCGTTCTGCGCACCGCCGACAATATTCAGATTTCTTATAAAGGAAGATATTTCAAAATACGATTTTTCTTCGATAAAACACGCGAGCATAGCCGGAGAACCGCTCAACCCCGAAGTGTGGAAACGCTTCCGCGAGCTTACCGGACTTACGCTTACCGAAGGCTTCGGTCAAACGGAAACGCCGGTGCTTCTTGCAAACTTTTCTTGGCTTGAGATCAAACCTGGCTCGACCGGCAAGCCCTCGCCGCTTTACGACATTGATATCGTCGATGAAAACTATGAGCCGTGTGAAGACGGTATTGTCGGAAGAATCGTTATTAAGAACCTTTCCAAATACTATCCCAAGGGGCTTATACGCGAATATGTTGACGATAAAGCCGCAAACGAAGCGGCGTTCACGCACGATTGCTATGATACCGGAGACACCGCATGGCGCGATTCCGACGGTTATTATTGGTTTGTCGGCAGGTCTGACGACGTTATTAAATGCTCCGGTTACCGCATAGGCCCGTTTGAGGTGGAGAGCGCTCTGATGACGCATCCGGCTGTCCTTGAATGCGCCGTTACCGCAGCGCCTGATCCGGTTCGCGGTCAGGTTGTCAAGGCAACAATAGTTCTCACACGCGGATATACACCTTCGGATGATCTCAAAAAGGAAATACAGAACCACGTCAAGCGCGTTACGGCTCCGTATAAGTATCCGCGCATCGTAGATTTTGTCGAAGAGCTGCCAAAGACGATAAGCGGTAAAATCAAGCGTTCTGACATAAGAAAAGACGACGAGAACAACAAAAATGAATAACGAGCTCATCAACAGCAAGGGTATTATAGTATTCAAAATAGTGTATTCCGCTATCATACCGGTACTGATTTTTACGGGCGCAACGTATCTTCCGGTTGATTATTCGGCGCTTCCGATATTTATTGGCGCGTTTTTGCATTTGCTTCCGTTCGTGTTCACGCTTTCACTGATCGGAAAGGTCTGCCCGGACAGAGCATTGCCGCTGATTATCGGAGATCTCGTCCGTGTTACATCAGTTTCTGTTATGTCGTGCGTCATGTGTGAGATCATTTTATTGTTTATGTATGGCTCGGATCAGTATCGCGGTCTGCTTACCCTGATTATGTCGCTCATCTTTCTTTTATTGTGGGGCGTTTATTCGCTGCTGTATATGCTGAAGATAAAGCACATAAAAAAAAAGACCGACAAGAATAATTAGTGAAAAACGAGTCCGGCTTTTACGCCGGATTCGTTTATTTATACTTTGACTGTTGATTTTTCAGAAAATGTAAAGTATAATCATTATTACAGTGCAGAGAAAGTGTGAAAGTAAATGAAAAAGCATATAATTGTATTTTCCGTTGCCTGCTGCGCCGCTGCTTTGCTTATCTGCGCGGCTTTCGCATTGTTTCCTGACGTCAATGACACATCATGTCCGAATGATTCCGGTATTCCTGCTGTTAATGATGTTTCATCGCTCCAACAGGAAAGTTCCGTTTCGTCGATAGATGAAATATCGGACGAGAATAGCACCGCTGATGAAAGTGACGCACTTCTTCCCGAGCGTTTTACCGCTGTCTGGATCACGGACACACAGTATTACAGCAAGTATTATCCTGCCACTCAGACCGCTATGGTCGATTGGATATGTGAGTGGGCGCTCGACGGGAACGCTCAGCTTGCCTTTCATACGGGAGACATAGTGCATAATTACGATGCCGTCGAACAGTGGGAGGCAGCGAAAGCGGAATATTCAAAGCTCAACGGTAAAATCAAGTATATACTGCTCGCCGGAAACCACGATGTTGGATTTTCTGCGGTCGATTATTCACAGTATTTCAAATATATCGGCGACGGCGAGAAGGTCGTTCCGGAAGGTGAAGGCGGTATATTCGACAACGGAAAAGCACAGTATATACTTTTTTCTTCGCAGACGCACGACTATATTTTTCTCGGCTTTTGCTGGAACACGAGCACTGCGATGCTCGAATGGGCAAACGCACTGCTTGAGCAGTACAGCGACAGGACAGCGATATTCATGACGCATAGCTATCTTGAAATTGACAGTACACTTACTTCGAACGGCGAGCGGCTCTTCAACGAGCTTATAAGCACCTCACCGAATATCCGTCTCGTGCTCTGCGGCCATAATCACGGCGCAGCACAAGTTGCGTCAGAGATAGACGACAACGGCGATGGGATCACCGACAGAACTGTCTATCAGATCCTCGCCGATTACCAGGCTGAACAGAAGGGCGGACAAGGCTATCTGCGCCTCTTGACGTTTGATGAGATCGAAAAGAAACTGCTGATACGAACGTATTCGCCGCTGCTTGACGACGATGATTATTATGAAGACGGACAAGACAGCTTTGAAATTGATATAGGAGATTGGTTTGAATGAACGAGGTCATTGATTTTTTAAGGGAACTGAACATTTATACGGTAATAATAAGAATACTCCTCACCCTTCTTTTAGGCGGACTGATCGGTTATGAACGCCAGAGAAACGGTCATGCGGCAGGATTCAGAACGCACATACTCGTGTGTCTCGGCGCGTCGATGACCGTCATGACAGGGATCTTCGCGACCTATACGCTCGGCTATAACAGCGACCCGCTTAGGGTCGGCGCGCAGGTCATCTCCGGTATAGGCTTCATCGGTGCCGGTACGATAATGATGACCGATAAGAAAAACATTAAAGGACTTACGACGGCAGCGGGACTTTGGAGCACTGCGGCGATAGGACTTTCCGCAGGGTGCGGCTTCTACGAAGGTGCAATAATCTGCACCGCCGTTATACTTATAGTCATGTCGAGCTTCAAAAGCATCGACCGTGCGCTTTTCAGAAAAAAGCCCGTTATAAATATCTATATTGAAGTAGAAGGCGCACTTAACGTCAACTCCGTTTTGAGCGAGCTTATCATGAAGGAAATCGATGCGTCGTCCGTGAACATCCGTCCCGCGATGAGTGAACGCAAAGAAAATATCGGAATAGAATGTACGGTTCAGTGCAAATCAAAGGAAAAAGCCAGTACGCTCCTGCCCGATGTCTGTTCGTGCGCTCACGTTGCGTTCGCCGTTGAAAATGACAACTGAAAATAACCGAAAAGAATACAGAAACAGAAGCTTTTTGCTTCTGTTTCTTTACATTTTTGTGTTGACATAAGTAAAAAAACGTGGTAATATATGCACATAAATGCCCAGGCAGCTATGAAAGGAGAAAGAACGATGACTGTAATGAATGAGGTAGTCATGGCTTAACTGAATATGGGCGCGTACAATTACAGGTGTATACCTTTCTATTGTCGTGCCGTTTAAGTAACCTTTCGTGAATACTATAACTGACGGTTGTAGCACACTTTTGAGGGTGTGTTATTTTTATATCAGAAACGGACCGCAGTAAGTAGCCGCTCATAAAGGCTGCTTGCTGCGGTATATTTACGCCCGTTTTAGGTAATTAAAAAATTCGGAAGGAGTGTTGCGGTATAAATGCAGATATAAAAAACGACTTGAAAACAACAAAAATTATTACGGAGGAAAAACATTGAATTAACAGAATACGGCTTTACGCCGGATATGATGGCGAATAATTCAACCTCGATCCCGGCGAGAATTACCGCCGTTCATAAAGAGCGCTACGAATTGGTCTGTGAGCGCGGTGAAGGCTATGGACGGCTTAAAACAAAGGAATATTACGCAGGCTTTGAAGAGTTCCCGACAACGGGCGATTTCGTTATGGTTAATTATAATGAAAGCGCAGACAGTCAAATAACAGCCACGCTTCCACGCAGAACATTTTTCTCGAGACGTGACCCAACCCCCGGCAGAGGTGAGCAGGCGGTTGCGGCGAACTTCGACTATGTTTTTATAATGCAGTCGCTCAACCACGATTTGAATATACGCCGTCTCGAACGCTACCTGACTTTAGCGTGGCAGTCGGGCGCGGTTCCGGTCGTAATACTGACAAAAGCAGACCTGACTGACGATTACTCCGAGCAGATCAGTCTTGTCGAAAAAACAGCGGCGGGAGCCGGCGTATTTCCGGTCAGCGCAAAGACACGATACGGGCTTGATACACTTTCCGATTATCTGACGCGCGGAAAGACAGTAGTATTTCTCGCCTGCCAGAGCATTGACAAGACTTGACTTGCCGACACCAGACGAGCCGAGAAATACTACTGTCTTTCC
>CAZFZL010000117.1:0-4494 GCA_964523005.1 uncultured Oscillospiraceae bacterium
ACGGTGAATTCATCGATACGCCTGCCGGAAGATGCGTCAATCCCGGTCATTCGATCGAGAATTCGTGGTTTCTTATGAACGAAGCCGCGTATTCGAAGAACGAGGATCTGCTCAAAAAGGCTCTCAACATCCTCGACTGGTCGCTTGAGCTCGGATGGGACAAGCAGTACGGCGGTTTCATCTATTTCATCGACTGCAACGGCAGACCCTGCGAACAGCTCGAGCATGACATGAAGCTTTGGTGGGTACACAACGAGGTCCTCATCGCTACGCTCATGGCGTACGCACTCACCAAGGACAAAAAGTATTGGGAATGGTTCGTCAAAACTCACGACTACGCGTTCGGTCATTTCTCCGACACGGAATGCGGCGAGTGGTATGGCTATCTTTATCGCGACGGAACGGTGTCGCACACTCAGAAAGGTTCTATGTGGAAGGGTCCGTATCATCTGCTTCGCTGCATGATGCTCTGCGAAAGCATCCTTTCGGACCTCTCTGAAGGACGCGCCGTCAGGTATCTTCTCTGATATTATATGAGATTTATTCAAAAAGCACTCAGGCGATACTTTTCGCCTGAGTGTCTTGTCAAGGAAAAAGACAGAATAGGCGAACTGCCCACCGCACGGGCGACGTATTCTGAATTGTGGCACATGGCATGGCCGTCGATCTGCGAATCGATGCTTGTCGGGCTCGTGGGCTTTATCGACACCCTCATGGTATCGAAATGCGGAACATACGCGATCTCAGCCGTCGGACTGACTGCTCAGCCACGGCTCATTTTCTATGCCTTCTTCTTTGCGCTCAATGTCGGTGTCACGGCGATAGTCAGCCGCAGAACAGGACAGAAGGACAGAGACGGCGCGAACGAATGCCTCGGTCAGGCGCTTCAGGTCACGGTCCTGCTCGGATTGCTCCTCGTGACAACCGCTGTACTTACGGCGCGTCCGCTGCTTGAATTTGCCGGAGCAAAGAGCGACACGATCGAGCCGGCAGTCGAGTATTTCAGGATAACCATGATCGGTCTGTTCTTCACCGGTATAAGCCTGACCGTCAACGCAGCACAGCGCGGAAGCGGCAATACGCGCATAGCCATGACGACCAACCTCGTCGCAAACGCTGTCAACTGTGTCTTTAATTATCTTCTTATAAGCGGAAACGTAGGCTTCCCGGCACTGCTCGTGCGCGGTGCGGCGATCGCTACACTGCTCGGAAATATCGTAGCTTGCGTACTGTCGCTTGCGTCGCTTTACAGAAAAAACGGATTTCTGCATTTTTCGCGTCTGAAATTATTTACCGTTGACATTCCGCTCCTGAAAAATCTGTTCAGAATATCATCTTCCGCTGCCGTTGAGCAGGTGTTCATGCGAGCCGGATTCTTTCTCTATGCTAAGATGGTCGCCGAACTCGGCACGCAGGCAATGGCGACGCATCAGATATGCATGAATATAATCAACCTTTCGTTTGCGGCAGGAGACGGTCTCGGTATAGCTTCTTCGGCGCTTGTCGGTCAGAACCTCGGCAAAAAACGCCGCGACATTGCAAGGCTCTTTGGCAAAGCCTCTCAGCGCGTCGGTCTGCTTATCGGCTTCACGCTTTTGATTGTCTTCTCGGCGGGAGGAAAATCAATTATCTCGATCTTCACCGATGATTCGACGATAATCAGAACAGGCACTTATATCATGTTCATGATAGCCGCTGTGTCTCCGGGTCAGATCTCACGGGTCATATTCAACGGTTGTCTGCGCGGCGCAGGTGATACGAAATTCGTCGCCATATCGTCGCTGGTCAGCATAGCGCTTCTGAGACCGCTGATAACGTACTTGCTGTGTTATCCGTGCGGATTCGGCGTATACGGCGCGTGGATAAGTTTGCTGATCGACCAGTATTTGCGTCTTGCGCTCTCGGCAATGAGATTCAATGGCGGTAAATGGAGTAAAATAGAAGTATAAAAATCCCCGGAACATGCATCAAGCGTGTTCCGGGTCGTTTTGTACAGTGGATCTATTTGATCATACCGCTGCTGAGTGCGCTGATGTTGGCTTCGAGCGCCTCTATCGAAATGTTTTCACGCCAGCCCTTCGGCTTCCTTGAAATTTCATACATTAACGGTCCGCTGTAATTTGCTCTCTCAAGCGCCTTGAACAGCTCGTTCCAGCGATTGATACCTTCGCCTGGCAGACAGTGACGCTCGTCAAGCTCGCCCTTCTCGTCGTAAAAATAGTCAGAAGCGTGCATTGAGTGTATCGGGATTCCTGCCGCCGTGAGCGAGTCTATAAAGTCGATGTTGTCTTCAGTAAGCGCGTGGTTCGTGTCGAATGTCACTCCGGCACCCGTGCCCGAAAGCAGCTCTACCGTTTCATCTGACGTGCGGCAAAGGCAGGTGCGCGGCAGGTTTTCAACGCCGAGCAGCAGCCCGAGTGCGCTGCATTGACTTGCTAACGCGCATATAGCCTCTCTGCTGAGCTTCATACGCTCCGGGCGCCTGTCGTCGCTTATCGGTTCGCTCGACGGATGCAGTACAACGGCTCTGCATCCGGCGTTGGCTGCCGCGTCTATCAAAACGCGGTTCGTATAAAGTGTTATGCTCCTGTAATCCCTGTTCTCACTCGATATGTCAAGTATCCCGGAAAACGGCAGATGGACGGACGCGATCTCTATTCCGTTCGCACGCGCCATCTCACCGTACATTGAAGCGGTTTTCGGCAGGTCGAGTACATTCATGTAGTAATCGAAGGTGAAAGACAGCTCCACACACTCGAATCCGTGCGATGAAAGCATCGCAAGCACCTGTCCGTCAAGCTTTCCGAAGGTCGAAAGGGAAGTGCCTTTTTTCAGCGATCCTTGAAAAAAAACGTTTTTCATTGATTTCGAGTTTCCTTCCTATGCTCGCAGCTGTAAAGCGCGGCAGTTGTTTTGTACATGCACCTCTTTGATTCTGTCGGCACATTCACCGTCCAGCGTCCACGCAAGCGGATGCGCCGGTCTGAAAACGACGTCACGCACCTTCGTGAAGATAAAATGCTCATCCGTAAAAGTACCGGCAAGTATATCACTGACGATTTTCAGGTATTGTCCCTGATTTTCCGGTTCGCGTATAAGCAGCATTTCGAACTTTCCGTCGTTGAGACGGATGGTATTTTTGCGCAACCGTACTATTCCGCCGACAGACGTCGTATTGCTCACCGAACCATATATGAAGCGCCCCTCGTAATGTTTGCCGTCGGCGTCTATGTTCATCAAATAGCTATTGAGCGAGTTAAGCCTTTTCAACCCGTCAAAAATGTACGCCTGATGCCCGATCTGGTTTTTCAGCTCCTGAGGAGTGCTGTATGAGGATTCTGTGAACGCGCCGAACGAAGCGATATATGCAAACCACCTATCGTCGAAGCTTCCCACGTCCAGAAGCGTCACGCCACCGAGCGCGATCCCTTCGGCGCAGCTGACGGGGTTGAGCGGAAGCGGTACTGAAAAAGCGAAATCGTTTGTCGAACCGCACGGAATATATCCTATCTGCGGTCTGCACGGAAGTGTCATGACGCCGTTTATTACTTCGTTGAGTGTTCCGTCACCGCCGCAGGCTATTATCACGTCGTAGCTGCCGCCATCAGACGCGGCTTTCTTTGTCGCGTCGAGACGACCCGTCGTTTCGTACACATCAAGCGTCATCGCTCCGGAGAGTGCTTTTACGATGGATTGAAGCTTTCTTATCCCTCTGCGCCTTCCCGCGCATGGGTTGATTACCAGCAATCCCTTTTCCAAATCCACGTCATGTCCCTTCCTTTTCAAATAATCTGAAGAATGTGGGAATGTATTGAAAAAAATCTTTATTTCGTGTATACTTATACTACACTAAAAGGAGAGATATGTCAATGACAGAGGATAAAAATTTCGTCGAAGAGGTCTCCGCACTGCTCTATCGCTACCGCGTTGTACCTGCGCCCGAAAATCCTGTGATATTTTTCGGCTCAAGTAATTTTTCGCGCTGGAAGTGTATTGGGGCAGATATGGCGCCGTTTGTCTGCCTTGACCACGCCTTCGGAGGCTCGCGTGACGACGACCTGCTTCGCTGGTATAAAAAGCTCGTCGTGCGCTTCTCACCGTACGCCGTCGTCGTGAATTCTTCTCAGAATGATGTGACCGCCTATGACGACAGACGCATCACAGAAAACAAGCGTCTGCTCCTGACGGCGCTGAAGAGCGATCTGCCGAAAAGTCGTATCGTGCTACTTTCCGTTATACGCTCTGCACCCTTCAGGACAAAACGCGTTGACGCGCTCGATGAAAGCGCAAAGCACCTTTGTGCTGAAACGGGAGCGGAATTCGTCGACATTTCGTGTCTTTTCGACGACGGCTGCTTCTGCGACACCTCGCATCTCAACAGAGAGGGGCAGCAACGCCTCGCAGATGTACTTAAAAACGTTCTGAACAGTACGAAAACGGAGGAAAAATAAATGATTTTCGAGAATATAAAAATACTCATGCCTGACTTTTCCG
>CAZFZL010000118.1:0-4436 GCA_964523005.1 uncultured Oscillospiraceae bacterium
TACAATATAAGAATGGAATGCAACGGAACAGTCTCAATGCTTCTTGACTCAGCAGCCGGACTTGACGTCGAGTATTTCTGCATCTCATCCGCGGCAACCAACCCACTGCATGTCCGCAAGGGCAACGACACGATACTGTCTCTCGCCCGCGACAACAAGCGCTTTATACCGCTCTGCTCATTCCACCCGGACGCAACAGACACCGAAAAAGAGCTGGAATACATAAAAGAAAACGGCGCAAAGGGTATAAAGCTTCACGCCGATTTCCAAAAATTTGTTATTGACAGACCCGATATCATCCATTATTACCGCCTCGCAGCGCAGCTCGGGCTGCCGATACTGTTTCACATAGGTGACGAAAACACCGACAATACATCGCCTGCAAGGCTTTACAACATCATCGACAAAGTACCGGAGCTCAAAGCCATCGCCGCTCACATGGGCGGTTACAAGGCTTGGGACGAAGCCGAAAACATCCTCTACGGAACGCCAGTATATATGGATACCTCCGACGCGCTTGTATGTCTGCCGCCGGAACGCGTTCTCGCGCAGATACGCAGGCATGGAACGAAGCGTATAATGTTCGGAAGCGATTATCCGCTCCGCTCAACACGCAGCGCGTTCGAAGTGTTCGACAAGCTCCCGCTCACCGAGCAGGAAAAGGAACAGATATACCGTCTCACGGCGCTCGATCTGTTTATATCAGAAACGAAGTGAGTATCCTCCAGAGCAGCACGAAAAAAGTGATCCTGCCATTATCTTCTACTGCCGTGACCGGTACTGACGCAACCTCTGTCTCGCCGGAATAAAACCGCGCAACGCCGATCATGTCGCCCTGTTTCACCGGAGCTTCAACAAAATCAGGAATTTCAAAGCGCACCGTTATTTCCCCCGCGCCCTTCTCGGTCAATATCGAGGGCGGCTCGTAGGAAAGCGGTGTGCTTTTGTGTTCTCCGCCGGCTACGGTAATGTTCTCAAGCTCTACCGGCTCAGGCTCCACGACAGAGTAGTTCGCGAACGCAAAATCCATCATCTTCTTTGCACACGAAAATCTTATGTCACTTGTCTGGCCGCCGAGCACGACAGCGATAACCTGCATCCCGGCACGTTCGGCTGTCGCCGAAACGCAAAAGCCCGCGCTGCTCGTATAGCCCGTCTTCATGCCTGTCGCGCCAGGATAAAAGCGGATAAGCCGGTTCGTGTTTGAAAGTCCGAAGGCTCCGTTGCGTATCGTGTCCATCCATATCGTCGTGTATTTGAATATATCCGTGTGCTTCATCAGCTCGCGCGTCATCAGTGCTACGTCGTATCTGCGCGCGCAGCTCCTTTACCGTAAGCCCCTGCTCACTCAGCAGACGCGCCGGAAGCGTGTCATGCTGCATAAGAAGACCCATCAGCAGATGCTCGCTGCCGATATATGCGTGCCCGAGTGTGCGTGCGCAGACAAGCGCACTGTCAAGCGCTCTTTTTGCCGATTCAGAAAAACCTCCGGTCATATCGATACCATACCTTTCGCAGCGTTTCCTTGCTCTCTTGATATTTTATGATTTCGCCGCTAAAAAAGTTCACGCTCCTATTTACAAACAGCTGTGTTTATGTTATTATGAAGCTGTATCATTATAACACAAGAAGAAGAAAAGAAGGAGGCGCAGCACATGGCGGAGAAAACAACCGGGAAACCGACACCGCACGGGAAAAAAGTCAAGCTTAAAAAGCGAAAGCTCACCGCCGCGCTCGTTGTATTCTTGACTTTTTATATTGTGCTTATGCTCATTTCCACTATCTTTTTCATACTCTTTCTCCATTCGACGAAGCCGTCCGAGCAGGCGCTTTCACTCACAGTCTTGTACGATGACGACGATAAAACGAAATACTCGCAGGAAAGTGTTTTCATCAATGGAGCTTTGTATATCCCCTACGCTGAGCTTGATAAAATAGGTGATTTCATCATCACCGGCGACAGCCACCGCATAACCATAATATCCGGAACGAGCGACGACTACTGCACGCTGTATGACGACTCGTTGTTTATGTACGTCGGCAATGTCCCATTCAGGCTTACCTCTCCCGTTATATTCGGTGACAGTGACTATTATATCCCGATAGAGATCGTAGAGAATTATATGCTCGGCGTAACGGTAGAATACGATTTGAAAAAATCCGTATGCACTGTATCATGCACCGATCCCGACGCGATAACCTTCATCGGAAAGTATCAGGTCGCTCCGAACAAGCTTCCGGAAACGGATATACCCGTCCGGGATACGTCAGACGTTTCTGAAAGCTTCTAAAAACGGGTAGCGTCTGTAAGAGGAGTGAGCTTTAGTTTGTATGCCGGGAGGACATTTGCAAAATACTGTCTCGCCTTGTCGGCCGGCATAGTGTCGGGCGCTCTTTTGGCACTCATTTCAATATACGCAGCCGTTGCCTCGGCAGTCCTTGTCACTGCCGGTGCAACGTTTTTTCTTGTTTTCAAGCGCCGCGGCTTTTCCCTGCCTGCAGCGTTTGCCGCCGGAGCCTTGATCTTCATCCTGTTTTGGACGGTGTTTCTCCTTCCTGTCGCAAGGTCAGGCGGCGCACGGGAGTTTTACGGTTGTGTTACGAAAAACGGCGAAAGTTCGTTGTGTGTTTATGCCTGCGGCGGCTCTATACCGCCGCTCACAAAGCTCACTGTGCGCTTTTGTGAAACGTTCACCGCAGAATATGACGATTTTTCACCCGGTGAGATATATTTTTTTTCGGCTGTCATCGACGAGCCGGAAGCATACACTGAATACTACGACGGACGCTTTTTGACGGGCGAATTGTATGACGCACAGCAGTCGCCGGTCAAGCTGCATGTAGTAGGTATTCTTTGCGCCGTAAGAGAAAAATGCAATGAAATGCTCGGAAAACACGTAGTTTCAAGCTCTTCCGGCGAAACGCAGCTTGCAAAGGCAATGACTCTTGCACAGCAGGATGAGCTGGGCGACGAAATCAAAAACGCTTTTCGCTCTACCGGTCTTTCGCATATGCTCGCGCTTTCCGGACTTCATTTTTCCATAGTCAGCGCGCTGGTTTGGTGGCTTTTGAAGCTCCTTCCGGTAAGCATACATACAAGATGTGCAATAACCGCTTTTGTGCTTACGCTCTATCTTCTTCTGATAGGCTCGTCGCCGTCGGTGGTGCGGGCGGCGGTGTTCGCTTATCTGTTTCTGCTTGCGCGTGCGATTCGCCGTCCGTTCGACTCTCTGACCGCGCTGTCAGCTGCGCTCGCGTTAATACTCATTTTTAATCCTTGCGCGATATTTTCGCTGTCGCTCGAGCTTACATTTCTCGCCGCTCTGGGTACATTGTATTCGCTTTCGCGCAGTGAGCGCGTCCGCCGCTCGCGGCTTCTTTCAGCAAGTATACCGGGCAAAGCGGCGGTGTGGGTAAGCACTGTATGTTCTATGTCGTTTTACGCTGTCATATTTACTCTGCCGGTTACAGTTCCTGTTTTCGAAAGCTTTTGTCCGTTTTCACCGCTTACAAACCTTATCGCCGCGATACCCTGCTCTCTGTTTCTCAACCTGACGATGCTTACGCTCGTCTTATCGTTCCTGCTTCCGCTCGCCGCGCCTGCCGTCGGTTTTGCCGCCGGTATAGCCGGAAGTGTATTGATATATATCGTAAAAGCCGCGGCTTCTTTGAACTTCCTGACGCTCGAAGCCGGCACGCCGTATGCAAAAGCATCAGTCTGTCTGCTTGCGCTATCTCTGGTATTCGCCGTATTTACGACTGGCGAAAAAAGCAGGAAGCGTGCGAGACGCTTCCTGTATATAAGTAGTGCTTTACTGTTATGCTGTTGTGTTGTCAGCACTGTTCTGAGCTGAAGTCATAGCCCTCTTCCGCTTCACGCAGCCGACGGCAATACCGTTGTACCGCTTCAGGCGGTGAGACGATCTTCATCTGTTTGCCGAACATAAACACCCACGACATGAACGGCGGGCTTACAAATACCTTGACAGCCGTTGAATACCTTCCGCCCGGCGTTTTTCTGATAACAACGTCGCCGAATCGGTCGACTACGACCGAGATAAGCTCACGGTCGAATTCTATTACGACCGTCTCCTCGTCCCCGCCAAACATATCGAACATCATTCTCTGATACAGTACCATGTCGATATTGCAGTATTCGGCAGGCATAATGATTTTGTCCTCAAGCACCTTCACGTCGGTCATCCGGTCGACGCGGTAATGCTTGAGCTTTTTTGCGTCGTCCTCATACGCCACAAGATAGTAGTTTTCGTCATCCCAGCACAAACCGGCAGGCGAAACGGTGTACACCTTACCTCTTCTTCTCGACACCGTTTCATAGCCGCGCGGCATATCGGCGGGAACGACGGTTTGAAGCGTGAAAGAGAGCTTTTTGCCGTTCCGAATGGCGTTGAACAGCCGGTCGATCGTATAAAAAA
>CAZFZL010000119.1:0-4399 GCA_964523005.1 uncultured Oscillospiraceae bacterium
GATCTTTCCGGCGGTATGCTTGTTCAGCTGCTTATAGCAGTCGGCGGCTCGTGTATTGTTCTGCTGATAGTGAATATGCTTTCGAAGAAATGAGAGAAAAGGGCCGGAGCAAATGCTCCGGCTTTTTTTGTTGACTATATCAGAGAATAAGTGTATAATAAGATTTGAAAAAAACTGTTGATAAAGGAATCTTTCTATGGATCAACGCACCGGCGGCACTGCCGCACAGCTTTTCGTTTCGTTTCTTAAAATAGGTGCATTCACCTTCGGCGGCGGCTACGCAATGATCCCGCTCATCCAGAAGGAGACCGTGGAGACAAAAAAGTGGATATCCGACAATGACATCCTCGACATCATCGCCGTCGCTGAAAGCACTCCCGGCCCTATAGCGATAAACTCCGCGACCTTCGTGGGCTACAAGGTCGCAGGCTTTTGGGGCGCTGTGTGTGCGACGTGCGGCGTGGTGCTCCCTTCGTTCGTGATAATATCGCTCATTTCGCTCGTGCTCCGTCAGTTCGAAAGCATACGCGCCGTGCAGTACGCTTTTTTCGGGATCCGCGCAGGCGTCCTCGCGCTCATAATCCGCGCGCTCGTCTCGATGTATAAGCAATGCCCGAAGAGCGTCCTTTCGTATGTACTCATAGCGCTGTCATTCATCGCTGCGGCAGTATTGGACATCAACGTACTGCTCGTCATCCTCTTCTGCGGAATAACAGGCTTCGTGTACAGTGCCGTCGCGCTCAGGAGGAACAAAAAATGATATGGCTTGAGCTGTTCATCACCTTCTTTGAGATAGGCGCGTTTACCTTTGGCGGCGGTTACGCCATGCTTCCGCTCATTCAGGAGCAGGTTGCGGCGCACGGCTGGCTGACGCAGCAGGAGCTTATCGATTTTATCGCCGTCAGCGAGGGCACGCCGGGACCGTTCGCGATCAACGTGTCGACGTATGTCGGAATGGAAACGGGCGGATTTTTAGGCGCGCTATGCGCGACGCTCGGCGTCGTTTTGCCGAGTGTGATCATCATTCTCGTCGTGGCGAAATTTTTTGTTAGGTTTCAGGACAGCAGCGCGGTCAGAGGCTGTATGAGCGGACTCAGACCGGCTGTGATCGGACTTATCGCGACGGCGGTCGTATCCGCCGGCTCGGCGGTATTTTTCCCGTCCGGCTTCTCGCTCGCGGCGCTCGGAAGCACCGAGGTGCTCGTTTCGTTTGCGATCTTCGCCGGGATGCTGATACTCGCGCTTAAAAAAATACATCCGATACTCATCATAGCCGTTTCGGCGCTGCTCGGCATTGCCGCAGGCTACATGATGGCGCTATAATATGTCCGAAGCAAAAAATAATCAAGCCGGCTTAGGTAAAACACCTGAACCGGCTTGATTGCTTTTGAATTAAAATTATTTAGTGCGCTGTACGTTTGCAATAATAAACGCACATATGTTGTCGTCAGATTTCTTGTAGATCATCACGTTTATCCTGATGCTCTTTTCTTCTTCGGTGCCGGATGCGCGTTTGAGTGCGTTGAGATGCATATGCTGTCTGCCTTCGGAGTATGCTTGCATCAATGCTGAGCATGAAAGCTCGCCGATAAGCGCGGCACGGGCATCGGCATGAAAGATATCCGTGATGCTGTTGAGAAAACCGTTGTATTCACCGCTGACGGGGAATTTTGAAAAAAGAGATTTGCTTGATTTCGTGATGACATATTCATCTTTCGTAAGGTTTACCGTAAGCACGAACGGGAAGCATGAACCGATTGCGTCCACGATCGCATCAACGCCCAAATCTGCTTTTATGCATGATTCATTTAAGCCCTTATGCGGCGTGAAAACGTATCCGTCTGTCTCCATCTCAGAACGATAGAATGCGTACTCGTTCTTAGAGCTTTTTTTAACATGATAGAGCGCGGTGTCGGCTCGCTTGTAGGCTGTAGTATAATCGTCTCCGGGGCTGCAGAAGGTACAGCCTATGCTGCAGTGAAGCGGATATCCGTTGTTGTCGCCGACGAGCATTATCTGCCTCTGGAGCGAACGCAACGAAGGGACCAAAGTATTTTCATCGTTCATTCCCAGCAGCATCACAGCAAATTCGTCGCCGCCGATGCGTCCGACTATGTCTGTGCTTCTGAAATGCTTTTTGAGAGCTTTTGCAAAGCATTGGAGCGCAAAGTCGCCCTGCGGATGACCGTATGTATCGTTGATCGTTTTCAAATCGTCAATGTCGATCAACAGTAGTGCGCTTTGCTTTGTATCGCTGCCTGCGAGCAGCTCTGTTACAATACGCTTTGTCGCCGCCTGATTGTAAAGCTCTGTCAAACCGTCCGTATCGGCCTGCCGCTGGATGGTGATAAGCCGTTCAATATCATTCGTGACGTCGCGGAAAGATATGACCGCGGAATGAGGTTTATTGCTTTGATCATAAATCGAGGTAAAACAAATGCGGCACCAGCGCTGTCCGATCTCAGGCGTGTTCATGAGTATATCGGTTTTTCCCTGCGGTTCACCGCTGTCAATGCGAGCAAACAACGTACGCCATGCATCCTGACTGCTGACGGCAATTATTCCCTTCGATACTGCGTATTCGGGAAGACCGCTTATATGCGGCAAAAGCTCGTTGGTCCCGGGAATCTCCGTATCAAATACTCCGACGCGATCCTTCAGGTAATACCGGCAGACATAGACATTACTTTGCTCTGCGGCGGTACGGTATTCAAGCTCGCGGATGATAAGCTCTTCCTCCATGAGCTTGCGCGACGTAATGTTTTCCGCCGCCATATACATAAGGTAGGTTTTGGACTTTTGTGTCAGACATCTGAACTGAGCACTGATCCAGACGGGTTCGTCTGTTTTGTCTTTGTTTATGACAGACAGCTCACACTTGCTTTCTTCTCCCGTAGCTATGGATATGTCAAGTGCTTCGGTAAAGGCTTTGCGGCTTTCAGGTGTGAAGAGGCTAAAAAAATCCAGCTGAAGCTTCTTGAAATCATTGCTCTCTATGCTGAAAGCTTCGTAAAACTTGTCGTTAATGCGAAGCGCAGAAACGTTTTTCCCGTCGTATTCAATGATAGCGGCTCCGCCGACGAAGCTGTTGAAAAGCAGCGTCGACTGTGAGTCCTCACTCAAAAAGTCGGCAGCTCCATCTATACCGATGGCTTTACCGTCGCTGGTGAAGGTCGACGAGCCGCGCGCAAGCAGTATTTTTTCAAAATCATGATAAGGGATAGGGCGCGAGAAATAATACCCTTGCATGTAGTGGCAGCCGATGCTCTTGAGAAAATCGGCTTGTCGTTTCGTTTCAACGCCCTCGGCGATAACAGGGAGCGAAAGATCGTTTGCCATGCGTATTACACTGGAGAGAATCTTTCCGCCTTTACTGGTCTGAGCGTTTTCGGATAAAAACTTCATATCAAGCTTCAATACGTCAACAGGTACGTTTTTCAGCGTGTTGAGCGAGCTGTATCCGCTCCCGAAGTCGTCCATTTCAACGAGAAACCCGAAGTCACGAAGTGCATTGAGAACACAAATCAGCTGCTGCGGATTGTGTATGTATGCCGATTCGGTTATCTCAAGGTGAAGGCGTGCAGGTTCAAAATCGTACTTTTCCGGCAAAGAGCAAAGAAAATCTACTATATTCGGCTGAAAAATATCTTTGCGTGAAATGTTCACCGACAGAGAGATCGGCGGCATGTTCGGGTCGATCCTGTTCCATTTTGCGATCATTGAACAGGCTTTTTCCCAGACATATTTGTCGAGCTCGTATATAATGCCGTTGTTTTCAAACAGCGGGATAAAAACATCAGGCGGGATAATACCATCCTTCGGATGTATCCAGCGAACGAGCGCTTCCGCACCGGTGAGAGTGCCGGCAGAGTAATTGTACTGCGGCTGTATAAACAGATGAAACTGTCCTTTTTGCAGTGCGTCCTTCATTTCCGTTACCATTGAATGGTCGCGGATCAGGCTGTCACGCATTGAAGTCTCGTACCATGCGTATGTGACCTTATATTCTTTTTTAATCGATTTAAGTGCAAGCAGCGTGCGGTCGCACATAAGAGACGGGTCGAGAGACGTGTCTGTTATATGGTATAATCCGATCCGTATGGTGTAATCAAAGCTGTATTTGAGGGTAGATGATCTTCTGCTGTATGTTTCGCTGATGATTTTATCAATATCAAAGCCTTCCGCAGAAAACAGCGAGACAAAATGATCCGCTTCATAATGAGCATAATAAATAAGCCCCGGATAGCTGTCGGCATTTTTTATATAGAAATCTCCTACTGCACGAAGATATTCGTCTCCCGCTGTTGTGCCATATATATCATTAAATATCTTAAAATTATCTATATCCCAGCGCACGAGGACATACTCACCGTGTGCGTTCTTTTCAAGCAGCTGCTTC
>CAZFZL010000120.1:0-4371 GCA_964523005.1 uncultured Oscillospiraceae bacterium
TATCCTCGTCGGACAGATACGAGGGAATACATACGGGGTTCGTGTTCCAGCAGTTGAGCGCCTGCATATAATTTTCCTGATTCTCATCATACAACGGCTGAGGAAGTATGCCGAAATCTGTTTTCATATCGCCGATGTCCTTAAGAAAAACAAGATCGGCATTAAAGAACAGGCTGCGGTTATCCATGAAAGCTTTATAGAGAAGCTCTGTTGGTGTAGTTATATAGCCGGGTTCGTTCCAATAATCATTCGCGCTTATATAGCAGGTATGGTCAAGCATGAAGCTGCGTATGGCTTCGATGTAATCAACGTTTTTCTCGCTGTAAAGAGTGAGCTCAAGCCCACCGTCTGCATTTTTGGAAACGATCCTGCCGCCAAAGGAATAGAACCAGAACGTCATAGTGTCGTCCTGTCCGCCGAAGCCGTAGCTGTCTTTATAATCAATGACCCCGTTGTTGTCCTGGTCTGACGACATTTTATGAGCCATTTCACTGACCTTGTCGAGCGTCCATTCGTTATCACGAACGAGCTGGTACGGATCCTCAAGCTCATAGCGTGCAAATAGCTCTTTGTTGAAAAGGTTTACAAACAAACCGTTCTTCGCGTACAGCGTCATATCGCCCGTGACGAAATCAAGTTTTCCGTTGATTTGTGCGTCGTTGACAAAATAACTGTCCCACCACGGTGCGCTCAGGTCATGGAGGTATTCGAGATCAAGCAGATCGACGAGCTGTCCGTTCTGCGAATAGGCGGCAGCACTGTACAACGAAGGTACGAGCAGATGGATGGTCTCAGTGCCGGAAAGCATGAGGTTGTTTGCTGTTGTGTATGCGTCTCCGTTTGCTGTACGGTTCACATCAGCAATGATAAGCTCGTTGATATTTATTCCGAGCTGTTCCTCTACAAAATAATTGCGTTCGAGTATTGCTGTATTCACAGCGTTCTCTTCAAGCTCACTATCGCCGGTGCTTCCGAAAAGTGTATATCCGGCGGCTCCGCGTTCGTAATAGAACGTGTATACGTTGAAATCATCCCCGTTGTAATTGACATTGGGAATATCCGCGACGTATTTGCTTGTATCTGACCCGCTGTTTGAACTGCTTACAGTTGAGGCAGTACCTGAAGTCTCACTGACATTGTTACTGTCGCATGACGCGAGCAACGTTACGAGCAGCAACGCTGTGAGGACGAGAGCAGTGATCGTTGTCTTTCTTTTTGACATAGTTTTACAGATCCTTTCTTTTGTGTATGTTCTTAACTTCTTCAAAAAATGCATCTATATTTGCCCAATCGGAATCGGGCGGTATATCACACCCGCTGGATATGACAAAATTCGGATTGTGTGAACACTCGGAGTATATACTGCGCACCTCACTGCGCATTATCTCCGGTGTGCCGTTTCTGAACACAGCGGCAGGGTCTATATTTCCCATAACGAGCGCATTGGACGGCATATCGCCGAACAGCTCGCAAAGCTTAACTGCGTTCCCGAAATGATAGCCTATCGCGCCGCAGCTTGCGATCATATGTGTCATGAGCGCAACGTTGTTGCCGCAGTTATGATATATTACGCCGAATTCGTCCGTCTGCATATTTTTGACGAAGCGGCCGACGAAAGGAACAGAAAACTCTTCGGCAAGATCAGGCGAAAGCATACCGGTTAGAGGCTCGGCCATAATAACGCCGTCGGCTCCGGCTTTCTTCAACGCATCAGCGTAAGCTGTTATGAAATCGATGCATTTTTCGAGAAGCAGCTTCATAGCTTCAGGGTCATCATAGCAGAACATCATCGCTTCCGTTACGCCCATCAGTCTGCCGGCGAGCGAGAACGGTCCGATGATACCCGCGAATACGGGACGGTCTGTTATAAGCGCTTTGGCTTCTCTTACCGCTTGTATATATACACCCGTGCGGCCTGTACCGATCACCGGGACGGTGATCTTTTCTATGTCTTCCCTACCGTTGATTATGCTTCCTGTGACGGTGGGTATCTCGTTGTCGGAAAAGACGATATCCGAACCGAATGCCTGCGCTTCTACAGACAGGTCCATCAACGTCAGTGCGGCGTACGAGTCGCAGCGGTCGGCGACTGCCTTCATAGCGGCTGCCTGCTTCGATGCGTCGGTGACAAGCTCGTACACACTCGCTTTGGTGAGTTGTCCGCCGGGATACGAAAGCACAGGAAGCGACTTTTTTTCAACCGAATTGATTATTGAGGCTTTCCAATTATTTATGTTCATCGTTTTGCTCCTGATATTTAATACTATAAGGATAACAGAAGCACAAAAAGATGTATTGCACAATCATTTAGTTTTTAAGAATATTTTTAGGAATGCAGCCCGTATTTCTTCACCGTCTCATACATTGCCAGAAGATTTTCCGGAGGGGTGCAGGGTGACAGATTATTTGCGTCACGGATCGAGAAGTTCTTATATCCCTTGACTTGCGACAGTACTTTTTTCGTTGCTTCGACGACTTCTTCCTTCGTGCCGTTGAGGAGTATATCGACATGGACGCCGCCGTTGAAGAAGGTATCCTTATCAAGAGAAGCAAGTACTTTTGCGAAATCGACCGGGAATCCGGTATCAAATGAATTCACATGAAGCTCTTTTTGGATAAGCGGAAAATGCCGCGTTGCGTCTCCGCACAGGTGGATGCTGTTAGGCTGTTCACCGGTGGAGAGTTCGTCGATCAGTTTTTTATGGAACGGAAGAATAAAGCGTTCATAATCCTCACACGAAAGCAGAGCTATGCTGTCGTCAGCGAAGCCGAAGGAAGGGGTCTTTTCAGGTATATTGTAGTACTTACGCATTACCTTGATTCTGTTTATTGTATTATCGGTGATAAACGACAGAAATTCCATCGCAAATTCCGTATCGATGTACAAGTCCATACACATATCGGTCGCACCGAGCAGTGAGCAAGCCGTCGTGAACGGTCCGTCGGTTCCCATAGTAGCGGCCCATGTGCCTGTTACACATCTGCCCTTATACTCAAGCCCGTCGTTCACGAGCTTCTTGAAATGTTCATGATACTCAATGGCTCTGCCCATTATTCCGCCGAACGGATCGATAATACCTTGCTTTATAAAATCGTACTTGGTTTCTTCTGTAAGATAATGCTCTGCCGCGGGATCGTTGTGCTCCGGATAAAAAATCGGGCAGCCGAGCCAATTCGGCTCAAGGATATTCTGAAAATCCGGATAGAGGCAATAATTTACGTTTTCTTCTCCCATGAGATGATCGTAGACGAGCTGTGTGTCGCGGTATTCGCAAAATTGGAGTTGGATCTTTGCCATCACATCAGGGTCGGAAAAATACTGCTCAAAAGTCACATGCTGTGTGTTGAGCGCGCTATCAAGAAGAATCATCCTCGGATTGCAGCCAATTATCATTGGCACGCGTGTGTATACCCCATTTGCTCGGTCAACATTCAGCTGTTTTACGCCCTCGTTGTGTTCTGAAAAATCTATTGAAATACGTTTCATATCCGCATTGTCCTCTCTCAAAAGCAATCAATGTTTATATACAAACATCTACCGTCTAATTATATGACATTTGTGTTTGCCTTTATAGAAATATATTTAGTTTCGTATAACTATATTTTTATACGGCTTTCTCTGTATATCTTAGGCGACATTCCTGTTTCGTTCTTGAAAACGCGTGTAAAATAGCTTTGATCCTCAAAGCCGCACATTCCCGCGACATCGATAAGACGTATTGTGCGATCCTCAAGCAGAATCTTCGACTTCTCTATACGCACGGTGTTTATGTATGCAAAAAGGCCCTTCCCTGTTTCCTTTTTAAAAACGCTGCTCAGATAAGCGCGTGAAAAAAGTGCCTGCTTTGCAAGAATATCAAGAGTGAGCTTACTGTTATAATTATTTCTGACATATTCCATGACCTTAAAAACGGCATCAGAGTGTTTAATCGTTTCAAAATCTATTGTATAGTTTATAAACCTTCTCAGCACAGCCGTCACCCACGCGCTTATTTCTTCGAGCGTTTGCATACGTTCAAGCTCACGCATAAAGGATGTGTTGCCGCACAGTATCTCATTCATGTCGGCGCCGGCGTCTATAGTGGCGCGTGAAAGGACGACGATCAATTCTGTTATGCGTGCTTTTACGGCTGAAGATTCAAATTTACTATCGCAGTATATTCATCAGGGCCGGTAACTCCAAAAATATTAAATTTATTATTTTCATCAAACTTGCCTATTTGTTTCCATATCCTTGATGTTTCAATCAACATTTCAAGTCCATATTTTATCATAAAATTAATATCATTGGTTGCTTCATAATATCTTTTAATAGCAAAAGCTATATCAGCATTGATATGATATTGTGCGGTTCCTGCAGGAAAATAAGAT
>CAZFZL010000121.1:0-4346 GCA_964523005.1 uncultured Oscillospiraceae bacterium
CACATCGGAGTCTATTTTCTCTTTTTATTTGTCACCTATCTATTGTATCATAACATTTTCTGCTTTTTTTATTCATTTTATCAGTATTCATTGACTTTATTCGCGCCCGGTGCTATAATACTCGCAAAATAATTAGCGCAGGGAGCAAATAGTAATGATTAAGGTCGGAACTGTAAACATCGATACATCGCATCCGCACGCGTTTGCACAGATATTTCTCGCGGGCAGCCGTGCGCGTTATACTGCTATTTACAACGATTCATTCAGGACTGACAAAGAGGTCGATTCGTTTATAAATAAGTATGGTCTTGAAAAACGCTGGTATGACCTTTATGAGATGGCAAAGAATGTTGACATAGCCTTTATACAGGGCTGTGACTGGGACAGACATCTTGAGCTTGCCGAGCCGTTCATCAAAGCAGGTAAGCCCGTATTCATAGACAAGCCCTTTGTCGGAACGCTTGCTGACTGTCAAAAAGCGCTTGAGCTTAGCAAACGCGGCGCGGTGCTGCTCGGTTCTTCGGCGATGCGTTATACCTACGAGCATCAGGAGATTCTCGCAAAGCCCGTATCGGAACGTGGTGAGATCGTTCATATAACCGTCACGGTCGGAATGGATGAATTCAACTACGCTATTCATGCGATTGCTTCGATCCTCGGATTTTTCCGGAACGTCAAGGCACAGAGCGTAAGCTTTATTGGAAAAAACTCTGTTGCCGGAAGCGAATGCAGCTCTTATTACGTTCGTCTTAACAACGGCATCACAGCGGACTATCACATTTGTACACCCGGCTGGCAGCCGAGCACGATGACGGTCATAACGACGAAAACAACATTTGCTATAAAGATCGACTCTTCGAAGGTCTATGAAGCGATGCTCAATGAGGTGCTAAACTACATGGAAGGCAAGGAAAACAACCTTGCCACGGTTGAAGAGCTTTGCGATGCCACGAAGCTGATGCTTTGCGGAAAGCAGTCCGAGAAGTACGGCAAGCCCGTATCACCGGACGAGCTGACAGACGAGCATTACTTCGACGGTGCGGCGTTCGAAAAATTCTACGAAGCGCAGCAGCGCAAATAAAGCACTTTACGCAAATAGGGCTGCGGTTTTTACCGCAGCCCATTTTTATATGGTGTCACTCACGATGCGTTCGTCGAGCCAAGTTCTTCGCCGCCAAGGTAGAAGGTATACTCATCGCCGCTGATTACATCTGGAGTCGAGATGAACACGCATCCGTATTTTTTAGGTGAGGTTATTTCAATTATTGTTTTGCTGTCTCCGGTTACTTTGAGCGTCGTATTGGCGGATGCGGTTATTCCCACAAACAGACATGCCTGAGTGGAGCCGCTCGAGGAGCCCTGTGCCATTCCGGTGCTGCCGAATGCGACCATAGAACCGCCGGTTATTACGAAGGTATTGTTATAATCGAGCGCGCCGTTGCCATTGTCGGTCGGTCCGAAAACAACACATGAACCGCCGCTCATGGTTATAGAACCGTTTGAGTCGACTCCATCGCCGCCGGCGTTGACAGTTATCACTCCGCCGGTGATATTTATGAGGCAGTTGCTTGAGCTTGATGAACCGCCGCCCATGCCCCCTCTGCCGCCTCCCATACCGCCTCCCATACCGCCCATTTCGGATGTACCGTCAGTGGCGTTGAGGCCATCGTCAGACGCTGTCAGGTCGATTGTGCCGCCCTGAATATTGATCGTCGCGGCTTCAAGTCCTTCATAGGATTTTGATATGGTGATTTTTTCGCCGCTTATCGTGAGCGTCGTTTCCGCGTGCATACCGTCGTCACCGCTTGATATTGCGAATACACCGCCGGAGATCGTGATGGTGCCGTCGGAATGGAGCGCGTCGTCTGCGGAATCTATTGTGAACACACCGTCGCTGATACTCAGCGTGGCCGCCGTTTTTATAGCTTTGGTGCTTTCAGTAGCAGAGGTGGTGGTGTATCTGCTTGAGGTAGAAGAGGATGAGCTGCCCGAGCCCGAAGTGAGCACAAAGGTTCCGCCTGAGATATAGACGTCTGTTACCGCCTGTATTGCGTCAAGCGCCGCTTCTACTTCAATATAGCCGCCCTCAATCTCGATATATCCTTTGCCTTCATCCGTTTCGTTATTGGTGCGTATTCCGTCTACGCCGGCTGAGATAACGATATAGCTGCCGCTCGAGATCTGAACAGAATCCTTTCCGCGGATCCCGTCATCCTCAGCTACGACATAGATCGTCGCTCCCACGATCTGAAGGTCGTCCTTTGAGTGGATACCCTTAGCGTAGTTACCGGTGATATACAGCGTGCCGGAGCCTTTTATTTTCAGGTCATCCTTTGAGAACAGGCACGCGTCCGGTTCACCGTCGCTGAGTGTCACGGTGTATTCATCAGCATCGGAAAGGATGTTCACAGAGCCTTCGGCAAGCTCGATTATCAGCTTTTCAGCGCTCGCGACGTAGATTGCCGGGCCGTCATCGGAAGTGATCTTCACCCCGTCGAATATGAGCTTGACGTTTTCCGCATCACTTGAATTTACCACAATACGACCCGTCATTGTACCGCTGACATAATATGTGCCGGCGTTGTATACCGTCACGATCGAGCCGCTTACACTGGCTCCGCCGCCGCTGACCATCGCAGTGCTTCCCTTTAAAGTGATCACAGTATCGGAATCAACACCGTCCGTCGAATCCTCAGATGTCGCATCCTCAGACGTCGCATCTTCTGATGCCGTTTCCGATGCTTCTACGCTTTCGTCTTCGGAAGCGGTCGAGCTTGTTGACGCGACCGGATCGTCCGGTATGCTTATCCCGCCGGAAATAGTTGACGACGGCATAGAAACGTCGCCGTAAGAAGTCTCTGTGCTTCCTGATGATGTTGTCGTTGACGTACCTGACGAGGCTTCATTACCGCACGACGCGAGCGTCCATACGCAAAGCAGCATACATAATAATACTGAAATAATTTTCTTCATAACTGCATATCCATTCATACCGACTTTTTCTTTTCAAGTATAATATACGCGGCTTTTTTGTTGTTTTGACTTTATGTATGTGATAAAAAAGTGGTTTTTTTCTGATTTTACATTTCATAGCAATTAAGTTCTTATATCGGACGTAAAAAGGCGATGCCCGCAAGCACCGCCTGTTTTTGATTATGAAAGGTTATTTGTTCTCGAAAGTCGCTATTGTTTCGTCGATTGCCGCCTGTGCTGTTCCTTTGGCGCTGTCGTATTTCGACGTAAAATCGCTGTCGCCGTTTATTATCATGCTTTGAAGCGTCGTTGAGAATTTGCCGAACTGGAATATCTGTCCGAGGTCACAGCCGGTTGTTTCTATTATCAGATCAAGCATTGCGCGACTGTCATCATCACGGGTCTTTTGATTCTTAAGCATTGTCTCACAATAAGCTGCAGTGGCGCCGTTTTTGCCTTCCGCACCCATCATTTCCACTACCGCGCCCGTCATTGTCTGTGTGGCGCTGTCAAGTCCAAAGGGTATAAATACAGCGTTTCCTGTCCACGGACTGATAAGCGAATAATAATCTGTCTGTATGAGGTCGTATTTTGGATACGGAAGCACGCCGCAGTCATCCTCGACAGTTCCGACAAACGTGGAAAACGAACCGATCGAGGTGCCATAGAACAGAGATTTTCCTTTTGAGAAATTTTCTTCTATCAGAACCATCGGAGTTGTCGTCTCGGAAAAATAGTCGTTTCCGCTGCAAAGGTGCGAACGGTCGCTGAGATACTCGACCACTGTCGTTATTAAATCGACGCTGCGTTCTGAGTTTATCGTAAGCTTAGGATAACCGTCGTCACCGATGGAGGCAATGCGTTCGCCGCTCGAATACAAGAGTGCCCAAAGCATACTGCTCTGTCCGACTATACCTATATCGTCAAGGTAAGTATATCTGCCGTCGCTGTTCGTGTCGCTGCACATCTTTTGGCCCATGGTTATAAACGTATCGTAATCCCATGTTCCGTCGTACACGAGCTGATAAGGGTTATCAAGTCCGAGATCAGCGAGAACAGTTTTGTTGAACATAAGGCAAAAAACGCCTGCAACATGTCCCATCGATATGTCGCCGACAGCATAATATACTCTGTTGGCGATTGAAGTGTCGGCTATGAACGTTTGATTCCACCATTCAGCCGAAAGCTCATGAAGGTATTCGATTTCTGCCATGTCGTCACTATATCCTGCGACAGACAGCGAAGCACAGTTATACAGGCTCGCGCTTACGAGCTGGAACGAGAGGGAGTTGCCGTCAGATTCGTTTCTGACTTTTTGCGCAAGCGACCCGCCGCCGTAGCGATTTGAATCGGTTGTCATTTCCTCTACGATC
>CAZFZL010000122.1:0-4259 GCA_964523005.1 uncultured Oscillospiraceae bacterium
GGCATACGCTTGTAGCTTACGGATACTCTGCTGCCGTCGCCTTCCACGTTGTCAGTTGTAAAAATAAAGGTGCTGCCCTCCTGTAAGGTCACCGGACCTGACGCAAACGTACCAATGCGGTATTCCGGTCCTTTTGTGTCGAGCATTATTGCCAGAGGGATCGCAAGCTCACGTCTTATTTGTTTGAGAAGATCAATTCTTTTCTTATGCTCTTCGTGCGTTCCGTGTGAAAAGTTAAGTCGCGCCACGTTCATTCCCGCCCGACACATTCTTTCAAGGGTATCTCTGTCCGAACAAGCCGGCCCTATTGTACATACGATCTTTGTTTTTCTCATATTCTTAATGCCATGCGGCATGGTGCACCATGCGGCGCATTCCTTTCGTTAAAAAGGTAATTACTTTTTATTGTCTTACCTGCGAGAGAGTATATCATACAGCGATTTTTTTGTCAACACAAACAGATATCAACTGCAAAAAACGATGCAATTTGCACGAAAAGCGGGCGTTTACGTCCTCGTGTACGCTTACGTTAACACATGAACGTCTCCTGAAGCTTTTCGTGCAAAACACATAAATGATTATATAACTTTCTGAAGCTCGGTTTTGTGGTGTGCTGTAAATCAAACGCGATACTGATTTATGCTCTCCTGTCAGCTTTCTATCACTTTTACGTTTACCGGTTCTATATTTCCCTCTGTTACCACTATGTCAAGTATCTGAGCGACCTCGTTGTCGAGCAGTCCGTCCGTTTTTACCACGACGGTGCATTTACCTTCCGAAAACACGGCGATGCATTTTCCTATGCCCTTTGCTTCAACGAGCGATTCAATGTTTGTTTCGATATTCATTTCCTTTGTCATCTGTGCGATACCTGTAAGCGCTTCATCCTTCGTATCCGGCATTACATCCGGGTTGACGGATATTTGTTCAAGCACTGCGAGCGCCTCACTGCGCACCCTGTCACGGTTGAGTGCTGCCGCTGTGAAATAATCGGTATCGTCGTTATCCGCGCTGCCGCTCACATCAAGCCCGACAAGCACCGACTGACCGAGCGTTTTCACGCTCTCCTCTGCTCCCATAGGCTCTGTTTTGCCACCGATGAAAGCCACCGCTGCCACGATAGCGCATACGAGCACCACGCTTCCGAGCGCTATCGCCCCACGTCCGGTAAACACTGCCTTCCATTTTATACTGCCGAGTTTCTGTCTGATACTTTCCGGAAAAACGGTCTTTTTTGAATTGCCGTCCATTTCGTCACCTTTCCCTTTCCGAATGTTTATGATAAATTCTATTCGCCGCAGGTGACGAATATTCCGCTCTCATCGATCATAAACAGCGCCGATAATATATATTTTATATCGTTTACCGTTTTTTCGCTGCCCCCTGTGCAAACCACTGCTATTCCGGCGACCTTCGGAAGTATTTCGCTTATCACTATCGGGTACTCGTCACCGTCCTGAGTTCTGAGTATCACGGTTTTTTCAGCCGCGTGTGTATCGCTCGTCTGCGTTGTCTTCTGATCTGATGCGTACAGATATGAATATGACGAAGACAGTGTTATCATAACGCCGCAGTTCTTCACGCCGTCGAGCATACATATCATCTGTTCAAGGCTGCTCTCGAGGCGCTGCGTGTATTCCGTACCGGCGCAGGAATACGATACGGTATCACCGGACGTGCTTTCTGACGGCCAAAGCATGAGTATCACGCCCGCTATCGCCGCGATGATTATAAACGCAAAGCTTTTCTTCTTTTTGACTGCTTCAAAGACATTATCCATCTTCACTCTGTATAAATACCTCCGTTTCGGTATACAGCAGACCTTCAATATATTCGCCGACGGACTGTGCGTATGCTTCCTGATCAGGAAACAGTGTTACGGTTATTTTTTTGACATATGTAGTACCCTCTTCAATATATGTCACGATCTGTACCATCATGACCGTGATACCGAATTTTCTTGTTATCGCCTGACTTACGGTATTCTCAAGCTCCTTGACACTTCTGTCTACGATCCAAGCGCCGTAATCGCTTTGCTCCTGACCGGACTGCTCACCGTTGTTCAAAGGGAATGACAGATCTTTGAACACCTCAACTGAGTTCTTAAGAGGTGTGATTATCACAAGTACACAGATCAGTGAAATAAGGTAACGCGTCTGCTTTTCAAATTTTCCGTCCGCGACGACAGCGACAGCAGCACCGATGACAGCGGCCATGAAGAGCGTTAAAAAATAATTTTTCATGTCTGAAGCCCCGAAGTGGTTTTGATGAACACGGCAGCACCTATTATAAAAACCGCCGCTGCGCCTATAACTATACCCAGTACAATACCGAGAAGCGAATTGATCTCATAAAGGAAACGCGCGTGGGATTCACAGCCCGTTATTCGTGACATCATTGCTGCAAGGAGAACGGCAAGCTTGATAAAAACAATATAGAGCGCAGGGGGAATTGCGATAGCGAGCACAGCCACTACCGCGGCACTGCCGGAGACGCTCTTAATCAAAGCGACGCTCGCGTACACTGTTTTGGAAGCTTCGGAAAGCATGCTGCCGATGACCGGGATGAAGCTTCCGGAGGCGAAACGCGCTGTACGCAACGCGAACGTATCGGTATTAGCCGCTATGACCGGCTGGACTGACATGGTGAAATTCAAGGCGAAAAATAGAAATGAAAGAACCGTTGTAACGATATTTCTTATAAGTGTCCAGAGTGAGGAAAAATTTATCCCGGAGCCAAGAGCACCGGCGATCGACAGCGCGAAGCACCAGCGAAGCATCGGAAACAGCATTCTGTCGCATATCGTTTCTATCACGCTCATCAGCAACAGCATTCCGCCCGACGCTGCGCCGGATGCCGCTGCATTGCCGCCGGCACAATAAAGCGCTGTCATCACCGGCAAATACGAAAGAGCGAATGTGCTGAACGTGCGCAGGGCTGTTGCCGCCACGTCCGCGGCGTTCACCACCACCGGATATAGCGCAAGTGACTGTCGGCATGGAGGGAGGCAATGAGTGATACTCCGGCGTTCTGTGTCTGCGCAAGCGCGTCTGCTTCGGCGAAGGATATTTCATCGCACACTATCACCTGCGGCGACATAGTACGCGTGAGCATTTCGATCGCTTTTGCCTTCGGGCAGCCGCTCATCACATCAACACAGCATCCGCAACTGCTTTGTTTTGCGCCCCACAGCTCATTCCGCTCGTCCACGACGGCGACCTTGAGGCCGCTTTTGCCGAGGATGAGTGCAGCGCTTGAGAGCAGAGTCGTTTTGCCGTACATCGGCGGTGACAGCACGAGCACGCCGCAGAGCCCGTGAGCAAAAAGATAGTCGCACAGCTTTTGCGCAAATCCCGGTACGCTGCGTTTTATGCGTATATTTACGGATGTTATGCGTGATATGTTTTTTACTTTTCCGTTTTCACAGATCGTCTCGCCGCTTATGCCGGCGCGTGAGCCGTCGGGCAGCGGTATGTAGCCGTTGCATATCGCTTCTTCAAAGGAATAGCGTGAAAAGCAGCACAGTCTGTCAACACACCACTCTATGTCCTGCTCACTGCATCGATACGCTTCACCAATACAGGCGCGTTCGCCGCTTTCGGAAAAGGCGTACGTTTTTCCGCCGCCGTGCAGTGTGAAAGGACCGCCGAGCCGAAGACGCGCTTCCGATATTTCGCACGCTTCCCTTTCATTGAGCGACGCGATGAAGCGCATAAACCTGACAGGCAGGTATTTGTACAGCTTCTCACACTGCGCCACGCCCTCACGCCCTTTCATATAATCGTATTTCATCAGACATAAAAATATGCCCCGCTGTGAAAAATTTCAAACGGGGCTTGCATTTATAAATGAGATGCCGTATAATAAGATTTGTTTGTTGATTTCCTCTTAAATGATCAACGGGAAAACAAAAAAGAGTAAAGAGAGTCTGAATAATGAACGTCAGGCATTTGTTCATAGTCAATCCGGCGGCGGGGAAAAAGGATATTTCGTCGAAGATCGCGCATTTTGCCGAGGAAGCAGCCGCGAATCTCGGCGCGGAGCATACAGTCCACGTGACCGAATGCCCCGGTGATGCTGTCAGCTATATACGTGCTTTTCTGACTGAACACAGTGATGATTTCGTCCGTGTGTATGCCTGCGGCGGCGACGGCACGCTCAACGAAGCTGTCAACGGCGTGTTCGGATTTGACAACGCTGCCGTCGGCTCGGTGCCCACCGGCTCCGGCAACGATTTCATCAAGACGATCACCGAAAGG
>CAZFZL010000123.1:0-4252 GCA_964523005.1 uncultured Oscillospiraceae bacterium
TGTCCGAAAGAAGGCGGACATTAATAATTGTAGAAAATAATTTGCAAGAGCTTGTGTATAATATGTTATCTACAATTATTAATGTCCGCCTTCTTTCGGACAATATACTGCATAATATTAACATTCGCGGCGGAAGGATCGAGAGCATAACCGATAATTTCGCAAAGGCAGCGACTGATGTATTCGATGCGCACGGGATGCTCGCCATACCCGGTCTTATCAACTGCCACACGCATTCGTATATGTCACTTTTTAAAAACATCGCCGACGATCTGCCGTTCGACGAATGGCTTTTTGGCAGAATCATGCCGCTTGAGGACAGGATGACTGCTGACGACGCGTACTGGTGTACGCTACTGTCGTGCGCTGAAATGCTCAGGCGTGGAACGACCTGCTTTGCGGACATGCATATGTTTGAAAGCATGTGTGCAAAAGCCGCAGTCGATGCCGGTATGCGTGCTGTAATGTGCCGCGGACTGACAGACACCGACGGAACAGAAGGCGGTCTTCGCAGGCTGCGCGAAGCAGAAAATGACATGGAAGCATTTCGTTCAAACGGGATGCTGACCCATATGCTCGCGCCGCACGCAATATACACCTGCAGCAATGATTATTTAAAATCCGTCATAGCTGAAGCTAAGCTGCTCGGGGTCGGACTGCACACGCATCTTTCCGAAACGCAGTATGAATTCGATACATGCATGAAGCAGCACGGGATGACGCCGTGCGCGTACCTTGAAAGCATCGGTTTTTTTGATTTACCCGTCATAGCCGCGCACTGTGTTTATCTCACGGATGAGGATATAGGGATTCTGAAAAAGCACGACGTAACTGTTATAACAAATCCGAAAAGCAATCTCAAGCTCGCAAACGGCATAGCTCCCGTTGAAAAGCTGCGTAAAGCAAGCGTGCGTGTCGCGATAGGCACTGACGGAAGCTCAAGCAACAACGCACTGAATATGTTCTCGGAGATGAATATGCTTGCGCTGCTGCAGAAAGGCTTGACAAAAGACCCGACAGCAGCTCCGGCACAGTATGTTTTCAACTGTGCAACGCAGTCAGGCGCCGATGCGCTCGGTATCGACTCCGGTTTGCTCGCGCCCGGAAAGAACGCCGACATCGTGCTTCTCGACATGAAACGACCACAGCTCATTCCGCTGAACGATCCAGAAAGTGCGCTCGTGTACAGCGCAGACGGCTCGGAGACTGACAGCGTATTTATCGGCGGAAAGCCCGTGCTGCTCAGAGGTGTGCTTCAGAGCATCGATGAGAATTTCGTTTTCGAAAAAGTGAAGGCGATAATAAGCAAACTGACAGAAAAGAATTAATACCTCAATACAGGAAGGAAACGTATATGTCGGAAATCAGAGATATAGATCTATGGGAGAACGGCAAGCTCAAAATTGACTGGGTCAAGGCAAATATGCCGCTATTGAACAGTATAGAAAAGCAATTTGAAGCTGAAAAGCCTTTTTCCGGAATGAAGGTGGCTCTTTCCATTCACCTCGAAGCAAAGACAGCTTATCTTTGCAAGGTACTTGCAGCAGGCGGCGCCGATATGTACGTCACCGGAAGTAATCCCCTTTCCACGCAGGACGATGTTGCCGCAGCACTTGTGCATGATGGTTTGAAGGTGTTTGCGTGGTACAACTCTACGCCTGATGAATACAGACATCATACGAGATGTGTTATAGAGAGTGCGCCGAACATAATCATCGACGACGGCGGTGACCTCGTTAATCTTATTCATACCGAGTACCCTCACCTCATACTTAACGTATACGGCGGATGTGAGGAGACTACGACCGGCATAATCAGACTCATAGCGATGGACAAGGCAAAGCAGCTTCGCTTCCCCATGATGCTCGTCAACAACGCAAAATGCAAGTATCTGTTTGACAATCGCTACGGCACGGGTCAATCCGTATGGGACGGCATCAACCGCACGACAAATCTGATAGTCGCCGGTAAGAACGTCGTCGTTGCCGGCTATGGCTGGTGCGGTAAGGGTGTCGCGATGCGCGCGAAGGGACTCGGTGCGTCCGTTATCATTACCGAAGTCGATCCCATAAAAGCGATAGAAGCCATTATGGACGGCTTTAAGGTCATGAAAATGAACGACGCGGCACGTATCGGTGATTTCTTCGTTACCGTTACCGGATGTGCTGGTGTCATCACCGAAAAAGATTTTCTGAACATGAAAAACGGTGCTATATGCTGCAATGCCGGTCATTTTGATGTTGAAGTCGATATGCACTCACTTCGCAGTCTCGCACTTTCATGTACTCCCGCAAGAAAGAATATCGATGCCTATAAGCTACCGAACGGTAATACAATCTACGTTATCGCTCAGGGAAGGCTTGTCAATCTCGCAGCCGGAGACGGTCATCCCGCCGAAATCATGGATATGTCCTTTGCAATACAGGCGCTCAGCGCCGCTTATATCGCCGAAAGCCACGGCAGCTTCACTGAAATGATCAACTATATCCCCGAATCGATCGACAGGCGTGTTGCCTCTCTCAAGCTCGAATTCTGGGGTCTGAGCATCGATAAGCTCACTCCGGAGCAGGAAAAATACCTCAACAGCTGGAACGCCTGAAGGCAGAAAGAAGGACATTATTATGTCAACTCCAACCCCTCACAACAGCGGAAGAAAAGAAGACATAGCAGAAACTGTGCTTATGCCGGGCGATCCGCTGCGCGCTCAGTTTATCGCGGAGAATTATCTCACTGACGTTTATCGCTTCACGACAGTCAGAAATATGTACGGTTTTACGGGAACATATAACAAAAAGCGTGTGTCAGTGATGGGTCACGGCATGGGTATGCCGTCGATCGGACTGTATACACATGAGCTTTATAATTTCTACGGCGTTGAAAACATCATACGCGTCGGCTCCGCCGGCGGTATCAGTGACAACGTCCACCTTCGTGACATCATCATAGCACAGGGTGCTTCGACCGATTCGGCGTACGCAAATCAATATAAGCTACCCGGAACATTTGCGCCGCTTGCTGATTTCGGGCTGCTCGAAAAGGCTGTCTGTACAGCACGGGCAAAGGGGCTTACAGTGCGCGTTGGCAACGTTATTTCAACGGATGTTTTCTACAACGATGATCCACATTATAATGACGCATGGAAAAAGATGGGTGTGCTTGCGGTTGAGATGGAAGCGGCTGCGCTATATCTGAATGCTGCGCGCAGCAAAAAAAAAGCGCTCTGCATACTCACCGTCTCCGATCATCTTTACAGTCCTGAGCAGCTCACGGTAGAAGAGCGTCAGACGGGTTTCGGAGATATGATCAGCATCGCGCTTGAGCTTATCTGATATTATTCTCGGCGCTGCCGGACGATCTCGTACAGAATTACGCTCGCAGCGCACGCGACGTTGAACGAAGAAGCGGAGGATTTCTCTGCCATTGGTATCGAAACGGCTGTATCGGCAAGCTCGTAATAATTATTGCTGAGTCCTTCGGTTTCGTTTCCTATCATGACAACACATGGACAGTCGAGCGCTTCCTCGTACAGTGCAGTTTTTCTGTGGGATGTTGTGGCAATGACTTTTAGGTCGGGATGCTGAGCTTTCAGCTTCCCGATCATTTCGTTTACGGTTTTATTCTCCGCGATGCGGATGACCGAAAGGCTGAAGAAAGAACCCATGCCGGCGGTTATAACTTCGCTGTCGTAAAGGTCAACGGCGTGTCCTGTTATGATCAGGCAGTCTGCGCCGAATGCGTCGCACGAGCGTATGAGCGTTCCGAGATTGCCTTTGTTCGACGGTCTGTCAAACAGGACGATCAGCGGTTTCTCCGACAACATAAGACTTTCTGGTCTGTCATCACGCATTTTTACTATTGCAATCAACTCTGATGTGTCTTTCTTGCCGCTGAGCTCCTTCATGAGAGCGTATGTTAAAACGTAGTTGATATCGGTTTCTACCGATGAAATTATGTTTTTTGCCCAATCTGAAAGCAAAATCTCATCTGTATAGATCAGAGACGAAAAACACCAACCGTTCTTTATCGCAATGTTAATATTACGCACGCCTTCAACGATGAACTCACCGTATTTGTAACGCTTGTTGCGGTTGTTTCTGAGCACCTCAAATTTTTGATAATCGGCGTTCTTTGAGAATATCTTCTTGCTGTTCATTTGCGTTAGTATACCTCTGATCAATATATTTCAGACATACAGGTGTATTTCCCATTGTTAACGATATAATGTGCTGTCATTCTTATATTCAGATGCTCA
>CAZFZL010000124.1:0-4081 GCA_964523005.1 uncultured Oscillospiraceae bacterium
AGCATTGAGTTGCGAAAAACGAGTCGGGGACTTCAATATTTCGAGGTTCCCATAAATAATATATTCATAATTAAGCTATTGTCGGAGTGTTTTTATGGCAGCTTTATACGATAATGACATAAAACGGCACAAAAAAGCGTTCGCCTTTTTTCAAAAAACGCTTGGCCCTTTTTTCATACATCTGATGAATTATGAATGCCTTTCGTACACAAAGCCTGACGCTCCGTTTATCCTTCTCGCAAACCATAATACCGATTTTGACCCTATGCTAATCGGTGCGTCGTTCAAGGACAGCTTTATGTACTATGTCGCAAGTGATCACATCTTGCGCCTCGGCGTGCTTTCAAAGCTGCTGTCGTATTATCTCGCACCGATACCGCGCCGCAAAGGCAGAGAAGATGCGCTGACCGTGATAGAGATCAGAAGACGCCTGAAAAAAGGCTGCTCGCTCTGCTTCTTTCCGGAGGGCAATAAATCTTTCAACGGGGTTACCGGGAAAATCGTACCGTCTACCGGCGAGCTTGTGAGACGCTCCGGCGTCGATCTCATAACATTCAGGTTTGAAGGCGGTTATCTTACCGCTCCGCGATGGGGATATGGGATAAGAAAAGGGAAGATGACCGGGCAGATGGTTGGCGTTTACACCGCAGACCAGCTCAAAGAAATGACTTCTTCTCAAATCGACGAGCTCATAAGCAGAGATATATTCGAAGATACACAGGTCGTCAGAAAAAGAGCCGACATTGTTTACGAATGCAAGGCACCGGCAAAAGGGCTTGAAAACGCACTGTATATGTGCCCGAATTGCCGAAAAATCGGCGATATGCATTCGGCAAAAGACCGTATCATATGCAAATGCGGCTACGAAGCGCAGTATACAAAAAAAGGGCAGCTTATATGCTGCGACGGACGCTTCGGAAGTATCTACGAATGGGACGAGTGGCAACGCTCAACCCTCATAGGATCTGCCGATCGGCAAAGCTTTTCTGACAGTGGTGTATTTGTCAGAAAGGAATCAGGAAATACAAAAGGCAAAAAACAAAAAACCGTTCTTTCCTATTCCGATTATGCGCTGTATTATGAATGCAAAAACAGAAAAGTAAAGATCGACATGAACGATATATCCGATATGGCTATATACGGACGTTCAAATCTTGTTCTATCAGTCCATAATAATTATTATTTGTTTTCTTCCAAGGGGCGCTTTAATGCAAAAAAATATCTTGATCTGTATTCAAAACTGCGCTGTCAGAAATTCTCCGGCAGTGCTGCCTATACAACTCGATCCCTATGAAAGAAAGGAAATGATATGGACTTCTCCTCTGAAAACAGTGAGCTTTGGAACGCCATAATACAGCTTGGAATTCTCTCCATAGGGCTTATGGCAGCGACTTTTCTGCGCAGAAAGATACCGTTTGTAAGAAACGCACTTATGCCTACGGCAGTACTTACCGGATTTCTTTTTCTTATTCTGAAGGTATGCGGAATCGAGCTTTTTGACAACGATTTTCTCGAGATGCTGACATACCACGGTATAGCCATCGGCTTTATCGCAATGTCGCTGCGCAGAAGTACAGGCAGTGAAACATCCTCCAACAAAACGGCATTCAAAAGCGGAGCGCTCATCGTCAGCACTTATCTTGTTCAGGCGGTTACAGGACTCGTTATAACTTTGCTTTTAGCATATACTTTTATGCCCGATCTCTTTGAAGCGGCCGGTCTGCTTCTCCCGATGGGCTACGGTCAGGGACCAGGTCAGGCAAATAATATCGGTTCCACATATGAAGCGCTCGGCTTCACGGGCGGACAGTCGTTCGGACTGGCGATAGCCGCTGCAGGATATGTATGCGCCTGTATTGTAGGTGTTATTTACATCAACATACTCAACAGAAAACGTAAAGCACAGAGGATGGCCTCCGATATAATATCGGGTTCTGTCACGATCGATGATTTTCAGAATGATGGTGAAATACCCGTCTCGGAATCAATAGACAAGTTTTCTGTACAGGTCGCTCTTGTTATGGGCGTATATCTTGTTACATATTTGTTTACGTGGGGACTTACATCGCTGCTTGAAAAAGTCGCGCCCGGCGTTGCTTCAACTGTCTCATCGCTTTTATGGGGTTTCAACTTTATTATCGGCTCAGCGCTCGCTATACTCACGAAAGTGCTCGTAAACTTTTTCAGAAAGAAAAAAATCATCACAAGACAGTATCAGAACAATTATTTGCTCAGCCGTATTTCCGGTGTCGCGTTCGATGTAATGATCGTCGCCGGAATTGCAGCGATCGACATTGAAGAGCTTTCGGGGCTGTGGGTGCCGTTTGTACTGCTTGCAGTGATAGGCGGTATCATAACTTTCATTTACCTGCGCTTCATGAGCGCAAAGCTTTATCCGGAGTACAAATATGAAGGCTTCGTTTCAATGTTCGGTATGCTTACGGGAACGATCAGCTCGGGAATATTGCTTCTTCGTGAGATTGATCCGTCGTTCAAAACACCTGCCGCAAATAATCTCGTACTCGGAACGAGCTATGGAATTGTTCTCGGTGCTCCTGTTTTGATTCTCGTCGGATACGCCCCGCAGTCGTTGTTAAACACATGGATTACTCTGATTATTTCTGCATTGTATACTGCACTGCTTATATTTGTAATGCTGTTTCGCAGAAAAAAGCAATAGATTTACATACAAAAACAGCGGAGAGCATTTGCTCTCCGCTGTGCTTTTTGAGTTGTCAATGAATGATAACTTTTTCGGTATCCTTGTCGAAAATGTGCATTCTTGATGTGTCGATTGCGATCTTGATAGTGTCGCCGGCCTTCGCGGTGTTACGCGAAGAAACACGGGAAACAAGATTCGATTCGCCGCATATAAGATAGAGATATATCTCAGCGCCCATAAGCTCGGTAACGTCAACATAGCAATCGATGATGGAATCCTTGTGTTCTTCCATATATCTCTGCTCGACATGGAGAAGTTCAGGTCTGAGACCGGCGATAACTTCTTTGTCAATGTAGTCGTTGAGCTTAGGATCGGATGCTTTTTCATCAGGAATCTTCAGAGAGAAGTTTTCAAAGTTGAAGAAAACATCAGCACCTTTTTTCGTAAGCGTTCCGTTGATGAAGTTCATCTGAGGAGTGCCTATGAAGCCTGCGACAAATATGTTGACAGGCATATCATAAAGCTTTTGAGGTGTATCGACCTGCTGGATAATACCGTCTTTCATAACAACGATACGGGTAGCCATTGTCATAGCCTCAACCTGGTCATGCGTAACGTATATGAACGTCGTGCCGATCTTCTGGTGAAGCTTTGTAAGCTCGGTTCTCATCGCGGAACGAAGCTTTGCATCAAGGTTGGACAGCGGTTCGTCAAGAAGGAAGACCTTCGGCTCACGGACGATAGCACGTCCGAGCGCGACACGCTGTTTCTGACCGCCGGACAAAGCCTTCGGTCTTCTGTCAAGGAGGTGGGTAATATCAAGTACTCGTGCGGCCTCTTCGACTCTCCGTTTGATTTCTTCCTTAGGAGTTTTTCTAAGTTTGAGACCGAACGCCATATTTTCGTAAACGGTCATATGCGGATACAGAGCGTAGTTCTGGAACACCATCGCTATATCTCTGTCTTTCGGCGCGACGTCGTTTATGAGCTTATCGCCTATAAACAATTCGCCGTCTGTGATTTCTTCAAGTCCCGCGATCATTCTAAGGGTGGTCGTCTTTCCGCAGCCCGAAGGGCCAACAAGAATTATAAATTCCTTGTCCTTGATCTCAAGGCAGAAATCCGATACAGCCGTTACGCCGCCGGGATATTTCTTGAATATGTGCTTGAAAGATACACTTGCCATATTTTCCTCCTGCTATGTAGCATATTGCTACTTGTACAAATTTACGAATATTATAATATCATACGTGCTAATAAAATGATAGGGCTGTTTTGTCCAAATTTCAGTCTGTAAACTTGTACATATTGCATAAATCTGAACTAATCGGTATATGCAGTTGATTCATGACCCTGTAAAAGTTGTATTTCTTCCTCTGCTGTCAGCTCTCTGTAATTGCCAAGACCGATTGCAGGATC
>CAZFZL010000125.1:0-4032 GCA_964523005.1 uncultured Oscillospiraceae bacterium
CGCGCCATAGCGTCGTACATAAGAGCAAGGCTTGAATTACCGCCTACGATTACTTCGTCAGGCTCCACCTCAAGCATGGAAGCAAAAAGCCTTTTTGCTTCGGGGATGCCGTCAAGCACACCGTAATTGCGACAGTCAATTCCGTTTTCGGAGAAGCATTCCTGTGTTTTTGTTATAACGCCGAGAAGAGCTTCCATCGTATCAAGCTGTGCATTCGAAGGTTTTCCGCGTGACATATCGAGATTCAAATTGGATTTCTTGTATGATTCATATTCATTTTTCAGAGCTTCTAAATTTTCTTTCATATCGGTCGCCTTCGCTATATCAATACTCTGCGCTGCCGGCTGTTCTCGGGAACGGCTCGACATCTCTGATGTTTGCCATGCCGGTGATGTACATAAGCAGCCTTTCAAAGCCAAGCCCATAACCTGAATGCCTTACGCCGCCGTATCTTCTCAGCTCAAGATACCACTTGTAGCTGTCGGGATTCAGACCGCATTCCGAAATCCTCTTTTCGAGCATATCAAGCCTCTCTTCTCTCTGAGATCCGCCTACTAATTCACCGATACCCGGAACAAGCATATCTGCCGCCGCAACGGTTTTTCCGTCATCGTTGAGCCTCATGTAAAAAGCTTTTATTTCCTTCGGATAATCGGTCAGGAACACCGGTTTTTTGTATACTTCTTCTGTTATATATCTCTCATGCTCCGTTTGGAGATCGCAGCCCCAAAATACGGGATATTCGAACTTTTTACCGCTCTCTTCGAGTATTTTTACTGCTTCAGTATATGAAAGACGTACAAAATCGGTGTCAATTATATTTTCAAGCCGCTCAAGAAGCGTCTTGTCAATAAATTTGTTGAAAAATTCAATATCGTCACGGCATGTCTCAAGGACGTATCTGACAACGTATTTGAGCATTCTTTCCGCAACATCCATATAGTCACTCAGTTCAGCAAAGGCCATTTCCGGCTCTATCATCCAGAACTCAGCCGCGTGAACTCTTGTGTATGAAACTTCAGCGCGGAATGTCGGACCGAATGTATACACGTTTCCGTATGCAAGCGCGAAGCACTCTGCCTCAAGCTGACCGGAAACAGTGAGGTTTGTGGATTTACCGAAGAAGTCCTTCGAATAATCGATCTTTCCATCCTCTGTCTTCGGCGGGTTCTCCATATCAAGCGTGGTAACACGGAACATTTCGCCGGCGCCTTCGCAGTCGCTCGCAGTTATAAGCGGTGTGTTAACGTATACGAAACCGTTCTCGTTGAAAAATTTATGAAGCGCAAAAGCAGCCGCCGAACGCACTCTGAAAACTGCGTTGAATGTGTTGGAGCGCGGTCTGAGGTGAGCGATTGAGCGCAAAAATTCAAGGCTGTGCTTTTTCGGTTGAAGAGGATAATCCGGAGTAGATGTCCCTTCGATGTCAATTTTACATGCGTTTAGCTCAAAAGGCTGCTTGGAGTCGGGCGTTAGCACGACGATTCCTTCTATAACGAGCGAAGCGCTTGTATTCTGGGAAGTGATCTCCTTGTAATTATCTATTTTTTCGCTTTCAAAAACTATCTGAAGGCAGTTGAAGCATGATCCGTCGTTAAGAGTGACAAAACCAAGAGCATTAGATGAGCGGATGCTTCTGACCCATCCGCATACCGTTATCTTCTTTCCTGAATATTTTTCGACGTCATCATACAAATCGCGTATGACTGTTCTTTCACTGAACAATGACATAACTATTTCCTTTCACTGTTTATTTTAGCGGAAAAAATGGTTTTTTTGAGAAAATCACTTTTTTGCTGACCCTATAATAATACTACAAATATGAATTATTTGCAATACAAAATTTCATTTTTAAAAAAATTTTGTAAACATAAAGGCGGGCGCCGTATCGGCGCCCGCTATTTTTGTTGATATTGCTTTATTCTGCTGCGTTGTCTGCTGTATCAGCGGCCTGTGCTGCCTGTTCAGAAGGCTTTTCAAGCTTTGAATCGCTGAGCTTTTTACCGAGTATCGACGGCAGATCCATGCCTGCAAGTCCGAACACCTCGCTCAGAGGCGGAACAGCTTTCATCATGCCGGAAAGGAAGTTTGCGGTTGAAGTTTTGCCTTCGCCGTTCTGACCGCCATCCCATACCGTTACCTTGTCGATCTTGATGTTCTTGATAGCATCGACCTGAATGCGCATGAGATTTTCTATCTTGTCTGCTACCATGAGCATAAGTGCATTGCTTGCTTCTCCGCCGGCAGATTTGACGAGCTCTTCAAAACCTGATGCTTGCTTTTTGAGTATTTCTTCTGCACCGCGTGCCTCGGCCTGCATCTTGAGGTATATCGCATCTGCTTCACCGGCAGCCCTGCGACGTGCCTGCTCGGCGTCTGCTTCAGCTTCGAGTTCGAGGCGACGTTTTTCAATCTCTGCATTGACTATGATATTAGCTTCCTGAGTAGCCTGTTCCTTCGAATAACGGGCTTTTTCAGCGGCTTTCTCTGCTTCGTAGGATTCTTCAAGTGCTTTTGCAGCTTGTATTCTTTCAGCAGCAGTAGCGATCTTCTGGGCTTCTGCTTCCTTCTCGTGAAGCTTTGCATTGGACATCGCAACTATCATTTGAGCTTGGTTTTCACCGTCTATAGCACTTGAATCAGCTTTTGCGACTTCGATACGTTTTTCCATGTTTGCATTAGCTTCACCGATAGAACCGTCACGGTCTCTCTCGGCGACACTCTTTTTCGCATCGTTGATAGCCTTTGCTGCAGCTTCACGACCGAGAGCGGTGATATATCCGGATTCGTCACTGATATCGGTAACGTTCACGTTGATAAGTCTTAGACCTATCTTTTTCAATTCACCTTCAACATTACGGCTGACCTGTTCGAGAAATTTGTCTCTGTCGGTGTTGATTTCTTCGATTTCCATCGTTGCTATTACAAGACGAAGCTGACCGAAAATGATATCTTTTGCAAGTTCCTGTATTTCCGAAAGCTTTAGGCTGGGAAGTCTTTCCGCCGCGTTCTGCATGATACCCGGTTCGGTTGATATACCGACTGTAAAGCGCGAAGGTACATCGATTCTGATGTTCTGTTTTGACAGTGCGTTCATCAGATCAACCTGGATCGAGATAGGCGTCAAGTCGAGAAACTTATAGGTCTGTATCACCGGCCATACGAATTTTGCGCCGCCGTGGATACATTTTGCGCTCTGTGCCGTTCCGTCTTTTCCTCTTTTCAATTTACCGCTTATTACCATGATCTTGTCCGACGGACATTTTTTGTAGCGTGATAACATAGCGAGCATAAAGGAGAACAGAATCAGTACACATACGATAATGATAAAAATTGTTCCTTCTGGCATTTGTTTTTCCTCCGTTATATATTATTTTCTTTTGACTACGAGAGTATTCGAGCCTGATATTCCTATCACGACTATTTCCGTACCATACTTTAAAGGAGTTTCTTCATCCGTTACTGCGTCAAGCTCCATAAGAGCTCCCTGAACAACAACGTTGACTTTACCCTTTTCCGTTCTGGATGGCGGGATAGTGATGTAGACCGTGCCGGACACGCCGAGAGCGTTCCGGTAATCGAGTGTTCCGTCATGCTGGAGTTTCATGCTTAATTTGAGCAGAAGAGCAATGACGAGCATAGCAATGACGCCTGCAAACAAAGCGACTGTTACCGATAGGAATGTAGTACCGCCGCTTCTTGATACTGCAAGTCCGGTCCAACCGAACAATGTCAGAAAAGCTATCAGACCTCTTATTGTAAATACACGCAGTCCTATGTCGTGTACTTCACCCACATCGGTGATATCAGAGTCAGTATCTGTATCGGTATCGACATCAGTTTCAGTATCAACGTCTGTGTCTGTGTCAGCATCAGAACTGCCTAGTCCTATCAGTGTAAGTATTGTCTGTATGACGAGCACAAGAGTAGAAGGTATGGCAACACACGCGAATATCTGCTCAAGCAGTGTCAGGCTGTTCCATAATTCCGTCATTAAAAATCACTCCTTTCATGTTATTTTAATTCATTCAT
>CAZFZL010000126.1:0-3977 GCA_964523005.1 uncultured Oscillospiraceae bacterium
AAGCATTCCTACTTCATTGGAAGAAAAGTAACTGATATAATCCTTTGCTGCGATCGCCGCCATGATGGTTTCGCCATCATCACAAAATGCGCCGTATACCTCTTCATCGAGCGGCTCTTTTTTTGTTTGTTCTATATCAGCAGAATAACTGAACGCTGTGCTCATAACAGAAACGAATTTATATTTTTCATCGTCACGGAGTTGTCTGATTATCATTTTGTTCTCTTTTTTCGTCCTTTTTCATTGGCATTTTCTCCGTCGGCAGGTTTTTCTTTCGGCTTTCGAGCAGCCACGAAAACGAGCAGCGCGGAAAGGATCGCAAATGCAATCACGACGCGTATGACTGTTTTATCACCGTCACTTTTTTCGCTTGATGTGATCGAATATTCCGGTTCGGAATACGCAGTGTCGTCAGTGGAGATAAGCATACCGGTTTTAGCGTTGAGTTTATATATAACGCCGCGTTCGTCGACAGCGATGAGTAAAGCACCTTCAATTGTAAGTGATATGAGCTTCACGCTCTGACCGTCTATGTCAACACCGGGCAGAAAATCGTATGAATATATACGGGTGCTCCAGACTTCGCTTTCTGCGCTGTCGCTTTCACTGTCCGAGCTTTTTTCTGTGGCTATGATATAGCAGTCGAGTGTTGTCGGATAATCAGCCTTGATTGTCATACCTTCGTATTCGACGCTGAACGAAGCTGCAATCGCACCGGTAAAGCAGAATGCTGTAAGTATAAGCGCATATATAACCGAGATGATTTTTTTCAAACTGAAAGAACCTTTCTGATATAACGCGTGATGTCTTCGTAAACCTCGGACCTGTTTGTTTCGTTGAGCAACTCATGCCTTGCTCCGGTATAGAATTTCAATTCTACGCGTTCACATCCGTTTGCGACAAGCTTGTCATATACTCTTTTCACGCCCTTTGAGCATTCGCCGACGGGATCGCACTCACCGCTGACCAAAAGCATGGGAAATTTATCGGGGATAGAATTATACCACCTTTTATCCGAAATAGATTTAATGAGCCTGAAAAGATCACCGTAACTTCTCGCGGCAAATCCGAAGCCGCATTTCGGATCGTTGTAATAGCTTATGACCGTGTTTTCATCTCTTGAAAGCCACTCACAGCCCAGGCAGTCTTTTGAGGTATATTCTTTATTATACCCGCCGAGAGTCAAGTTGTACAGGAGCGGCGAGTTATAATATTCACCCTTGAAGGTGCATATTGCTTTCGATAAAAGTATTGCAGCGCTGTAAGGAAGCTTCGCTCCCGTAGTACCCATGATCACGGCACAATCGACGTAAGACGCGTATTTTGCAAGAAAAGCGCGTACAATGAACGAACCCATGCTGTGACCTAATATCGCATAAGGAAGCTCAGGATACTTCTCCTTCATTATAACACACAGAGCTTTTGTATCTTCAACCAGACAAACATCCCCGTTCTTTTGAGCGATATATCCGAGGTCTCTTTCGTCTGCGGCGGTCTTGCCGTGACCGAGATGATCGTCACCGCATACAACGAAACCCAGAGAACAGCAATACTCGGCAAAAGCATCGTATCTGTCAATGTATTCGCTCATCCCGTGAGAGATCTGCAGTACAGCGATAGGTTTAATCTGTGTATCCCAAATCACCGCGCGGATATCGGTCTTTTTATCATATGACAAGTAGGATATTTCGTTTTTCACGGTTACAGCTCCTTATAAATTTACTTGCTTGTGATATACTTTTTCCCCTTTTTCTCTTTGAGCAGGGCCGTAAGTGCTTCCTGCATATTATCTATTACGCCTGCTTTTTCTACAATAATAGCGTTGCGCTTGCTCGTATAGATATACCAAAATTCTTTAGTCTCGAATATTTCTCTTACGTTTTCATATTTCACGCTTCCCAGCAGTTTGTCAGTTTTCGGATCGTATGAAGAAAACTGTGTATCGCGGAAGACCATATGACCCGGTTTTTCAATTGCTCGCTGATTGGATTTAAAATTTTGCTTCGGAGATACGAACAGCAGCCATATGTAATATACATCGGCAATGACGGCGAAAAGTGTGAGAAAAGTAAACACAGCTTCGTCTGATATGAAGGAAAAAACGTAAACTGCAATACTAAGTAACGAAAGCACTGCAATTGAAAACCATTTCTTGAAAGTAGGCACTTTTCCTTTGAATAAATTAAATAACGTGAACTCCCTGAATTTTGTGTAATCGAGTTTTGTTACCGCTTCTATTTTTATATTTTTTTCTTGTTCAGCGTTCATCAGCACCAATTCCTTTCGATAGCATCTCTTGTGATGTTTATCCATTTTTCAAATCGCGCAGCGTCTTTTCTGACCGTATGCGTATCACGCAGTATAAGCTCAAGCCTTCCTCCGCGCGCTTTTCTGATGCCGTTGTTGAGCTCCGTTCGTATCATATCCTCGGAAATTGTATCCGTGGCAAGATATGCAGGCTGCGGCTTCCAGGTCATTATATACTTGTCTTTAAGTACAGGCAGAAATTCCGCAGTGTCAGCCCACGGGCATACGGCTACACGTCTGAGGTTTTTGATTTTTAGTACATTCGGAAGCTTTTTTGCAAGATTATCACAGCAGCCGTAGCCGTTGAATCCGAACATACTTAGAACCTTCCTCTCGTAGCTGAGTATAAATTCCTCATGCATTTCCGGTGATACCGGATCAAGCTCCTGTGCTTCCGCAGCGCTCCATACATCGCAAAGCCTGACGTGATTTTCATCAAAGCCTTCACGAATCGGAAGCTCGTTATTATAGCCTATACCGCCCGTATAATGGAAGGTGTCATCGTTGTTGAGTGAAACGAGTCCTTGATTTTCCATCTGCCTGAACATTGATATTATGCCATCGGTAAAAAAGCCGATCGCTTTATGCACAGTCTGCGGATCGAGAATGAAATCCATGAACATATTTTCAAGCCCGCGATAATCACAGTAGTAGTGAGCGAGATGAAAGTTGAAAAGCTTCACTCCGCAAAGATCCAGCGTCAGAATATCTCCGAAGAGGTTCTGCATATATTCCCAGCGCTGTTTTGTTTCTTCTTCACAATATGTCACGACCGGACTGCTGAGCATGTCCCAGTCCTCCGGCGATTCGATCAACGGAACGTGATGCCATGATGATCCGGCTGTATCGAGCGTTTCGCGCTTCGGCAACACACCCCACCATGTGTTGGTATAAACCTTTTCGATGTGAAGTGTTTTCTCTATCGGAACGTCATCAGGTATGTATTCATATCTGAAAAGCCTTTTGCGCAGATCAAGCTCTATCCATTTTGCGTATCCGTCAACGCACTTCAATGAACTGTAAGGTAAAAATTCGTTCCATGAACCGTCGGGATGTACGAAAACCGCCGGCCGCTTCCCTTTGAGTGAAGTATGTTCAAACCAGAAACGGCGTTTTTCGTCGTTGAGTGCTTCATCTTTGTCAGCCGCTGTCCTTACTTCACGGGCAAGCGAAAGCAGAATCTGTTCGTCGTCTTTTGAAAACATGATGATACCTTTTTAAAAAAGCCGCATAAAGTCATAGCAGTATGCGGCCCTTTTATTATTAATGTGTTGTTATGCTTTTCCGTTGCATCCGAGAACATCAACGAGCTTATGCTTTACAAGCGCTTTGATGTTTGAGCGTGCCGGAGCGAGGTATTGTCTGGGATCGAAATGATCCGGATGTTCGTTAAAATACTGTCTGATCGTGCCGGTCATAGCGAGTCGCAGATCGGAGTCAATATTGATTTTGCAAACAGCCATCGTGGCAGCCTTGCGCAGCATGTCTTCCGGAATGCCGATCGCGTCGGGCATCTTGCCGCCGTTGTCGTTAATCATCTTGACATATTCAGGCATAACAGAGGAAGCGCCGTGGAGTACTATCGGGAAACCGGGGAGACGCTTTGATACTTCTTCAAGAATATCAAAACGCAGCTGCGGCTTCTGACCGGGTTTGAATTTATATGCTCC
>CAZFZL010000127.1:0-3889 GCA_964523005.1 uncultured Oscillospiraceae bacterium
GCACAAGCGGCGAAGCCGCAAAGGCTTGCGAAGCAAGACTTCTGCAAGTATTATAACATATTCCGTGCTTTATTGAAAGAAATAAATAAAAAATTCCCGCAAAGACTTTTTTCGGTTGAAATCCGTCGTACTTTGGTTTATAATGAAAAAAACACAATTATAAAGGTGCATATATGGAAAAGAACATACTCATCACAGAAAAAGACAATTTCAAATTCATCGGTCGAAGCGTCCTGACCGATGATTCACTTGAGCTCACGTGGTCGAACAGCGGCATCGACTTCGATTTTCGCGGCGACGGCTTTCTGATCTTCTTCAAGCAGTTTCAGGACGATCAGCCCGTCTATATCAAGCTTATCGTCGACGGCGCTGAGCAGCGCTTCGCGGTATCTGACGGCAGGGAAGCCGTTATCGCCGAAGGGATCGGCGACGGCTGCCACCACGCAAGAGTCATACGGATAACGGAAGGCGAAAAACCTCTGAGCTTGCGTGCCGTGAGACTAACCGGAAAGCACCCGGAGATGCTTGAAAAGCCTGAAGACAAGAACGTAAAGCTCGAATTCATCGGCGACTCGCTCACCTGCGGCTACGGTATACTCGGCGACGTCAATTCGCCCGGCTTCTTTACCTTCGAGGAGGACAGCACGCGAGCGTACGCCTATCTGACGGCGCAGGCGCTTGACGCGGACGCAAATTTCGTCTGCGCTTCCGGCAAGGGAATGGTAAACAACTGCATGGGCGCACGCGGCTACGAGGTGCCGCTGTGGTACGATTACACCTCACGCACAGGCAAGGGGTGGGACCATTCATCCTTCGAGCCTGATGTTATTGTAATAAATATAGGCACGAACGACGCGTGGGGCGGCGCCTCAAAGGAAGAATTCAAATCCGTTTCGACCGCTTTTCTGCGCCGCCTGAGACAGCTCCATCCGCACAGCGCGTTGCTTTGGGCGTTCGGGTTCATGGGTACCGATCTCGTTTTGTCTGTGAAAGAGCTGATGAAGGATTATAAAAAAGAAGACCCGAATTCGTTCTTTTACAGCATCCCGCCGATATTCGGAAAGAACGGCGAAACGGGTGCCGTCGGGCATCCGAGCGCGAAAGCAAACGTCAGACTCGCGCGAAGCCTGACGCGCATAATAAACAAAATACTCACAAAAGCTGATTGATACACAAAATACTCCGGCGGCAGAGGCGTTTTCACCTCTGCCGTCTTCCTTTGTAAAGTGCTTTGCCGTTCGTTTCTTCACAAATTTTCGGAGCTGCCTTTTTTGCGGGAAAAATCAATGGATGAAAGCGATTTTTTTGCGTATATTTATACATAGAAAAAGAAAATCTTATAAAGGAAGAAATCAGTAAATGAAAAATAAGCTAAAACCGGAAACCATGCTCCTTATACTCATACCGATACTCTTCGCCGCCGGAGCGCTGATGCACGCTTTATACGAAATATGCGGTGAGTGCTTCGCAGTCGGACTGTTCGCGCCTGTGAACGAAAGCGTTTTTGAGCATATTAAGCTCATACCGCTGCCGTTGTTCGCCGGATGGGGCATATTCTATCTTTTCAGAAGAGATGATATTGATGCAAACTCATATTTCACGGCGATGCTGCTGTCGGCGCTTGTTTCGTCATTGCTTGTGCCGGTGCTGTACTATTTCTATACCGGTGCGTTCGGGGGAGAATCAATGGTGGTCGATATTTTGCTGCTGCTCATTGCTCTTACCGCCGGACAGACGCTTGGCAGACATTATTACCTGCATAAAAAGGGCCTTGAACCGTGGCAATCGCTCGTGCTGTTCGTGCTGTTCATCGTTCTGATCGCGCTCCTGACGGCCTTTCCGCCGAAGCTGCCGCTGTTTGCAGACATTCAGACGGGACAATACGGGATGAATTGAATGCGCTTTGACGAGCCGCTTCCAGGCGGCTCTGTATTTTTAATAAAAATATATCGAAAAACGATAAATATATCTTGACAAAGGTAAATGAGTGTGCTATTATACATTCAACCACATTACGGAGGGACGATATGAAGATAGACAAACGCTCATCGGTCTATATTTCCGCGGGGCTGACGGCAATATCGATGCTTATGCTCATCGCTGCAATGTTTTACATTCCGCTGCTTTGCGATACAATGGTAGCGCGGCATTTCGAGGGCGGAGAAGCGATCCGCGGCGGACAGATAATCGATTCGATAAGCCCGGCGGCAGAGATGCTTCTGAAGGCGATGCTGTATGTGCTTGACGTGCTTGGGATAGCGTGCTGCGCATGTCTGAGCGGGCTGATCGTGAAGATCATGCGCGCTGAGGTGTTCACGGATATGAGCGTGTTTTTTCTGCGCGTGATCTCATGGCTTTGTATTTTCGCTTCGCTCGGGTTTTCCTTCATAGGGCTGTATTTCACGGTGTCGTTTTTCGTCGCGTTCGCGGCTGCGTTCTTCGGGATCGTGATACGCGTTGTTAAAAACGTGATGGAGGAAGCCACATCGATCAAAAACGAAAACGACTTCACAGTATAGGAGGGACGAGAATGCCTATAATCGTCAATCTCGACGTGATGATGGCAAAGCGGAAAATGTCGCTCGGAGAGCTTTCCGAAAAGGTCGGTATCTCGCTTGCCAATCTGTCGATACTCAAAAACTGCAAGGCAAAGGCAGTTCGTTTTTCCACCCTCGACGCGATATGCGAAACGCTCTCGTGTGAGGTCGGAGACATTCTTGAATACGTATCAAAGGAGGAATTTGAATCAAATGGATTCTACACAAAACACCGTCATTGAACAGCAACCGAAGCATATCTACACGCTCACCGATACTGTCATCGCGTTCATTTCGCTCTTCTTCGGCTACGCACTGCACAAGCTCGTTTTCTCTTACGCTTCCGGAATAGGCGCGTTTATTATATGCGCGCTTGCGGTTGCAATAATACTTTTTTCTTTTGCGAAAAGCAAGATCAAGCTCACAAAACCGGGTATGTTCTATATCGTTTCAGCTGTCGCGTTCTCGCTTGCGCCGTTCTTCACGGGCAGTGAGCTGCTGTGCGCACTGACGTTCATGTACGCCTGCGCTGCCATTACGCTCGGCGCGCTGACGCTCGGCGGCAATTCAATAGAACCGCTCGCCGGAGACCGCTCGCTGTTTGATTTGCTCAAAGCCGTATTTTTGATGCCGTTTGCGCGCTTCGGTTCGCTTTTCGGAGCACTCGGCGGAAACGGGAAAAAGGGGCACGGGAGAAGGATCGCGCTGATTTTCTGCGGCGTGCTTATAGCTGTGATCCCCACATTTATCATAATACAGCTTCTCAGCAGCGCGGACGGGATATTTGAAAACCTGATGGATAAATTCTACGAGCTGTTCGCACAGGAGGCGCTTACACAGATACTTATATTCCTGTTCTGCGTTCCGATATCAATGTATTTCTTCGGAATGATCTACGCGAATAAGACGCACGCTTGCGAAAACAGCCTTACGGCTGAGCAATGCAGCTCGTCGGCATCCGCCGCACGCTTTTGCAACATGACGGTCGCTTGTGCCGCGCTGACGCCGATTCTTATCGTGTACGTTATATATTTTGTCCTTCAGTTCGGATATTTCACATCGGCGTTCTCAAATTTGCTTCCGGACGGCTTCTCGTATGCTGACTACGCGCGCCGCGGCTTCTTTGAGCTGTGCGGTGTCACCTGCATCAACGCTCTGATGCTCATATGCGCGAATGCTTTCACAAAACGAACCGAAGGGAAAAACAGGCTGCTGAAAGCGTATTCTGTTATAATATCCGTCTTCACCCTCGTCCTCATCAGCACGGCGATAGCCAAAATGCTTATGTATATCGGTGAATACGGGCTTACGCCGCTGCGCGTATACACAACGCTGTTCATGGCGCTGCTGTT
>CAZFZL010000128.1:0-3885 GCA_964523005.1 uncultured Oscillospiraceae bacterium
AAATTCATCGGTTGTTCCTGCCCTGATGTTTTAAATTCATAGATTATTATATTATATAACCAAAACTGCTTTTTTGCAATATGATTTTCCGGAAATATTCAAAAAGGTATTCACTTTTCAAATAAAATATGCTATTATGTGTATTGGTGAATATTTAGTTAAAATGCTTTACAGGGAATTAATGATGGATAATAATTTTTTTGCGTTGATGTTCAGAATGAAATACATACATCGTTGGGTGCTGATGCGTTCGGGAGTACCTGAATCTCTTTCAACTCACTCTGCTGAAACGGCTATAACTGCGCACGCACTTGCAGCTATCGGCAACAATATATTCAATAAATCATATGATTGTGACAAAATTGGTATGAAGGCGCTCTATCACGACGCGCCGGAAATATTAACAGGCGACTTGCCTACGCCCGTGAAGAACCACAGCGAAAAGATGCGTCAGGCGTATAAAAGCATCGAAAGTGCCGCGCTTGAACGCTTTTCCGAACTGCTTCCTTCCGAGCTCAAGGAGACATATGACGATGTTTTCAAGCTTTCCCCGGATGAAAAAAAGCTTGTAAAAGCAGCGGATAAGCTTTGCGCTTATATAAAATGCATCGAGGAAAAACGGTGCGGTAACTCAGAGTTCGATATGGCGTTCGTTACGGTAGAAAAGAACATTGAGGAGATGTGCGCGGATATAGATGAATTGAAGTATTTCTGTGATAATTTTCTCCCCGGCTTCTATCTGCCTCTCGATACATTAAAACAAGAAAACAGGAGCTGAAAAAATGAAGATCGGACTTATATCTGATTCATTCAGACTTGGCTTTGCCGATTCGGTAAAAGCCGCAAAGGAACTCGGCGTCAGCGGTATACAAACGTATTTTACGAACGGTGAACTTGCCGCTGCTGATATGACGAAAGAAAAGATTGCTTTCGTAAAATCGGTCATGGCTGACAACGGACTCGTATTTTCCGCAATATGCGGTGATTTCGGGTTTGACTTCAGCGATGAAGCGAGAAAAACAGAAATAATCGAAAAATCCAAGCGCGTTGTCGACGTTGCACTGCAGCTCGGCTGTCCGATAGTTACAACTCATATCGGACGCATCGAAGAAACTGAAACACATCGCATGGAAGTAATGCGTGACACGGCTTATCAGCTTTCGTCATACGCTGACAGTTGCGGCGCTATATTCGCAGCAGAAACGGGAAGCGAAAAAGCTCCGCTCCTTAAGAACTTCCTCGATTCCCTTGGCGCAAAGGGACTGCGCGTGAATCTTGATCCTGCCAATCTTGTGATGTGCGTAGGAGACGACCCCGTAGCAGCAGTATATGTTCTGAAGGACTACATAGTACATACGCACGCAAAGGACGGTATACAGACCGGCGAAGATAAATTTCTTGAAGTACCGCTCGGAACCGGCGGAGTCGATTTTGACAAATACCTCAAAGCACTTGACGACATCGGCTATAAGGGTTATCTTACTATCGAAAGGGAAGTCGGCGATTCTCCTGCAAAGGATATAGGACTTGCATTCAGCTTCCTCGAAGAAAAGCTTAAAAAGCTCGTCATAAACTACGAAAAATAAAAAGAAGAACGGAATGACCGTATGAAAGAGATCACTTTTTTTGATACGACGCTGCGTGACGGCGAACAAACTCCTGGTGTGAGCCTGAACGTGAGCGATAAAATCAGAATAGCCCAGCAGGTATGTAAGCTCGGGGTCGATATAATCGAAGCCGGTTTTCCTGCTGCGTCAAGAAGTGATTTCAGATCAACGCAAAAGATTGCGAAGGAGTGCGGCAATATATGTGTTGCCGCGCTCTGCCGCGCCGTAAAAGAAGATATAGATACGGCATGGGAAGCTATTTCCTGCGCCGAGAAACCCATGCTTCACGTGTTTATTGCCACGAGCGAGCTTCACATGAAGTTCAAGCTGAAAAAAACACGCACGGAAGTGCTTTCAATGATACGCGAAAGCGTAGCGTATGCACGTTCGCTCTGTGATAACGTAAGATTTTCAGCTGAAGATGGAGCAAGAAGCGATCTTGACTTTCTGATTCAAGCTTATAATACTGCGATCGACGCAGGCGCAGAAACCATCTGCATTGTCGATACTGTCGGCTTTATGCTGCCCGAAGAGTTTGGCGCGCTTGTAAAGACGGTAATAGAGCGCACTCATCGCAGCGGCGATATCGTATACGCCGCACACTGTCATAACGATCTCGGACTCGCGTGTGCCAACACACTTGAGGCGGTAAGAAACGGTGTCACGCAGGTCGACTGTACTGTCAACGGTATAGGCGAACGTGCAGGTAACGCTTCGCTCGAAGAGCTTGCCGTCACCATGACGTTGAAAAAGGACGAGCTCGGCGTTTCACACGCTATAAAGCTCACCGAAATAACGCATGCGAGCCGCCTTGTTTCATCGGTGACAGGAATATCGGTACCGACGATCAAACCGATCGTCGGTAAAATACCTTTTCACATGAATCAGGTATACATCAGCACGGAGTCCTTGTAGACAGCAGAACATATGAAATATTTACTCCTCAGAGCATCGGTGTATCAGATACGACGATCATACTCGGGAAGCTCTCCGGCAGACACGCTTTTGAAGAAAAGGCACTCGAGCTTGGATATCATCTTGAAAATGATATCCTTGAAAACGCTTTTCACAGCTTCAAGGAGCTTGCGGAAAGCCGTAAAGAGATGTCTGAAGCAGATATACGGGCGATCCTTGAATCGGCTGTCAGCGATTCATTGATCAAGGACGGATATGTGCTTGACAGCTTCCAGATACAAAGCGGGAATAAAATTAAAGCTATGGCAATGATAGTCCTGTCTAAAAACAGTGTTCTTTTTGAAGAGGCGGCTACCGGAAGCGGACCCATCGAAGCCGCTTTCAACGCGGTCAATAGAATTATTAAAAAAGAATATAAGCTTGAAGCATATTCTATAAAAGCAGTTACCGAAGGAAGAGACGCTATCGGCGAGGTCAACGTTCGCATTTCCGACAGCGACGGCGAATATACCGGACGCGGCGTATCTCGTGATATCATCAAAGCGAGCATCAGGTCATACGTAAACGCCATAAACAGAGCTGATCTTTTCCTGCATAAGGAAGCATGATATGAAGCATATTGAAATATTCGACACAACTCTTCGCGACGGTGCCCAGAGCGCTGAGATCAATTTTTCACTGAAGGATAAGATAAGCATACTTGCTCTCCTCGATGATATGGGCATCGATTACGCTGAGTGCGGCAACGTATGCGCCAGCCCGGTCGACAAACAGCTTTTTGAGTATTTTCATGATCATAAGCCGTCTTATCATAGCCTTAAACCCGTCGCGTTCATGACGACATGCCGCGATGGACTTGAACCCGAAGAAGACGAGCGCATTACAACGAGCGTGGAGCTCTCGCTCGAATACGTCTCGCTCGTCGGAAAAGCAAGCGCATATCACGTAAAAAATGTGCTCAATACAACAAAAGAAAGCAATTTGTCTCTTATAGACAAAACAGTCCGCTACGCTGTCGGAAAAGGTAAGAAGGTAATATTCTGTGCAGAGCATTTCTTCGACGGATGCCGCGACGATGAGCAATATGCCTTCAGCGTACTGAAATGCGCCCATGACGCAGGTGCAGAGACGCTTGTGCTATGTGATACGAACGGCGGCTCGGTAATGAGCTGCATCGAAAAGTATACAAAAAAAGCATCGGAACTCTTTTTGCGTATCGGCATACACTGCCATAACGATTCAGGGCTTGCTGTGGCTAATTCGCTTGAATCCGTCAACGCAGGCGCAATCCAGGTACACGGTACAATCTGCGGAATAGGGGAGCGGTGCGGAAATACCGATCTGTGCGTGCTCATTCCGGACC
>CAZFZL010000129.1:0-3772 GCA_964523005.1 uncultured Oscillospiraceae bacterium
AAACGCATGGTAACACAGTTTGAGACTGTAGGTAAATACGCAGAAAAAATAGTCACCTTCGCCTTTCCGCATTATCAAAGCCCCTATAACAATGTAAGCGGTTATTATGACACCTATATTAATTACCTTGAAACGGGTAAACTCGAAAGCGAAGCTCCGACCGGACCCACTAAATTCAAAACGCTCAAACAGACGCTTACAATCAACGGTGAATCAAAAACGGTACTGCGTATCTATTGGTCGGGAATGTATGACAATTTCGGTATATGGAAGGTCAATATATATAAAAACGGAAAGCTTTTGACCTATCGTTATACAACACGTTCAGAAAACGGCATGGCGCTTTATCCCAACAGCTTTTACGACACCGATTACGATTTTGAAAATGATACTGTAACATATGAATTTGAAGTCATCGACTGTGCCGGTAACACAAGCGATCGCGTCAGCTTCACTGTAGAGGCTAACAGCGTTCCTAACAACGTAAAGCTTGACAAAGCATATACCGGTCCTACGAAAGACTAATAACATGAAAACACTGTCATTTGGTGAAATACTCTTTGATATATATCCGGATAATAAAATAATCGGCGGCGCACCGCTCAACCTTGCGTCACATCTCGCAAAGCTCGGCGTAGATTCACGAATAATATCTGCCGTTGGGAATGACTGCTCTGGCAGAAACGCTCTTGAACAAATCAAAAGCGTCGGGGTGAATGACTCATTCGTCGCAATCACGGACTTCCCCACCGGCTATTCTATTGTCACATTCAAAGACAAAAAGCCGTGCTATGCGCTATCTCCAGACTGTGCGTTCGATCATATCCCTGCGGTTCGTCCTGACGGTGACTATGATGTTTTCTGTTTTGGAACACTTGCTCAAAGGAACGAAGATTCGCGCAGCACACTGCATGATCTCCTTGATAACGGCAGTTTTCGTGAAGTTTTCTGTGACATCAATATACGCGACGGTTTCAACAGCGTCGATACTCTTGAATACTCGCTTAGTAAATCCTCCATTGTAAAGCTTTCACGCGAAGAAAGCCCTATTTTTAAAGCGCTCGGCATTTCGGAGCAGACAGAGGCGATGGCGCTGGCTGAGAATATTTCTGACAAATACTCGGTTCATACCGTAATAGTAACGCTTGATAAGGACGGAGCGCTTGTTTACAGCAATAAAAGTAAATACCGTTCCGTAAAGCCTACATCCCGACCTTTGTCCACAGTAGGCGCAGGAGATAGCTTCAGTGCCTGTTTTCTTTACAACTATCTCTGCGGTGTATCTATTCAGATGTGCCTTGATCGCGGTGTCATGCTCTCAGACTTTGTAGTTACACAGCCCGAAGCTGTACCGGATTATCCGGAAGGGCTTTTACACGCAATTAAAGATTAGTATTTCATAAAGCGAAGCCCGGCGTTTTATATACTGCCGGGCTTCGTCTTTTTTTATTATGTTTATTTTTTTGCATTTAGAGAGAACGCCTGGTCATTGTTTATCGCGCTTGTGTAGATCCTTACATATGAAGATTCAAAATCTGTCATCTGGAAATCGTTGCCCGTCCCTGCTGAGTCAATGTCAGCACCTATATAAAAAGTATTGTATGCTGCACTCGTTCCGGATATGAGGCTGCCGGTCACAGCTGATTCAGCCTTCTTTTCACCGTTGATGTAAATACGTATAACTTCTTCTGAAGGATCATAGACCGCTATGACGTGTGTCTTCTCCGAAGCAGTAACCCCTGAATAAACACTGACATATGAGCCGTTGGAGACAATGAAATAGATCTCGCCTGATGCGCTCGTTGCAAGCCCCCAACCACCACTTTGTGTTGAGCAGACGACTCCCTGCGTACCGCCGACGTTTTTATTGATAAAGACTGTTTCTATCGAAAATCCATCGTTGAGAAACGACGCTGTATCGGCAGAAGATGCAAAATCATTGAATGTACAGCATATATTTTGACCGGCAGCGGAGATGACTGCCTTGCCGTCTGTGAATGAAGCCGAATTGTTCGTACAGGTAATCTTTCCTTCCGAGTCGGAAGCGCCTTCGTCGTTGAAGGTTATATTCGCATAAAGCTGCGCTTCATTGTCTTCATCATCAGGCTTAGTGCCTTTTGTCGTGAACGTATAAGTGTAGACATTGCTTTTTGCGCCCCATGAATCAACAGCATATACTTCAAGAGTATATTCAGTGCCCGCGTCAAGAAGTCCTATATCGCAAGCGTGCGTTTTTTTCATATTGCTTACCTGTGCTTCAAGGTAAAAATCACTCAACAGCTTTATTGTCCGCTTTTCGTTTTCTCCTTCGTAGACGGTAAAAGCATAATGATGGACAAGATCGTCATCTTCGGCAGCGTTGAACGCAACGGTCCCTCTGAACGATTCGCCTGCTGCTTTGAGCGTCAGCGACGCACTGTCAGTATCAAAAATAGGAGCTTCATTTGTCTCAGCTCTTGCTTTTGTATATTTTCCAAGAAATTCGAGTTCAGAATCATACGGCGCAACGACCCACGCCTGCTTAATTTCTGCTTCGTCATAGAAATCTAAACGCACAAATTTGATCGCTCCGTTGGCGTCAATTTGTACAACGAGCCCCTGCGAATACTGCTGTGCATCGGAAGGAACTGTCGTGCTTCCGGTTTGTACATATCCGCTTTCGATAGCCATGTAGCTCACCGAACCGCAGCCGAGAGATGTGAACGAGGTCTGCATTATCGAACGCTCATCGTTGAGCGGATGATGAACATGTCCGCTGAAAGAAACGACTGTCGGATAGTTGCTTAGAATGCTGATAAGGTCTTCACTATACCACATCGTTCCGCTTCCGGGAAGATCGCTGCCGTATGCAGTATCATATATCATCGGATGAGTGAATACGAAGATCGGCTGCGTTTCGTCTTCTTCTTTTATGGCAGTCAGCGTTTCAGACAGCCACTGCTTTGTTGCGTCAGAATAGTAGCAGTTCTTTTCACCGCCATAATAGTTCTGTGTTTCAACACAGACGAAATGGTATCCGTTTATCACAACATGTCTGTTTCCTGATGAATAATTCGCATATTTATCGTTGGTAAAATAATTTTCTCCGAATTCGGTCGCAAAAAGTAAACCTTTTGCACCATCCTGTCCGTCGTGATTGCCCATGCAGTAAACAAGCGGAATGTCAGGCATAAAGCTCTCGTATAAATGTTTAAAATTGTTGATCTCCGTCTGACTTCCCGAGTCCGTAAGGTCACCTGCAATACAAACGGCGTCAAGCGAATACTCTTTGAGTTTTTCGAGAGCTTTGGTATATTTTGTGTTTGCCAATGCAGAAGTCGCTGCGCTTATGTGCACATCGCTGAGTGCGGCAAAAGAAAATATAATATTCGTTTCATCAAAATCACTTATTCCCGATTCACTCACTTCACTCACCCCACTTACTGTATTATCATTTACACAACCGCTACATGATGTCAGGACTAATAAAATAGCAGCCGTAAGAAAGAAGATCTTTTTACCCATTTTTGATTTTTCCTTTTCTCTTGATACTGTCATAATATCATGAAAAAAAGGGTTTGTCAACGCAACAAAATTGATTTTCGCTATTGACAACCGAAGACAAATATAGTATAATCCTATCGTTCGCGAAAAAACAAATATAACGGGGTGTGGCTCAGTTTGGTAGAGCGCTTGGTTCGGGACCAAGAGGCCGAAGGTTCAAATCCTTTCACTCCGACCATGCCGAGTGTTCTTATAGCATTTGAAAGATGCTGTAAGAACACTCGCTTTT
>CAZFZL010000130.1:0-3755 GCA_964523005.1 uncultured Oscillospiraceae bacterium
GAGTATGGGAATGTACACTTGAGTGTATCAGAGAATGCACAGCAGCATCTCCCGGAGAACAGATAGCGGCGCTTTCCGTTTCCACTCAGGGCGAGGCAATCATACCCGTCTCACAAAGCGGTATGCCTCTTTACAACGCTATTGTGACCTTCGACACGCGATGCACAAAAGAGATCGAATGGCTTCGGGAAAATACGAACGTCACCACACTTGAAGGCTGCACAGGCGCACCGATCCACCCTATGTTTTCTTTGCCCAAGCTTATGTGGCTAAGAAAAAACGAGCCTGAAATATTCGAAAATGCACGGTACTTATTGTGCTTTGGAGATTACATATCGATGCGTCTCGGCGCAGCACCGTGTATTGACTTTGGCATGGCGGCGCGCACTATGGCGTTCGATATAAAAAGCAAAAAATGGAATACACATCTACTTTCGCTTTGTTCGATACCCGAACAAAAGCTGCCGCGCGCAGTCAGCGCAGGGACTGTTATCGGTAAAGTCAGCGCTTCCGTAAGCGCGCTTACAGGACTTAGCACCGATACGATAATTGCTTCAGGCGCTCATGACCAGTCGTGCTGTGCGCTTGGTGCCGGTGTCATCAACAGCGGCATCGCCATGGACAGTCTCGGTACGACTGAAAGCCTGCTTTGTGTACACGATGAAGCTGACGATCTGAGAGAGCTTATATCGAATAATCTTTCCACATATCCATACATACTCCCCGGAAAGCAGGCGACACTTGCGTTTCTGTCGTGCTGCGGATCGGTAGTGGACTGGTTTTCTTCTTCTCTGCTCGCCGGAAGCGAAACGCCGAGTCAGCTCGACAAACTTGCTGACGCCGTAAGTGAACCTACGGGAATCTTTGTTTATCCGTATTTTGCCGGATCCGGTACGCCTTCACTGAATTTTTCCTCGAAAGGAAGCATCATCAATCTTACGCTTGCTACTACAGCCGGGGAGCTTTACAAAGCAATACTCGAAGGTACAGCATACGAAGTCCGCCGCAACATATCACTGCTCGAACGTACCGGTATATGTGTCAGCGAATATCGTTGCATCGGTGGCGGCTCACATTCGGACACATGGATGCAAATAAAATCAAATATTGCAGGAGTGGCTCTCACATCGATGAAAACTACGCAAGCGGGTTGTGCCGGAGCAGCAATTCTCGCTATGCAAGGTAGCGGTTTCGGTGATGCCTGTGATCTTTCACGCAGGTTTGCCGAAATAGGCAAAACATATATTCCCGATAAAGAGACACACAGTCTATACGACGAGCTTTTTGAAGAGTATCTCAGTAACGCACATTGACAATCCTTATATCCTTGCACATAGAAGAAAAATGAAGACAGCAGAAGCTAAAAGCGCTTCTGCTGTCTATACTTTTATTCTGTACTATTCTCTCATCAAAATTACTTATTGAGAGCCGAATCAACTGCGACTGCGACTGCGACCGTCGCTCCGACCATCGGGTTGTTACCCATTCCGAGGAATCCCATCATCTCAACGTGCGCCGGGACTGAGCTGGAGCCTGCGAACTGAGCATCGGAGTGCATTCTTCCCATCGTATCGGTCATGCCGTAGGAAGCGGGGCCCGCCGCCATGTTGTCCGGATGGAGCGTACGTCCGGTGCCGCCGCCGGAAGCGACTGAGAAGTATTTCTTGCCCTGTTCAATGCATTCCTTCTTATACGTTCCTGCAACAGGATGCTGGAAGCGCGTCGGATTTGTGGAGTTTCCGGTGATGGAAACGTCAACACCCTCGTGATGCATTATCGCAACGCCTTCACGAACATCGTCAGCGCCATAGCAGCGAACCTGAGAACGTTCGCCGTTGGAATATGCTATTTCACGCACAATTTTTAGATCGCCGGTGAAATAGTCGAACTGAGTCTGAACATAAGTGAATCCGTTGATACGGGAGATTATCTGAGCGGCGTCCTTGCCGAGACCGTTGAGTATAACGCGAAGCGGTAACTTTCTGGATTTGTTGGCGTTCTTGACTATACCGATAGCGCCCTCTGCAGCTGCAAAGCTCTCGTGACCTGCAAGGAAAGCGAAGCATTTCGTTTCGTCGCGAAGGAGCATTGCTCCGAGGTTTCCGTGACCCAGACCGACTTTTCTGTCTTCGGCGACCGAGCCGGGAATGCAGAAGCTCTGAAGTCCTATACCGATAGCTTCAGCAGCTTCGGCGGCTGTCTTTACGTCTTTCTTAATTGCGATAGCAGCGCCGGCGGTGTACGCCCAGCAAGCGTTCTCAAAAGCGATAGGCTGGATGGATTTCACGATGTCGTAAGGGTTGATGCCTGCCTTATCGCAGATTTCCTTTGCTTCGTCGATCGAAGCTATACCATACTGTGCGAGAACGGCGTTGATCTTATCGATGCGGCGTTCGTAGCTTTCAAAAGTTATCATCTCGTTCACTCCTTTCTCGGATCGATGGTCTTAACGGCATCGGCAAACTGTCCATATGTGCCGGTAGCTTTTTTCAAAGCTTCATCGACATCCATGCCCTTTTTGATGAAGTCCATCATTTTTCCGAGGCTGATAAATTCGTACCCGATTATTTCATCGTCAGCGTTGAGAGCAATACGGTTAACGTAGCCTTCGGTCAGCTCGAGGTAGCGTGCGCCCTTGAGCTTCGTACCGAACATCGTACCGACCTGGCTTCTCATACCCTTGCCGAGATCCTCAAGGCTTGCTCCGACCGGAAGTCCGCCTTCCGAGAACGCCGTCTGAGTACGTCCGTAGACTATCTGAAGGAACAGCTCACGCATAGCGACATTTATGGCATCGCACACAAGGTCAGTGTTGAGAGCCTCAAGGATGGTCTTGCCGGGAAGTATCTCAGAAGCCATAGCGGCGGAATGCGTCATGCCTGAGCAGCCGAGCACTTCGACGAGCGCCTCTTCGATTATACCGTTTTTGACGTTGAGCGTCAGCTTGCAGGCGCCCTGCTGCGGAGCACAGTGACCGATACCGTGGGTAAGACCGCTTATGTCTGTTATTTGTTTTGCCTGTATCCACTTACCTTCTTCGGGAATAGGCGCCGGGCCGTGATATGCGCCTTTTCTGACCTGACACATATTCTGAACTTCTGATGAATAGATCATCTGCTCGTTGCAATACAGCTATCGCTATTTCAGAAAGCTGCATTTTCCTTTCTCAAGATTATATAATTTTTGCTTTCTGTATTTGCTGCTTTCCATACTCAAAAGCAGTGTGGTGCCTCAAATTATTATTCCACGGCACAACAGTAAGTATAACGCACAACGATAAAATTGTCAAGAAAAAATATGCACGAAAAGAAAACCGTCTGCTGCAGTAAAAAGATGCTGTTTTTACAGAAAAAAGGCGCATGAAAGCCGGTAAGCCTCATTGCGCCTTATGTGAAATAACTTTCACGTTGTCGAATATTCTTGACAAAAGTAGAATTAATGATATACTTTAAATAAAAGCTTTCCACGTAATAACCGTATGCGAAAGGCGACAGACATGAATTCCGAAGCAGCAAAACCGACACTCAAAAGCAGGCTTGACGATCTGTGGGACACATACAAATGGCTCATTTTAGCAGCGGCACTTATACTTATCGTCATCGTGACGCTGGTCATACAGAGTCTTACGCGCACAAAACCCGATATGACGCTTCTGTATATTGACGCAGACGGCGTAACCGAGCAGGAAGCATTGAGCCTTCAGACAGGCTTCGCGGCGATCGGCGCCGACACCAACGAGGACGGCTGCGACGACT
>CAZFZL010000131.1:0-3750 GCA_964523005.1 uncultured Oscillospiraceae bacterium
TTCCGGCTGACACCGACTGCGCACGCGCTCTGAGGGTCGAGCTTTTTTCTTCCGTATATCCCTGGACCGATATATTCAGTCCCGCGCTTGTGAGCTTCTTTATAGCTTCGCTGAGCGTACAGTTGTAAACATTAGGTACTGCGCACTCCTTTTCGAGCGTAGAGCCGTCGGTCACGAGGACAACGACACCGTGTTCGTTAAGCAGCGAACCTGATTTGGGATACTGTCCGGTTACTGTGTTTCCGCTTCCGACAATTTTTACAGACAGTCCGAGTCCTTCTATAGCAGTTACTGTATCACTGAGCTTTGAGCCCTTGTAATAGCCTATCTCTATATTATTGTATGAATCGTCTGTTATATTCTTTTCAAAGCCGAGATACGGGAGCACCTCTGAGAGGATCTTGGAAACATAAGGAGCCGCTACCATACCACCGTAATACGCTTCACCCGTCGGTTCGTCGACGAGAAACAGAATCGCTATCTGCGGTGATTCGGCGGGCGCGAAGGCTACGCACGAGCTGACATACGCTACAAATCCGTTCTCACCGACTGCAACATCACGCTTTTGGCTCGTACCGGTCTTAGCGGCTATATTATATCCCTCAACGCTTGCGTTGACTGTCGAGCCGTATGTTGTGGCCTCGAGAAGGACGCTCATGATGTCATTTGAAACCGAATCCGATATGATCTGGCGCACAAAGGGATAGGAAAAGCTTTCAGTAACAGTGCCGTTGCCGTCCGAGAGTGAGGAAACAAAATGAGGAGTTACAAGGTATCCTCCGTTCGCAACAGCCGAGACAGCACGCAAATGCGCAAGCGGAGTGACCTTGAAGGTCTGACCGAATGAATAGACGACGAGCGAAACATCCGAGAGCGTGCCGGAATCGTATATTGAGCTTGCTTGACCGCCGATATCGGTGCCAAGCGCCTCTGTATAACCGAATTCTCTGAAATAGTTTTGAAACATATTTGAGCCGATCTTAAGTCCGAGCTGCACAAATGCAGGGTTGCATGAATTCTGCAAGGCTTTTGCAAGTGTCTGGGTCCCGTGGCTTATCCTTGAGTGACATTTTATAGAATAGTCTGCAACAACCATGGTTTTACAGATATATTTATCCTCGAGCGTAGAAACCCCTTCTTCAAGTGCGACAGACGTGGTAATTATCTTGAAAGTGGAGCCGGGTTCGTAGGTATCGGAAACGAGCTTGTTGCGCCACAGCTTGTTAAGCAGAGTGTTTTTATATTTGCTCACTTCGCTGCCGGTTCCGCTATATGCGTTCAGAAGCGTCTGAGATGAGCTGTCAAGCGTATAGGGATTATTCAGGTCGAAGCTCGGATATTGACCGACCGCAAGCACTTCTCCGTTCGTAACATCCATAATAACGCACTCAATGGAGCCGTTCGGGTTGTATTCGGCGTACGCTTGCTCACAATATTTTGCAACAACACTCTGTACATATATATCAAGCGTAGTGATGACGTTTTCGCCGTCGATCGCGTCAATATAGCTTTCGTATTTAAACGGAAGTTCATCTCCGTTTCCGTCTTTCCCGATAACGACACGGCCGGCAGTTCCTGACAGCACACTGTTGTAGTAAGCTTCAAGTCCCATAAGCCCCTGCCCGTCTGAACCGGTGAAGCCGATCAGGCTCGCCGCGAGCGAACCGTAGGGGTAATAACGCATGGTGCTTTCGCGAAGGTACACGCAGTGTGAGAGCTTGTTGGCAAGAATAAAAGCTCTTACCTGATCAGCCTTCTCAGCGTTGAGACTGTTTTCTATAACTTGATATTTGCTCGATGTTTTCATCGCGCGCGTATAAATTTCATCATACGTTGCGTCGAGTATCGCTGACAGACCTGAACAGATGAGAACACGCTCTTCTTCGTCTTCAATGTCATAGGGTGATATAAAGCACGTCTCGACCGTCACATTTTCAGCGAGCACATTCATGTTTCTGTCGTATATCACGCCGCGTGACGCTGAAACGGCGTATTCACTCGTATATTGACTGAGCGCCTTTTGCTTATAGTTTGAACTGTCGATGAGCATCAAACGTACAAGCTGGAATATTAATCCCGAAAGAAGAACGATAATTATCACAGTTACCGCTCTTCCCCTGTTGATTATTGATTTTTTAGTCGTTACTTCGCTTTGCCTGAGTTCGCCGCGAAAGAGTTTCAATCCCTTCAATTCACTTCAGCCCTTCATCGTACTGCTCTGTTTACTATTCATATTTCATTCCGGGCGGAAAAATACGCGCTTCAGTCAAAAAGATCCTTTATCGCTTCTCCGAATGATGAAAGTAAAAACCCAAAGCCCTTGCCGTCATCATATTCGGCTATTTCCGTTTTGTCTTCGTTCGTGAGATCGACATATTTTCTCTCAAGCTCCGATGATTTGACCATACCGAGCCGTTCGGTTGCTATCTGTTCAATATTTGCCTCGTTGTATCTGAGGTTCAGTTTGCTTTGCAGCGTGGTTTCACTTTTCTGAAGCTCAGAAACACTGGTGCGCAGCTCCGCGATCTCGTTGCCCATCGTATTTATCTGGGCATAATTAATGATTGTATATAGTATCAGCGTCGTGACCATTATCGAGGTGAACACGATGGCGGTTGGAAACGGTGCTTTTTCTTTTTTCTTTACGGTGGCTATCCTGACGCTTCGCGTAGGGCGTTTGCCGTACGCTTTTACGACGTTTTTCGTCACGCGCACGACAGCATCCGACTTTTTCTGCACCGCAGTGCGTCCTTTTTGCGAACCGGATAAGACGTTCGATGTTTTTTTATTCTGCTTCGCGCCGGAGGCGCTTGAGCTTTTTTCTTTTATTTCAGGCATTTCAGACCGTTCCTTCCTTAACAAACAATCCTTACAGCTTCTGTGCCGTTCGCAGCTTCGCGCTGTGTGAGCGGCTATTATCCTCTACTTCGCTGCATGATGGCAACGTCGGTTTTTTCGTTATAAGTTTGATTTCCGGTTTTTTTCCGCATACACATATCGGAAAATCCTTCGGGCACGTACAACCCTGTGCAAGCGACGCAAAAGTCTGCTTGACTATTCTATCCTCCAGCGAATGAAAGGTTATCACGGCAATTCTGCCGCCGGGTTCAAGCATCTCTGTCAATTCCCTCAGAGTCGGTTCTATGACCGAAAGCTCGGAGTTGACTTCTATGCGGATCGCCTGAAAGGTGCGCTTCGCCGGATGACCTGAATCGTTTGCTTGTCTGCCGACACATTCTTTGATCAAAGCACTCAGTTGAAGCGTGGTGAGGATGGGTGCTTCGGAGCGGCATTGGCAGATACGCCCGGCAATGCGTCTCGCATACCGCTCCTGGCCGTATTCATACAGTATACGCACAAGCTCGTCCTCGGAGTAGCTGTTTACTACAGTGTAAGCCGAGAGTGCCTGAGTTGAGTCCATACGCATATCGAGCGGCGCGTCCGCCATATAGGAAAAGCCTCTTTCGGCGTTATCAAGTTGATAGGAGGAGACGCCGAGATCCACCGTTGCGCCGCTTATGCTGTTCACGCCAAGCTCTTCGAGCCTTGCACGTACATTTACAAAGTTATCATGTATGATCGTGAGGTCATCTCTCTGACCGAATTTCTTTTTTGCGTTTTCGACCGCTTCTTCGTCTCGGTCGAACGCTATCACTCTTCCGGTCCCGCCGAGTCTGCGAAGTATTTCCGATGTATGTCCGCCGCCGCCGAGCGTGCAGTCAACGTATATCCCGTTTTCTCTTATGTTTA
>CAZFZL010000132.1:0-3732 GCA_964523005.1 uncultured Oscillospiraceae bacterium
TGACGCAGTGTATGGGGCGTGATGGGCTTATATATCTTTGCCGACTCAGCGTATGTTTTGAGTATTTTCCAGAAGCCCTGGCGCGACATACGCTCGCCTGAAACGTTTACGAAAAGCGCCTGCTCGTCCTTACGGACTATCATGAGCTTTCTCGCCATTTCCATATAGGCGGACAGCGCTTTGACAGCAAGAGGATATATCGGTATGAAGCGTTCCTTTTCGCCGTTGGTGCAACGGATGAACGACAGCTTAAGGTTTACATCGTCTACATTGAGCATTATAAGCTCAGTGACCTTTATTCCGGTCGCGTAAAGCACTTCAAGCATTGCTTTGTCGCGTATACCTTTTACATCGTTATCAGACGGCTGTGACAGCAACAACTCAATTTCTTTGTTTGAAAGGACTTGCGGGCCTTTTTTTTCACTTTTTTCGTTGGGTATCGCTCTTGCCGGGTTTGACTCAACGATGTTCATTGATACAAGATACTGATACATACTTCTCAGCGCTGACAGTGAGCGACTTACAGATGAAGCAGAAAGACCTTTTTTGTGCAAAAATGCTTTATACTCATTGAGCTCGTCCACGGTAATCTCATCAGCGTCTTCGGCGTCTATCGATTTTGAGAACTCAAGAAAATTACGCAGGTCTCTGACGTATGCATCCACGGTGTTTACGGATGATTTTTTTACCTCTTTCAGATATCTGATATATGCGCTTTCGCAGACAGATATATTCTTTTCGGTCAATACGTCGGAAACGGACATGGTTTTCATAGTTCCTTTCAGAATAATAAGGCAGTTTTCAATGCGGATAAAGCGGATAGCACCGTACAGAAAAAAAGCATAACAGCAAAAAACTTTACGCTGTTGGCGCTTTTTGTCCTGTATGAAGCGGGCAGGTCATTAAAGCAGCAACACTCCGATAAGTACAGGACAGTAAAAAACAATACAGGCGCAAATATAAGCGTAGCCTTTATAGCGGAATAAAAGGAGCGCATACAAAAAAGTTGAAAATACAATCCGGCATAAAAGCCTGTAGACACAGCGGCAAGAAAAGAGGCAGCTTTTCCTGCCGCTGTGAATGACAGCGTGAAACATATCAGATAAATCGCGTATATAGGCAGTGCGCGCAATAATACAGTAAAAAAAGGAGAAAAGCCGGAGCACCATAATGAAAAAGAGTTAAACGCTGATGCTATATATTGAAAATCAAATGCTGCAGCACATGCCAAAGCGATAATAAATGATGAAAGCGTTGCAGCGGTGGTAATATAGTAAAATCTTTTTCGTACGGTGAATAAATATTTCGTCCCTCCAAACGCGGTGCGTTCAGGCGGTTGACTTACATACAGTGTGACATCCGGAACGAGCGGCATCGTTTCGTTTTGTTCGTTCAAGTAATATCGCCTCCGTCACATAGTATGACGCGGCAAAATTATTTATGACGTCAGGTGAGAGATTCCGCAAGCTCGTTTGCGCGAGATGTGCAGCGTTCCATACAACGTTCAATGATTTGTGCAAAATTGTCACTGTCGAGTGATTCCATTGAAGCCTGTGTTGTACCGTTGGGCGATGTAACGTTTTTGATGAGTTGTTTCGTATCGGGGTATTTTCTAAGCATAGCTACCGAGCCATCAAAAGTAGAAAGAATAAGCTCCCTCGCCTCTTTTTCTGAAAAGCCTTCTGCTTTAGCTGCGTCCATCATAGCGTCGAAAAATCTGAAGACATACGCCGGAGACGATCCGTTAAGAGAAATGACTTTATTCATCATGCTTTCGTCAAGAGCTGTGACGGATGCAATATAGGCGAACATAGAACAGACAAGCTCAAAATCGTTTTTATCAGTATAATCGTTCTTTGCTGCCGCCATCGTGCCCTTGCCGATCAAAAACGGAGTGTTGGGCATGGTACGTATAACGGGCGCGTTATATCCGAGCTTCGAAACAATATAGCTTGTGGAAACACCGGCGGCGAAAGAAACAAAAATCCTTTTCTTTTCGGCGCAAAGACCGGTGTTTCTTATCGACGCAAGCGCAGAGCTCATATGCTGAGGCTTGACGGCAAGAACGATAATATCAGAGGCTTCGACGGCATCATCGATACTGTCGCATTTTTTTACATTTTGCATTATGTAATTGTCATATTTCGATTTGTCAACATCGTATATATAAAAGTTCTCAGGCTGGAGGAATGAAGCTGAAAGCAATCCTGTTATACATGCGAATGCCATGTTGCCGGCACCGATAAAAGATATTTTCTTGCTTTTTATTGCTTTACAAGCCATCTTTTTGTATGCTCCGTTCCAATTGGTGATGAATATATCATAATACAAACGAGAAAGAATTTCAAGAGCTTTAACAGTAATTTTTGAAAATTAGTGATTATGCTATTGTATTATGTAAAACGCATTATGTATACCTTTTGCAACCTACTTTATTTTGTGTTCCAAAGCGCGACTATCCACAAAATAGTGTAAAAAAACATTAAAAACGATTTTTAAAAAAAATCAAGAGTTTTCCTTAAAAAAGCGAAAAATTGTGCATTGTGCACAAAAAAGTGAAAATCTGAGTTTCATAGCGAGTTAGAACGATAAAAAATACCGCGCTCGTGTCTTGCACTTTTGTTTAGGTGTAATTATCTGATTGTGACCGACCGAAAGCAGGACTGCTTTTCTTCTTCAACATCGAAGCCGAGTGTATTTTTGAGGAGTGAAGCCGGCATGACAGATGATCTGCCAAAGCGCGCGCGTATTGTATCGACCGTCTCTTCAAGCACTTCCCTTTTGTTCGGGAAAGCCATATCGGGTGAAAGCATACTTATTTGTCTGAAAAAGCAGTTTTCTTTTCCGATCAGATTCGAGACGGCGACTGTCATCGAACGCACGGGCATTGAGTATATATCGATCATATTTATAAGCTCGTAAGCTGATCGCGCGATATCACACGAAAGATTTGTCGGTACGTCGAGCGTCTTCTGCATACCGGACACCTTCAGCTCACAGGTGCGCAGAAAGACTTTTACCGTACGCCCCTTGACGCCGTATCCACGCATACGTGCAGCCACTTCGTCTGCCAATGCCACCGACGCCGTCCTGAGCTCAGCAGGCGACGTTACGTCGTGGAGAAACGTATATCCGTTGCTCACTGATTTGACGCCGCTTTGAGCGTTCTGCACGCTCACCGGATCACATTCGTAACCATTCGCGTAATTGTGTAGCACCAGCCCGGTTTTACCGAGACGCTTTTTGAGCATAGCTCTGTCCGCATCCGCAAGATCGCCGATAGTATTTATACACATTTTTTTGAGCTGTGCTTCCACGGCGGGACCGACGAACAATAGTTCGGATGCGGGCAAAGGAAAAATAACGCTTTTGAAGTTTTCACGCGATATAACGGTCGTTGCGTCAGGCTTTTTATAATCGCTTCCGAGCTTTGCAAATATTTTATTGAATGATACACCCACCGATATCGTTATTCCCACTTCCCTTTTTACTCTTTCGCGAAGCTCGTCTGCGATCTTTTTTCCGCTGCCGAAGAGCATCAGGCTGCCGGTGACGTCAAGCCAGCTTTCGTCTATACCGAACGGTTCGATCAGGTCGGTGTAGGATGCATATATTTCGTTTATTCTGCGCGAATATTCGGCATACAGCCTATGGTGCGGTACGACCAATACCAGAGAAGGACATTTTTGCTTTGCCTGCCATATTGCTTCGGCGGTTGCAACCCCACACGCC
>CAZFZL010000133.1:0-3715 GCA_964523005.1 uncultured Oscillospiraceae bacterium
CTCGCTGTCGCCGCCGGTATATTCCCATATGCCGTCGCCGTCGGTGTCGCTGTAGAATTCATATTCCGGCACCATTTTCAATGTTATTTTGCAAATATCTTCGTAAGATATTCTGCGTTCGGTTATGTCGATCTCGGTATTGTTTACAGCGGCGTTAATGATCGAAAACACCTCATCGCTGCTGACGAGTCCGAGCGCGTAGAAGGCGAGGTCGGAGATCTCGCTTTTCGGATCGAGAATAAGTACTATCTCGTTGGCGCTGTCGGGCCATTCGCCGTAAAGCAGCTCGTACTGCTCGCTGACGAGTCCGGAAAGCACGTTTCCGCCCGTTCCCGGCGTAAGCTCGCTCCAAAGTCTGACTGAGCTCATGTTTGTTGAAATCATGTTGTACATCGTGTCGCTGCCTGTTCCGCCGCTTGCGGTGAAGCTTTCGAACGCAGAAGCAATGTCACATGAAGAGTACGTTTTGTCCGTTCCGAGCACATAGCAGTTCGGCTGTATCCCGTAGCCGTACTGCACTGACGTAACATATTTGTAAAGCTGCGTCGTGCGGCTGCTTTCGTCGCTTCCCAGCTCGCTGTCAAGGAATGCCTTGAATTTCACGAGGTCGTTCGTTGTACCGGTGCTCGCGAAGAAGGAATTGAACAGCTTATACATCTGAGGATTGGAATAGACGGTGTTCTCTTCGTGGACAGTCTGATCGTTGTTTTCGTCACCGTTCGATGCGCTGCCTTGAAAAGCAGAAAGCAGCGCCGATATACCGCCTTCCTCAGCGTATATTGTTATCGGGTACGACGACAGCGTCTCGCGTTGTATCGAGCCGATGAACGACTGTATACCTGTCGACATGGCGAGGATGAGCGCTATGCCGATTATGCCGATAGAGCCAGCGAATGACGTCAGTACTGTCCGCGCGCGCTTTGTCATGAGGTTGTTGAACGAAAGCGACATCGCAGTGAAAAATGACATTGAGGTGCCTTTTTTCGCCTTTTCTTTTTTTGCTTTATTCGCAAGCGGCGTGCTATCACCTGTGATGCTATCACCTGTGATGCTATCACCTGTGATGCTATCACCTGTGATGCTGCCGTCGAGAAGAGTAACGGTGCGCGTGCTGTATTGTGCGGCAAGGTCCGCGTTGTGTGTGACCATGATGACAAGCCTGTCCTTCGATACTTCCTTGAGTATCTCCATGACCTGAACGCTCGTCGCACTGTCGAGTGCGCCTGTCGGCTCGTCTGCAAGCAGTATGTCCGGGTCGTTGACGAGTGCACGCGCTATTGCCACACGCTGCATCTGACCGCCTGACATCTGGTTCGGCTTCTTCTTAATCTGATCGCCCAGCCCCACGCGCTCAAGCGCTTTGACGGCGCGCTTTTTGCGCTCCGCCTTTGAAACGCCCGAAAGAGTCAGAGCAAGCTCGACGTTGGAAAGCACGCTCTGGTGAGGTATGAGATTGTAGCTCTGAAATACAAAGCCGACGGAGTGGTTGCGGTACGCGTCCCAGTCGCGGTCGGTGTATTCTTTCGTCGAGACGCCGTTTATTATAAGATCGCCGGACGTATATCTGTCAAGCCCGCCTATGATGTTCAGAAGCGTCGTCTTGCCGCAGCCGGACGGACCGAGCACGGACACGAATTCGCTTTTTCCAAACGATATACTCACGCCCTTGAGCGCGCTGACCGTGGTGTCTCCGGCAGTGTAATCCTTTATTATGTTTTTCAGTTCAAGCATTTGCCGTTATTTCTCCCTTAGATAATTCGTATAATTGTAGCCCAAAACAGCGTTACACATATGTGGATGACGTGTTTGATAAGTGAAAACCGCTGCTATAGAGCAGCGGTTGTTTGTTTTATTTGCTTTTTTCGTCGAAGAATTCGATCTCCTCGCCGTCCGGCCCATAGACAAAAGCGATCCTCGCCGGGATGCGTTTCGGTTGCGAGTCGATCACGATATCCTCCGGCGCAATGTATACTGTAGCGCCGTTTTCAAGCGCTGTCCTGAAGCAGCCGTCAACGTCGTCAGTCGCAAACGCGATATGCCTGTATTTTCCGTCAGTACAGAATTCGTTTCCGCGGTCGAACAGCTCAAGCTTTATTTTGCTTTCACCGATCTCCATCATAATTCCCATACAGCCCGGCTCTCCCCAGCGTGCTGTTTCCGTACAGCCGAGCGCCGTGTAAAAATCGACCGTCTTCTCAATGTTCTCTGCGCGAAACGCGATGTGATGCACTGTTTTTATAAGCATTTGTATTTTCCTTTCAATATCAAATGACTGGCGTTTTCTCAAGCCCGATGAGCGAGCGCGTTGCCGAGAGTGTTTTTTGTGGCGAGAGTGAGCGCAAGGCGCAGCATCCTCGTATCGCCTTCTGATTTGAGAATCTTTTCGTCGTGATAGAACGCGTTGAATACGCTGCAAAGCTCAAGCGAATAGCGCGTGATCACGGATGGCTCGTTTTGCTCAAGCGCCGAAAGCACCTTTGCAGGAAACGCGGAAAGCGTATTTATCAGATCACTTTCAAGCCCCGTAAGCTCGGCCGCTTCGGGTAGTGTGATCTCACATTCCGCCTTCGACACCACGCTGCAGCAGCGCGCGTAGGTGTACTGTACATACGGCCCCGTGTTGCCTTCAAATGAGAGCGCTTCCTCCCAGTTGAAATTGACGTCCTTTATGCGGCTGGCAAGCAGGGAATTGAATATGACCGCGCCGAGTCCGACGGCCCGCGCTATTTCGTCCTTGTTCTCAAGGTCGGGGTTCTTCTGCTCGATGACGCTGCGCGCTTTTTCTATCGCGTCGGAAAAAAGGTCGTCGATGAGAACGACGTTTCCGGTGCGTGACGCGATCTTCTCGCCGTTTATCGAAAACGTGCCGTAAGGAACGTGCTGCAGCCTGTCAGCCCACTCATTGCCCATCAATGAAAGCACCTTGAACACCTGCGCGAAGTGCAGCGACTGCCCGGCTGAGGTGACGTAAAGGCTCTTGTCAAAATGATAGGTATTATAGCGGTATATCGCGGCGGCGAGATCGCGAGTCGCGTACGCTGTCGAGCCGTCGGATTTGAGCACCATCAGCGGCGGCATTGAATAGTCTGACAGATCAACGATCGTCGCACCGGCGTCCACCTTTGAAATGCCTTTTTCCTTCAGCTCATCGACGACGGGCTGCATTTTGTCGTGGTAGAAGCTTTCTCCGTCGTAGCTTTCAAAGCTTATACCGAGCAGCTTGTAGGTTTCGAGATATTTTTCAAGGCTTATCTGCTTGAACAGCTTCCAGAGGCGCGTGTTCTCCTCGTCGCCTTTTTCGAGCTTCGCGAATTCTTCTCTTGCGCAGTCGGCAAGCGACGGATCGCTTTCAAACTCCTTGCCGAAACGGACGTAGAGCCTTTCAAGCTCAACGATGCCGTCGCACCTGACCTTGTCCTCATCGCCCCATCTGCGAAACGCCGTTACGAGCTTTCCGTATTGCGTGCCCCAGTCGCCGAGATAATTAATCCCTACGCAGTCGTAGCCGCAGAAGGCGTGTATCTTTTTGATGCTGTTTCCGATGACGGTCGTTCCGAGATGACCTATATGGAAGCGCTTTGCGATATTCGGCGAGGAGTAATCGATTATCATCCGCTTGCCGCGACCGATCTCGCTTCTGCCGTAGTTTTCACCTGCATCAAGCATACTTCTGAGCTGGCTTATACCAAACCCGGACGAGAGGAAGAAATTGATA
>CAZFZL010000134.1:0-3596 GCA_964523005.1 uncultured Oscillospiraceae bacterium
GTATGCGGTATATGCGCTTTCTCGTTCATTTACGTCCGGTTCCTTACGCGGTACGGCAGCTATATCATGCTCTTTCTCTGCGGACTGCTGCCTGCTTACTGCTGCGTTGATTTTCTCCGGCACAACAGAAGCGGTGCAAAAGCAAAGCACCGCTTGTGCTTTGCTTTTTGCTTTGCAGCACCGATCTTGTTTACACTGCTTCCTTCGTTTGAGATACCGACAGGAAAGGGTATCATACTGTTTCTTTGCGGTATACCGCTGGCGGCGGCTCTTATACTGCCGGGTATAAGCACATCGCATACGATGCTTCTGCTCGGAATATATGACGCCACGCTCACGGCACTGACGCAGACGGACGTGTTCTATCTGATACTGCTCGGCGGCGGCATCGCTGCCGGAACGCTGTTATTTGCGAAGGCTCTTGCTTCATTTTACGGGAAGCATCCGCTCGCTTTTTTGTACTCGATGACAGGGTTCGTGCTTTCCGGGACGCTGGCGCTCATACCGGATGACATCGCTCTTATCGGGCCGACACTGAGCGTACTCCTGCCGGCAGCCGGCGCTAGCGCTGTTTTGTGCGTATGTTTTTTTATTTTCTTGAAGAAAAAGATGATTTTTTAACAATACCATCACAAATTTATCGTATTGAGATGATAAAATGATTTGATAAAATAAGGAGATGCCAAAATGATAGGAAAAGCATTGCAGCAATACGCAACCGATCTTGGGCTCACAGTAAGCGAAAAATGCGCTTACGGTGTTTTTAACGGATTTCTCGTTACCATGTACGATACGGTTTCCAAAAAAACAGTGTTCGTAAATTATTATCTTGACGATTCGCAGGAAAGCGCTGTCAGGAAGTTCAATCTTTCCGAAAGCATCAAGAAAAGCATTGACGAATATCAGATCGAAGATTATCAGGTTGAGGATAACGGAGTCACTGTCATCATAAAGGATAGTATCGTCAAGCTTTCTGAATATCTTCCTATACTCATCGATTCGCTTACCGAGGTAGGCATGACAGGAATAAGCGTCTGCTCCGAATGCGGAAGCGAGATAACAGGAGAAGCTAAAAAAGCGGCTGTCAGTCTCAAGAGATACGGACTATGCAACAGTTGCGCTCTTGAGCTTATTCAGAAGATGAACAAGCTTGAAAGCGACGCAGTAGCCGAAGACGAAAACTCCAAAAAGCCGCATGGGTTTCTCGCGGCACTGATTTGTTTTCTTGTTGGAAGCGCCGCGTGGATCGTTACTTATGCGCTTGAAGTTTTCGGCGACGGGAACAACATTATATTGGCGTTCCTGCTGTCGTTTATATTCCCTATCATCACTATAAAGCTCTACGACATGATGCACGGATCCAAAGGCAAAAAGAAGATTGCCACGGTTTGCGTTTCGATGTTTCTGATGATCGTCGTCGGAATGTATTTCGGCTCGTTTTTCGAATATCTGAACTCCAATGGTGCAAGCTTCAAGCTCATGCTCGACCCGATCAACTGGTCGCTGCCGTTTGAGTCTGCCGAGACTTCGCTTTTCTCAATCCCGATAGTCAAGGAAGCCCTTGTTTCGGTGCTTGCAGGCGCAATAAGCATACTGCTGTTTATTTCCAACCTCTTCAAGTCAAAGAATGTTTCATCAAAGATAGAGCTTGACTGAAAGTATTAATCCATCAAAGCCGTGGCGTGTATCCGCCGCGGCTTTTAATATTCCTGCGTATTGTTGACAGGGATTGATTAATATGGTATTATGATTCTATCAAAAGAAAGAGCTTTCGCTCAGCGAAGGCAGAGTGTCTGAAAATGCAAAAACGCATTACCGCTCTAATTTTATCTGTCCTGATGCTTATATTTCTGTGTGCATGCGCCGGATCGGACATATCTTCTGACAGCACATTGCCGGAAACGTCGGATGGGTCTGAGGTATCAAAAATCGATCTGATGAATGATACCGTAAAGCCAAAGCTGCGCATCCTCGCAAGCGAATCGTCTGTCCGGATTAACGTTGGAGAGGAATATGACCTCATGAGCGGTATATACGGGACCGACAACCTCGAAGGAGACATTACACACAGAATACAGATCGATCTCGGCGGCTATGATCCGAACGTACCTGGTGTATACGAGCTCACTTACACGCTTTCAGACAGTGCCGGAAACGAAGCGAAGACCGTAACGAGAAAAATGACAGTATATGATGCATCGATACTCACAGCCCCACCGATATATAGCGATACTATAAAGGGCGAAATACTCAACCCGGCAGATCCTGCTGTTTACGGCGGCGCGTGGTACCACAAGGTAGTATCATCAAAAGACGCATGGGTCGGAATTGAAGCGACCGTAACGTTGCCGGAGGTGAGCTTAACACGCTATAAAGACAAATACGACAGTACTCTTGCCGTTGATCCCGGCGCGGTTAACCTCGATAATCCCTCCGTTTACCTCGGCGGCAACGCGTTGAGTGAAAGTGACGTCGGGCTGTCCTACTCACGAGCGCTCGTCGATGTTGACGGACAGGTTCTGAGCAAGGGCTGTATTGCGTTCCGTCCGTTCTGGCGTTATATCACCTCAACCGGCAAGGACGAAGGCGGCTACGACGTTCACGACGGTGAATATGCCGTTTCCGCGAGCGGCAACAACTGCATTGCCAACTATCACTGGCGCTACACTGAGTATTATTACCTCCCAGGTGATAAGCTGCGTATTATTATTTATATACCGGAAGCGGGAAAAATGCAGCTTCAGATCGAAGTTATCGAAAAATCAACGCTTCCCTATTCTGTCGCGATACGCGAGGAATACGGCTGGAACGATCCGGCTGATTTCAAAAGCCCCGTATTCTCGTCACCCGGTCACGGTACCGGTATTAACGCCGAATACAAGCGCGTCAACGCGATCGATCAGGTCGCAAACGAAGGCGGTACCGCGATAGCAACGCAAAGCGAAGTGACCGGCGCAGTATGGCACGAAACTTATCTCTACCGGATCATCGGCGGAACGCTTTACCGCGTTCCGATGAGCGAAGACCGCTGCGGCGTAAGGAACGCGCCGGATGATTCGCGATTCACTGTTACTTACGAAGGAGTTGACCGCGACAACGGCGGCGAGATCGTATCGATACATCCCGGATACACGAACTGAAAAAAATCCGCTGCCGATGCAGCGGATTTTTTATACAAGCTGCCCCGGTAAATGCAGCTTTTCTTTGTATGGATACTGCGCTTCGTAAGCATTGAATTCATCCGGATATCTTTCGCATACAAAATAGCCTTCCGGCTCTTTGAAAACACCGGTTAAGCCATCGAGAAAGCCGGTGCGAAGCTCCTGTATGAGAAAATACGGAACGACAGTATCGCCTTCCTGCGCTTCCTTATACCTTATGCGCGCTCCGTCTGAAAGGATTACAAAATGAAGCGTATGATTTCACCCGCGACGATGAAAGATTTACGAAGGTGAGCGACGAGCTCGAACACTATACAAGCAGAAAATAATAAAAACAGCTTCGAGGATCCTGTTCCCCGAAGCTTTTCTATTATACCGATTTTCTTTTCCACGCACCGGGTGACATGAGGACGATAAGCGGGAATATTTCGAGCC
>CAZFZL010000135.1:0-3581 GCA_964523005.1 uncultured Oscillospiraceae bacterium
GACTTAAATATGAAAATCAGGTATCAACAGAATAAGCAAAGAAACGTTTCTCCATAAATATACGGTGTCCCCATTGCCTGTTCAAACGTTGAAAAAGCACCGGTGTTGTGGACGTCAGTTTTTTGAATAGAACGCCATATCTGAGTAAATACATTCAGATATTTGCTGTTGCCCGTCGCCTTATACAACTCCGCCATTGCTTCGATCGAATGAAGGTATTCCCAGCGTGGATACGGGCACTCATAGAATTCTTTTCCTGCGAGCGAATTTCCTGTAAAGTCGCACGCGCCCGTGGCGGAGATATCCTTTTCGGCCTCCAGCGCAAACTCAAGATATTCTTTTTTACCTGTGTAATTGTAGAGTATGGCGAATATATGTATAGGTGCGAGATTTGCGAACAGGCATCCTGTATCGGCGAGCCTTGATGCACCGGTATAGAACTTTTTTAAAAACAGCTCTGCCGCTTTTTCCACGGCAATAAAATAACATTTTTCGCCTGTAAGCTTGTATAGCTCAGTGAGTCCGTACATTATATGGTATTCTGACCAAGCGTCCCATGTGTCCTTCCTGACTTCGAAGCCACCGGGGACAACGAAACGACCGTAACCGGTCAGCTCGTATTCATCGCCCCACACGCCTATGTATCCGTCCGGCCTTTGATATGATATAAGCTCATGCGCAAATTTTTATGCATAGACGAGCAGTTTTTTATCGTGTGTAATACGGTAAATCATACAACAGGATGTAAGGTATTTTCCGGGAAATTCACCTGACCAAGATAGCTTCTCGCGTATTTCACTGTCGTCGTCGTACTTGAACATATCAAGAATTGCCGGATTTGTTTCTCGCAACCCTAAAAGCCAATTATCTGTCACACGCTCGGCAAGTACGCAAAGATCACCTTCAAAGCTTGCGCTTTCAACGTTACTAAACATATCAATTCTCCTATTTAGATTTGTGGTTAAAAATCAGCAGCGCATAACCGGAAAACGTTCCTTCCGGTATTGTGACCTTATACGTGCCGTTATAGCCGGATGCCACCGGGACCGGTACCGTTTCACCGTTTTCCGGGCTTGCGACGCGGCAGATACTGCCGATATTGCCGATACCGCTGATTTCAAGCGTAAGCTCCGGAAGCCTTTGACGCGTACCGTCGAGATCGTTGAACTGCACTATAGCTTCATCGCGCCCGACATATGAGTTGTTTTCCGAGATCATTTTGTTCGTGTTCACCAGATGTATGACTGTTCCGACGGAGGTTCTATAGACCGTCGGGATCACGTCGTCTGCGCCTGATACGGTGACGCGCCGTCCGACAAACAGAGAGAGCAAGGCTGAGTTCTCTTCTTTCATCGCCTTGATCTGCGACGCTTCCACGAACGTCTCGGCGCCCTTTGGCCACATCGCAGGCTGGATGGGGTTGCTGCCCGTCTCGCACGGAAAAACGATGATTCTGCCTCTTCCTACGTCCTCAACCACGCCGACGCACGCGCCGTCCGGCGTAACAGCGATTTGCTCGCCGTAAATGTCGGTAAAGCTGTGATGCACATCTGCCTTCGGCAGCATAAGTGTTTTTCCCTTATAGCTTACGTTTACCGGTGACATCGCCATACGGCAAACCGTTTTTGATTTCATACCGAGTTTTTCGAGCGCGTCGTTGAGTGTGCGCTTTTTGTAATTGTCGTCTTTTTCTGCAAACACACCGGCAATGAGCAGAGTACCTCCGTTTTTCACGTATTCTGTGAGCTTTTCAAGTTCTGCGTCGTCCGCCTGTTCAACGCTTATCGCCGCGATCATCTCATGCTTTTCAAGCTCGGCTTCGCTGTCGTCTTCAAAAACCATATCACAGCCGATACCTGATATGTATGCCGATTCGATGTAGCTCATAAGCGGCTTCATATATTTGAGCGGCGCGTCGTGATCGCAGTAATCACGCGTCTTTTTTGAAAACCAAAACGAGACGTCGCTCACCTTTTCCGGCTTGCGGTAACAGTCAGCATACTTATTCTCAAATGCACGGAACGTACCGTCGTACAGTGTAGGGTCAGAGGCACTGCCTCCTGTATACAGCTGTCCCCATGAACGGCAAAGCGCCCATCCTGCGTAAGTCGTGCTTCTTGAAGCAGGATAAAGCAACGCCATCGCCGGCACACCGTGACGGCGCGCAAGAGCATATCTGTGTACGGCTTCAGCGGCGAAGCATATGTATGATTCTTTAATTATTCCGCAGCATTCCTGGAATATATAGTCCCAAAGTCCGGCGCCGCCTTCAAAACCGTAGCAGGTCGTGTCGAACGGGAGCACCTCTGCGCAGTATGCAGGACGAAGCGGATCAAAACCGAGCGACTTATAATATTCGTCAAGACGGTAATGAAACGCGGCGCTGCTGCGTTTCTTAAATTTTTTCCATGCAATATATACCGGATCGGAATAATTTTCATAAAATCCTTCCCATTTGTCCGGGGTTGGCAGCTCGTATCCTGTTTCTTCGCAAAATTTGCTTCGGCAGTATTCGCAGGCGCATGCATTGCCGCCGCCGAACCACTGCACATCATCGTTCATCATTCCGTCGACACCGACGGTGATGATGCTTTTCAAATGCTCTTTGTACGCTTTTTCATAAGATGGATGATTGAAGCAGTGTGCGTTGCCGTTGTAATGCTTGAATATCCATTCCATGTTGCGCCCCTCGGTGTGGATATAGGAGCTTAGTGCTTTTTTGCCCGTACCGCCGTCTATCTGCGCAAAATCATCGAGCCGTGCGCTGCCGAATTTCGGGTTTGCCTGTGACAGCGAACGAAAATCAGGGAACTTACCGAACGACCAGAAGCCCTTCGGTGAGAGCAGCGCGTCCCAGTCCGATTCCTTCAGCGGCGCATATGTAAGATGCGAGCTGTGATGCTCGATCACCTTTATGCCGTATTTGTGGAACACCGTGACGAAATTGCCTATCGTCCTGACGATGTCGTCCCAATATGCCCAAAATGAGAAACGAAAATGCGCGCCGAACAAAATCACGGCAGTTATGCCGTTGTCCCTGTATCGTATCGCTTCCGCGTCGAATTGTTCGTCGCTCCAATTATATATTTCTTCTGCCCCGTACCAAAGCCATCCGAATCGCTCTTCCCATGCTCCCATCCTGTTTTTCATATATTAAAAACCTTTCAACAAAAGCCTTTTTGTTCAGCATATCATGGAGACCGATGCTTGTCAAGTACTGCTTCCTTTTATGCGAAAAAAACGGTGCTGCCCGAAAGCAGCACCGCTGTGCTTATTTGTTATTTAAGGAGGTTATCTTCTTACTTTCTTAACAACAACTGCGCCTGCAGTGAGAGCAGTGAGTCCGAGAAGAGCGATAATAACGAATGCATCGCCGGTTTCGGGGTTTTTATTATCCTCGCTGCCGTCGCCGTCGCCGCCCGTACCGTCGTCATATGCGCCTTTGTAAACTACCTGATTACCTGCTGCTGCAAACACGAGCTTTGCATAGGTCTGGTAGTCGCCGCTGCCGCCGAGATCGCCGCCGAAGCAAGCGGTAAGTCCGCCGGTTGTTTCATAAGAAGCATCGTCAGTTCCGCCGG
>CAZFZL010000136.1:0-3575 GCA_964523005.1 uncultured Oscillospiraceae bacterium
GACGAAGTATCTCAGATGGAAGGCACATTCCGATGTGAACGTGAGCAGGAAAGTACTGACGGAATGGCTCAACTGCTATAAGAGCGACAGCTATTATCAATGGGCTATAGTGCCTGACGGAACAAATGAGCCGATCGGAGATATTGCCGTAGTAGATCGGAACGACGAAATACAGGCAGTACATATCGGGTATGCGCTCGGCAAAAAATACTGGCATCAGGGTTATATGAGCGAAGCGCTTGCCGGGGTGATGGATTTTTTATTTACCGATGTCGGGATAAACCGCATTGAATCACAGCATGACCCAAACAACCCCAATTCGGGCGGTGTTATGAAAAAATGCGGAATGAAATACGAAGGCACGCACAGGCAGGCCGACTTTTCCAATCAGGGCACAGTCGACGCATGTGTATATGCGCTTCTTCGGGATGAGTGGGATATACAAAGAGATCAATCATTACAAAACTCTTCCTTGGACGCAAAATAGGTAGCACACAACACATTCCTGCGTGTCTGTGTCAAGCAAAAAGGCTCGCGCAAAACAGCGCCGCTTTGTCATAAAACAAGAAAAGTGCTTGCAACGCAAGCACTTTTTCTGATATACTATATGTTTATGCTCTGTATTGTATTGCAGCAGCCCTTCGTTTTTCGGTCAGCTCAATCCCCATGTTTTCAGAAGCCATGCATTGCGCTTTATGAGCCATTGACGCATATACTCTACGTTCTGCGTGTAGGTGGAATCAGGGATACGTTCGAGAGTGCTGTACGCTTCATCAATTCGCTGCCATGTGCGTTCGTAATTATCATAGAACGATTCGGAATAACGCGAAAGCAGACGGTCGATACGGTTTTTGCCGAGCGCATTGTCGGTCGTGAGATTAACTATCTGAGGCTGCAGCTCAAGATAACGAGCATACACCTTCTGTTTAAATTTCGGTATTTCGAGCAGCCTTCCGTACCACTGCGCGTAACAATAAAGCTTCTCTGTACTGTCGCCTGAGCTGGTGACATTGTTATAGCCCGTATAGTATTCTGCGCTGCAGTTTCCTGCCGACAGGTCAAGATCCCAGACGGGACCCGCATAAAGCTTACCGTCCTTGATATAGTACCGTGTAGAGCTTGTACCGAAGTCGACGTTTTTGAACAGCTCATTGACGATATAGAAGTTGACAAAAGAATCGACATCAATGTACTGCGCGACATCATCGTAATCGCGCATATGCAGCGCTTCCTCAAACGCCGTAAAGAAGGTGTTGAGATATGCTATATTTTCCTCTGTCGGATAGTCGCGATCGTTATAGCCAAGCAGCACACCGTAGCGCGGCGTTCGATACGCGTCGACGTTGCTGTAACCGATCCACGGCTCGAATTCAAACAGAAAATCGTTGTTCTCAATATCAAGGTCTACCCTGTCTTCTCCTACGCCGATCGACTCTGCAAGAAGGTAGTTGCCGACGTACGTTCCGTTGACATACAGATCAACGTATTCACAGTTTGACGTATACTCAATGCCGATCGCACGTGCAAAATCGTACGAAAGCTTGTTGCGCATGAGTGTCTTGTCATAGGGATTTGAAAGCAGACACCATTTTTTTGATTCACCCATGCCGTAAACACTTGTCTTTTTGGTAAGCTTGAAGTTGTACGGCGCCTTCCCGGCGGCTGAGGTTGAATTGCCTCTTACCTTGATTGTCGCCTCAGTGTCGAGGATTTTTTCAAATTTGCCTGACGGATCGGTTATCAAGATCCTTGCTGCGACGTATTCATCTTTATTTATTTTATCTGTTGTAGTGACAAAGACCGTTTTTATCTTGACAGGCGCAAGGTCGTTTGCAACGCTTTCGTTATAGCGGCTCTCCTCGGCTCGGCTTTCTGCTTTTTCACGGCTCACTTCATCGCGGCGGCTCTCGTCTTTTCTGCTCTCCTCTGCGATGCTTTCGTTGAGTATGCTTTCGTTGAGAACGCTCTCATTGTAAACGCTTTCGTTGACGATGCTTTCCTGAAGAAGGCTTTCGTTGACGATGCTCTCATTGATTATGCTTTCGGCGGTGAGGCTTTCGTTGACGATGCTCTCTGTGATGCGGCTCTCGTCGGCAAGACTTTCTTCAATGATACTCTGCTGCAGACGGCTTTCGTTTGCACGACTTTCGTCAAAATAAGCGCTTTGTTCGTCCGGAGACGGCGACACATCGGACAGCTCGGATATGGCTTCTGATATGTTTTGATTATCGCAGCCTGAGAGAGTACAGGCAAGTACTGCCGTCGTAAGCATTACAATAAAAGCAACGGCACAGATTAACAGCTTGTTTTTCACAGTGATACCCTTCAAATAGTATTGTGTTTATTTTATCACGCCGTACCATATAAGTCAACAAAATGTCCAAAATAACCGCACAGCGCTCCTTTATTTTGTATAAAAAAGCAAGCATCTTATGTTTACACCTGTTCTATTCGTATTGTATCGGTCGCTCCGGTTTTTCCGGTGACAGATCCTCCCGTTATTATAATTCTGTCGCCGCGATTCAATCCAAGCGCAGCTACTGCGGAGCGTTTGGCGTTATAAAAAAGCACATCCACAGATGAATACACTTCGCTCATAACAGGTACCACTCCCCATGAAAGGGAAAGCTGATGATATGTTTTTTCGCTTACGGAGAGACCTATTATATCGACTGGCGGGCGAAAGCGTGAGACCATACGTGCGGTCAGTCCGGAAATGGAGCAGACGACAATGGCGCTCGCGGATATATCGATCCCCATGCCGCACACGGCATGGGATATTGCGTCCATCTCATTCTTAATGAGAAAATCGGACGTCAAAAACCGTTTTTTATAATGAATGCCTGTCTCTGTGCTTTTGGCAATGCGGGACATGGTTTCGACAGTCAGGACAGGATATTTACCCGCTGCTGTTTCACCTGAAAGCATGATAGCGCTTGTCCCGTCATACACGGCGTTAGCGACATCAGATATCTCGGCGCGTGTCGGACGCGAATTATATATCATTGATTCGAGCATCTCAGTGGCAGTGATAACACGCTTTCCGAGCAGCCGGCATTTTGTGATAAGCTGCTTTTGAATAGCAGGAAGCTCCTCAAACGGAAGCTCAACGCCCATGTCGCCGCGACCGATCATTATGCCTTCGCACTGAGAGCATATTTCGTCAATGTTGTCTATACCAGACCTGTTCTCTATCTTTGCTATGAGGCTTATACCTACGCCGCCATGCTCCAAAAGAAAGTCGTGCACCGCTATAAGGTCTGCTGCACTTGAAACGAATGAACAAGCTATGTAATCAACATCGTTTTCTATACCGAACAAAAGGTCTTTTTTATCTTGCTCGCTCAGGTATTCCTGTCTGAAAACCTTGTTTGGAAAGCTCATGCTTTTTCTGTCGGAGATCACTCCTGAAGTAAGCGTTCTGCAAATGATATTGTTTTTTTCCACACGTTCGACTTCGAAAGCGAGCAGGCCGTTGTTGACAAGTATTCTGTCTCCTTCCGATACCTCGCCGGGCATATGCTTGTAGCTTACGGATACTCTGCTGCCGTCGCCTTCCACGTTGTCAGTTGTAA
>CAZFZL010000137.1:0-3530 GCA_964523005.1 uncultured Oscillospiraceae bacterium
ATAACTTCTTCTCCTATTACTGTAGGGCACAGGCTCAGCATTATCACGAGCGCAAAGGCAATTGCCGAAAAGCGCGTGAAAAATCTGCGGCACGCACCTGTTTTGTGAATATTAATCATTTTTGAAAGTCCTCCAGTTCATATTATTGTAATACATTTCGAGGTGTTTGTCAACACAAAGCTATTGCAAGAAAAAAAGTTTTATGATATACTTACAGAGTATGCTGAGTTTGTTCGGCATAGTTCAACAAAGACAGAATCCCGGAGATAATATAAATTAATGAAAAAAGCTTCGTGTAAGGTATTGAAATTCGGCGGCAGCTCACTTGCTGACGCCGGAAAATTCAGAAAAGTCAAGGATATAGTATGTGCGGATCCGTTGTGCCGCTTTGTCATACCATCGGCACCGGGCAAGAGATTTCCGGACGATAAAAAAGTGACTGATATGCTCATCGCCTGCCACGGGTTGGCTGTCGCCGGAAATGACTGGGAAAGCCTTTTTTGTGAAATAAGGCTTCGCTACAATTCCATCATAACCGGTCTGGGTGTCGACATAACGCTTGAAGACGACTACGCCGCGATACGCAAAGCGCTCGCCGAAGGCACCACACGCGATTATGTGGCAAGCCGCGGTGAATACCTGAGCGGAAAAATACTCGCGAAGCTGCTTCATTATACCTTTGTCGATGCGGCAGACATAATAAAGTTCGACAGCGAAGGAGCATATGACGCCGAGCAGACAAACACAGTTGCTTCCGATCAGCTATGCTCGCTCGATAACGCTGTGATACCGGGCTTCTACGGCTCAAAGCCGGATGGCTCGGTCAAGACCTTCACACGCGGCGGAAGCGATATAACAGGCGCGATAATCGCGCGCGCGGTACTTGCGGATGTCTATGAAAACTGGACTGATGTGAGCGGTTTTCTGAAAGCCGATCCACGCATCATCGAAAACCCGAAGCCGATCACCTCAATAACGTACCGTGAGCTGCGCGAGCTGTCGTACATGGGAGCGGGCGTACTGCATGAGGACAGCATTTTTCCGGTAAAGATAGCCGGTATACCGATAAATATCAGAAACACAAACCGTCCTCAGGACCCGGGCACAATGATAGTCGCCTCTTCGATCAGCAGCGGAAACAAAGAGGATGTGATCACCGGGATTGCAGGCAAAAAAGGCTTCTCGGCAATAAACATCGAAAAGGATATGATGAACCAGGAGATCGGCTTCGGTACGCGAGTGCTCGGAGTGTTTTCGAAGCTCGGCATTTCCTTTGAGCATCTGCCGTCAGGCATAGACACGATGTGCGTCGTCGTCAACACACATACGATAGAGGGTCACGAGGACGTTATCATGTCTGAGCTGATGCACGCTGTAAACCCGGACAGCGTCGAGATCGAGAACGACCTTGCGCTCATCGCGGTTGTCGGACGCGGGATGATCCAGCAGCCCGGTACCGCTTCGCGCATTTTCACAGCACTTGCCGGCGCAGGCATAAACATCCGGATGATCGATCAGGGCAGCAGCGAGCTTAACATCATCATAGGCGTGTCGGGCGATGATTTCACACGCGCGATAAAAGCGGTTTATAAAGAATTCATTAAATAAGATAGTAAAAGAGAGCAGCAGCGGCTGCTCTCTTTTTTCGGTTATATGTTTATCCACTCGAGCGGTTTTTCGCGCGCCTTGTACGCCGCTTCGATTATGCCCATGATGGCGATGGTTTCGTGATAGTCCGCCTTGACATTGCCGGTGACGAAGAAATCACAAAGCTGCTTGATGAAGTTCGGGAAATAGTCGGTCATCGAATTGATAACGCCGAATGAACCGTCGTCATAGCCGATTCCGAAGCTGAAATCCACGCGGCCGTCGTTGAACAGTGCGATGGTCGCCGTTCTGCCGCCTGCAAATTCGATAAGGAATGAGGGCGCCGTCTTGCTTCCGATGAACATGACGCGCTGAACGTCGCTGCCCATGAGGATGACGATCGGCTCAAGCTGATGGATCGTGTATATTTCAAATATTCCGGGGCCCTTGCCGTAGACAAAGTTGATGCCTTCTTTTTTGAATCCCTTCAGCTCGTTCGCGAAACGCAGGGCGCTCGTTGAGAAGAACGGGGTGTTGTGGTCGACAGCGTTCTTTACGATCGCTTCAGCCATTGCCTTTGAGGTGGCGAAGGTTTTGTCGACATAGGTAAGCTTGCCGCTCGCAAGAGGCTTTTCAGTCAGATGGAGGTGACGCTCGGGATTATCGGGTGAGAGGACTATCAGGCAGTCACTCTTTTCGATAAGCTCGTCGATGCTGTTGACGCGCTCGACACCATACTTTTCGCACCACTGGTCGGTAGTAAGTCCGCCCTTGGGGGAGTCGATCTCAGCATAAGCGTAGGAGACGACGAGCTGATCGCCTGCCGCGTCCTTGATCATCTGAGGGTAGTTGTTGGCGTGCCATTCGTCAAGATAATAATCAATGAATCCTATTTTTTTCATTTTCGTAATCCTTTCGGTTTATATTTAAATCCTGCTGTTGAGAAAGTCAACGGCAAGCTTGATATCTGCATACGGATCTGCTCCGCATTCGCGTTCGATAGTCAGGAAGCCATGGAATCCGATATCCTTGAGCGCATTGAGATACGCGTCAAAGTCAACCTTACCCTGTCCGAGCGGAACCTCGAGAAAATAATCGCTCATGCGCATATCTTCTATACCGCCTTCGGCAAAGAAGGTGTATATGCGCTTCGGGTCAGTCTTTTTCAGCATGACGCCGTCCTTTGCGTGGGTATGTACAATGAAATCGGAAAGTGTATAGACTGCCTTGACCGGGTCGTCATCAGTGACCATAACGAGATTGGCAGGATCAAGGTTGACGCCTATGCCCTTGACTGCGCAGTCACGTATGAACGACGCGAGCGTTTCGGCTTTTTCCGGCCCTGTTTCTATTGCGAAGGTGACGCCGAGCTTTGCGGCGTATTCGCCTATTTCACGGCAAGCGGCGAGTTGATTGCGATAGCTTTGAGCGTTTTTATCTTCGCTTACACAGCCGATATGTGTTGTGACGACCTTCGTATTGAGCCTGACCGCAAGATCCGCGACAGCCTTGCTTGCCGGGATTTTCCATTCGTTCTCATCTTCCCTTTCGAAGCCATGGCCGCCGAAGTCGCCGCATACGGCGCTGATGACGAGTCCGCGCTGTGCGAGCGCTTCGTTGACGAACGCCGTTTTTGCATCGTCAAACGTATCGTATTTGTTATCACCGTCGACGACATAAAGCTGTATGCCCTGCGCGCCGACCTGCTTCGCTTTGTCAAGCCCTTCTATGAGCGGTGTCTTAAAGGAATCGACCATAACTCCTACTGAAAATCTTTTTTCCATCTCTTGTTTATTATCCTCTCGTGATATGTTTTTCTATGTCAATACTGAAAAAACAGTAGATCCGAACGTCATAATCAGTGCTGCGATGATCACACCGACCGAGATCGCAGGAAGTGATTCGCGCATACGAAGTTGCAGTGTTATGGCGACGAGCGCACC
>CAZFZL010000138.1:0-3511 GCA_964523005.1 uncultured Oscillospiraceae bacterium
GCTCCGAGCCATCTATTCGTATACGTCAGCTCACCGTAGATCGCCCCGCGATCTACCGTCATAAGCAGCTCGTCTCCGTCGGTTCCCTTCGGATAATTCGTTATATCGACAGTATAGGAGCTTCCCTCAACAGAGATGATCTTTTCGATATATACTGTACTGTCAAGCTCATATATTACTGTTTTTCCCTCGTCGACCGGCATCGCCGTATCGACACGCCGGAATATGATGAGGTCGTTTCTGTATATTTCGTCCTCCATGGTCGTTGACTGAAATATATACGGAATATAGCCGTATACCGAAAACTCATCGGTAGACGATGAAAGCGACATTACGAGCACGAACGCGTTTGCAGCGACTGCAGTTGTTATGATGACGGCAAGCGCCGCCTTCAGACATACCGCCGCGATCTTTCCGGCTTTGTTGTTTCCTGTTTTTGCGAGCAGCAGCTTCTTTGTTTTATAGTCGAGGCGAGCGCTGTCCTTTGAATCCTTCGCCGTGAAATAGAACGAAGATTTATACTTTGCTATTATCATCGCGCCGCACATACATACGACAATCAGCGATAGCATTATCACAAGATAAGGTGATTTGGATACACGGAAGATATTCGCGATGTCGGTCATCTCCGCGCGGTTGGACGTAAGCGTCATAAAACCGGTCGCGTATTTCAGGATGAGCTGGAGTGCTGCGATAAGAAGCGTGAACAATCCTGCCTTGCGGCTGTTCGGAACGAACACAGACATAAGCATAACTCCCCAAACGAGAAGGAGTATATCCGCAAGACCGGCGATCAGGAGTGATATAAGATAGCCGATAATAAAGGTGTATTTGAAGAATATCGCAAACACAAGCGCAAGGGCATATCCGAGAAGATAAATTGAAACGACCGATTTGAGTGTGTTGAACGTTTTGAAAATCAGCAGCTTGTTCGGGTCAGTACCCATTTTCACAAGCAAATACCATTTGTTTTTTGTAATGGTGGTGAAGGTTATTTTGTCGTACTTGAGCATAAAAAGCACGACGAAAAAAATATACGAGATAAGGTTGAACAGATACGCGATGGTATAATAGCTCGGAAGCATTATCTGCGGAAGTGCATCGCTCAGGACGGTATTCGTAAGCGTATTTAGCAGCGAATGCACCGCGATTGTAAGGAGTGCAAGAAATACACTGTAATATATCTGATTCTTTTTGCCGAGCTCCTGCTCGATATACGACGAATAAAGTGTCCGGCGGAGCTGACTATCTGTGTAAAGCATAGTTTCTCAACAATTCGGTATACGAATTCTCCACCCTTCCCTTATTGCTTTTTATCATATCCGGGCAAATATCGTTTTCGGAAAGCAGCCTGTAAAAGTCTGCCGCTACGGTCGGGTTGCCCGAATAATTGAAAACGTAGACCGTTTGCCCGTCAACATCGCATTCCCAGCCCGGTACGAGGCTCTCAAGCTTTTTCGCCACCGCTTCCGCATCCGATGCTCTGAGAACAAAGCCCACCTTGTCAGCATTTTTGCAAAGCTCTTCGACTGTTCCGGAGAAGAGCTGTACACCCTGATGAATATATAATGTTTTATCGCACACCATACCGATGACCTTCGGCTGCATCGTTGATATGACGACGCATTTGTCTGCCTTTCTGAGCATGGAGACGATATTTACGACTGTTTCTACTTCTTTTTGAGAAAACGTCACGTCAGTGACGTTAAAAACAACGATCATGCATTTTGAAAGATACGAGATCATCAGCTCAACAAGCAGCTTTTCGTTGCCTGAAAGCGATGAGACCTGACAAAGCGCCAAATATCCGAGGCCGCATTCGATGATAACGTCGAGCATCGCGTCTTCCCTGTCCGTTGCATCTACGCCGCCGCTGCCCGGCAGCGTGACGAGCATCACATTCTCAAGAACGCTCGCTTGCTCTATGAGCATATCAGGCGCATCGATATTGAACACATGCGGAAGTATCTTCCGTTTTTTCTGCATAGTGCCTATCGGCCCTATACGGCATGAGCCGCTGAAATACGGATTGGTATTACCGATGATACGGCAAAGCGCGTCAGCTGCCTTGGGGTCCGTCGCGCAAATACCGAAGGCTTCGCCTCCTGCGGCTTCAAAGCTCACTCCGGAGAAAAACGGTACATGCGTTCCGTCCGCTGCGATGAACTGCTCCTGAGCGACGAGGTCAGACACGGTTATTATATTTTTTTTCACGTCATTGCTGCCCGTCATTTCAGTGCTTTCCTTTCCGTTTTTCAGAACAGCGGTACCTTGAACAAGAGCACCGCTTCTATTCTGTCGGGAGTAAGTATTTCGACATCGATGCTGTTTTGCGGATTGTCGCCCTGCGTGCGGTATGTCACCGTGGTGTTTTCACCGCCCGCCGGAATGACCTGGACGATTCTGTGTGTTATACGCTCACCGTCCGTGCTTATAAAGGTAACAACAGTTCCTACACTCAGAGCTTCCGGATTGGACGGCTCCTTCGAAACGATCACGCTTCCGACCGGGAGCGTCGGATCCATCGAAGCTGTTTCAATTCTGTACATAAATACTCCGAAAAGGCTCGGTGCTTCGCCTGTGCGCTTGGCATATATCAGCTGTGAGAGAATACCGAGAAGCACCGTTATCACGAACACATACATGACTGTCAAGACAATTCGCTTCGTGCGCGCGTTGCGCTGCCGTACCTTGTACTCATCCGTACGAGCTTCGGCAAGCTCTTCGCGCAGCTGCGTGATCTCTTCATTTGTCGTGTAGTGCGTTTTGCGATCCATCGGTGCTTCCCTCTAAAATATTCTATTTACACTTCTTTTAATTTCAACGTCCGATTTTTACAAATCAATTTTCAAACATTCAGTATGTTTTTTTCGTTTTTAGTTTGCTGTGGTATCGATGACCTGCGTGCCGGTAACTTTGATGGAGAATGATGCGCTCTTGCCCTGGAATTCGATGTCGCCGTTGCTGGTCGTGCCTTCCGGCCATTCGCATACTACGGTGTAGGTGACGTCTTTTGCTACATTAGCCGTGAAAACTGCAGTTTCGGAATCATAAGTAATAGTTCCTTCGCCGCCGGTTATACCGTTGCCGAGTTTGTTGCCGTTGGAATCCTCAAGCCACATGTTAAGGGGAGTGATTTCGCTGTCGAGCGTAACGGTTACATCAAGCTTCATGTCGGTCTCGGTGATGTCGCTTCCGGTGTAGTTCTTGATAACGAAGTTGGACTTGACAGTATCGCCGGGGGCTACGTTAAGAATGTTCTCAAAGAAGCCGCCGTTCGTGTCTGAATCGATTACGAATTTCGCAGCTGCGAACGAATCGTCGATGTCGTTGATCGATGCCTGGTAGATAGCGAGTGATCCGGATACCATTGTAGCGAGGATAAAGAGTGCGAGAACGCCGATGAGAATTTTGCGATTTTTCATTTTTTTGTCTTCCTTTGTTTTTTTATTTTTTTAGGGAACCTCGAAATATTGAAGTCCCCGACTCGTTTTTCGCAACTCAATGATTT
>CAZFZL010000139.1:0-3462 GCA_964523005.1 uncultured Oscillospiraceae bacterium
CAGCGTGCTTTACCTGAAGGGACAGACTTACAATACTTATATCAAGGGTGTATCAATAGACGGCGCCGGGCTTGCGAAGACAGGTCTGTTCCTCGAATCATTCATAAATAACCGTTTTGTGAACATTGACATTACCGGATTCACCGAAAACGGATTGAAAATTCTCGCCGGAGGTAAGCCGACGGGCAACTATAATATTTACAACCGTTTTGAATCAATCAACGTAACGGCAAATTACGACGGCACGAACGCGCTCTATATGGACGGCGTGTATGAACTCAGCAACGACACGTGGATATCGAGCTTTGCGAACTGCTCCTTTGATGCTTCGGACGTTGAGAACGGCAACGGCGCATATATGAAATTCGTCGATTCCATATCGCTGTATATGTGCAAATTCCTTGGAAGTGCCGCCGGGATGGTGTTCGATGCGAGAGGGAATAATGATTTTCCTTGCGGAATGGGCTTTTACGATTGTTCTTTATCGTCTACTCAGACGATAGAGAGTAATTCCGACCATATCCGGAAGCATTACTTCTACGGATACGGCACACTCAGCGGCGAACAGCTTCCCGATAATTCAAAGCTGTTCGGTGTGACTGATACCGGTGAGCTGATGAGCATGGATTCACTTATGAGTTGAAATACTATCGAAGATACGTCCGGTCTGCACAGAGCAGACCGGACGTTTTTTGGTTCGCACAAGTGAAAAAATTTAACTAAATCATTGAAATAGACACAATTATATGGTATACTGCTTTTTATAAAGGGTTCAAGGAGCGAGCGTGATGAAAAAATATATGGAAGCCGGTAGACTTACGTCACAACGCGGTATAAAAGGCGAGCTGCGTTTTGATTGCTGGTGTGACAGTCCGGAGTTTCTCACGGGAATAAAGGTGTTCTATTTCACTCCCGACGGCGGTGAACCGCATGAGATAGAGCTGTACCGCGCGTCGATTCCGTCTGTGGTTTTCAAAGGCTGCAATGACAGGGAAACAAGCGCAAAATATGTTGGAAAAACGGTATATTTCGACCGAGACGATATAACGCTCGCCGAAGGTCAGTATTTCAACGACGACCTCATCGGGCTTCCGGTCTTCGATCACATCACCGGTGAACAGCTCGGAACGCTTACCGCCGTCGACACGACGGGTTTTCGCGCGCTTTATACCGTTGAAGGCGAGCATAAATATCTGATACCTGCCGTGAGCGAGTTTCTCAAGGAGATCGATCTCGAAAAGGGAATACGCATGAAGATCATAGAAGGCTTGGAAACAGACAGATGAAATTCGTTGTAATGACGTTGTTTCCCGATATGCTTGAAAACATTCTTTCGCAAAGTATAATCGGACGCGCACAGGCAAGCGGCGCGATAAGTGTCGAGTGCGTGAATATACGCGATTATTCTAAGGATAAACACAGAAAGACCGACGATACGCCGTATGGCGGCGGACGCGGCATGATTATGACCTGCCAGCCGATAGTCGACTGCCACAGAGCGATCACCTCTTCGCTGACCGGTAGCGTACACACAGTATATATGTCGCCGCAGGGAAAGACTCTTACGCAGGAAAAGGCGTGTCAGCTGAAAAACTACGATAATTTGGTTATACTTTGCGGTCACTACGAGGGCGTCGATGAACGTGCGCTCGAAATGACGGTGGATGAGGAAATTTCAATAGGCGATTACGTTCTGACCGGCGGAGAGCTTCCGGCGGCAGTGCTTGTCGACTGCGTTGCAAGAACGGTCGAAGGTGTACTGGTGAGCGATGAATGCTATATAAACGAAAGCCATTATGACGGACTTCTCGAATATCCGCAGTACACAAAGCCTTACGATTATGAGGGACATACAGTTCCTGAGATTTTGCTCAGCGGACACCATGAAAATATAGATAAATGGCGCGGTGAAACAGCGCTGGAAAGAACGGCGCAAAAACGCCCGGATATGATAGAAAAATTCAAAAAAAGTTGATATGAAATACGGAAGGGACTAACGGAACGATGGGAGCATCAGGCGTTATAAACAGAATAACGGCGTTTTTCCGAAAGGTGCATAAAACGGTGGCGAATTCCGTTGCGGCGCGCTTTTTCTGTTCGGACGATAAGGTTCAGAAAGCGATATCTTCATCATGTACCGTAAGCAAAGCCAAACGCAGTGAAGCGACCCGCCGGCTCAAGCAAATGCGCATCACCACCGCTCGAAAAATAGAACATAACACTTTCGGCGCAATGTACAAGCGCTTCGTTGTCGGCCTTTATAACGCACCTTCCCGCGTATTGGCTACTTTTTTTGTCTCCTTTGCCATATACTCCTTCACGGTTTGCGCTGTGAGAGACTACGTTTTGAAAATGCAGAGCATCGAGTTTGATTCAATAGCTGCCGCGGCGGTAATATTGCTCGTCGGCGTTATGCTGATGCTCTCTGACAGAACGGTTGCCGAGCTGATCGAGAGCTCGCTGTTCGGGCGTACCGTGCTTGTAAAGCTTCTCGGCGTCAGAGAAACGGTCATGAAGCCCGGGAAACGCTCGTCCGGTGTGGTGGTTGCTTTTATTGCAGGAACGCTTGCAGGCGTACTGACGATTTGGCTGTCGCCGCTGTCTGTTTTGATATGCTTTATATGCGCTGTGTGCGCTATGCTGATATTTGCATCTCCCGAATGTGGCGTTACTCTGCTGCTCCTTGCAGCTCCGTTCCTTTCAGATACGTTTCTGACAGCCGCGGTTAGCTTCGTGTTCTGCAGCTATGTGCTAAAGCTGCTTCGCTTTAAGAGAAACCTTCGTCTCGGCGGAGCAGGGATCGCCGTGCTGCTTCTGACTGTGAACGTAATACTGTGCGGTATCTGCTCGGCGCCCTTCGTGTCCGGCTTGAGTGAAGCCTTTTCTTTGATCAGTATGATGCTGTGCTTTTTCCTTGCTATGAACCTCATCAGTACGGATAAGCTTGTTTTCTGCTGTATGAGAGCTATACTCACGAGCTGTTTCTTCGCGTCGCTTGCGATAATTCTTCTGCATTTTGTGCCTACGCTGACGCTTCTCGGCGAGCTTGACTTTATAACGGCTCCCGGTATGGGTGCTTCGGTGTATATTGCCGTCGGCGGTATCATTTTTGTACAACGCGTCAACGTCAATTACAGCTTTTTTTCGAGACTCGGTGCGCTTGCGTGCAGTATTGTATGCTGTGCGGCATTGTACTTTACGCAGGATGTCACAGCTATGATGCTTTTCGTTATCGGTGCGGTTCTGATCACCGTGGTAACACATCCGAAAACGGCGGTAGCTTTTATAGCCGTCGGTGCCGCTTCGCCGCTTTGGTGGAAACTGCTCGACGGTACGGATTTTTCTGCACTTGTAAGCTCGTATTTTTCCGGTGCTGATTCATTGCTGCGCGCTGCATCCAACGGCGCTGTAATGGACGCGGCGATCGCACATTTCGCCGGCGGCATCGGATACGGTGACGTT
>CAZFZL010000140.1:0-3379 GCA_964523005.1 uncultured Oscillospiraceae bacterium
TGCTTGCCTGCCTTGAAAAACGGATGATCGCGCTTGAGTTGTTCGTTATGAGCGAAAAGATATTTACGTTCAAAGCGAATTTTTCCGTCAATGTAAAAACGATTCCTGCGTTTACAGCTGAGAACGAAGTCCTTTCGGACGATATAGCTTCATACGTGTCGGGCGGATATAAAACACTCGTCGCCTGCTCGACAAGACACAGCGCGTCGTCGGTGAAAGAGCTTTTATCGGCGAAGGATATAAAATGTTTACCGTATGACGATCAGTTTGACAACGGTGCAGTATATACGACGACGAAGATCATCGGTCAGCCCGGCGGATTTGAGTTTGCCAAAGAACGATTCGCGTTTTTCTGCGAAGGAAATACCGAACAGGCAAAGAAACTTGTGCGCCGCCGCCGCGCATATTCGGGCGGAAGCGACCGCGAAAAGATAGCATCGTACGCTGATCTGTCGCCCGGCGATTTAGTGGTGCATGAAAACCACGGTATCGGGCGCTACGACGGCATAAAGAAGCTCACTGTCGAAGGAATAACCAAGGATTACATTAAAATTCAGTACGAGGGCACGGATGTGCTCTATGTCCCATGTAACTCGCTTGATCTTGTGAGTAAATACATCGGTGCGGGGACAGGCACAAAAAAGCTTTCGAAGCTTGGCGGTACTGATTGGTATAAAGCGAAGGAAAAGGCGAAAAAGAGCGCTAAAAGTATCGCACGCGAGCTTATTGCCGTTTACAGCGAAAGAATGAAGCAGCCCGGATTCGCTTTTTCTCACGACGATGATCTTCAGTCGGAATTCGAATCGCATTTCGACTATGTAGAAACGTACGGTCAGCTCAAGGCCTGTGAAGAAATAAAGCACGATATGGAGCGCAACGTCCCCATGGACAGACTTCTGTGCGGCGATGTCGGCTTCGGAAAGACCGAGGTCGCGCTGCGCGCAGCCTTCAAATGCGTTGAGGACGGCAAGCAGGCGGCGATACTCGTACCTACCACAATACTTGCATATCAGCATTTTCAGACGCTGCTTTCGCGTTTCCGTTCTTTTCCGGTGAAGTGTGAAATGGTATCGCGCTTCCGCACGAAACAGCAGCAGGACGAGATACTCCGCCGCCTCAAGCACGGCGATGTCGATATTATCGTCGGTACTCACAGACTCCTTCAAAAGGATGTTGTTTTCAAAGACCTCGGGCTGCTTGTAGTCGATGAGGAACAACGCTTCGGGGTCACGCATAAGGAGAAGCTTAAGCAGCTCGCTGTCAATGTTGATGTACTCACTCTGACCGCAACACCTATACCACGGACACTCAACATGGCGCTGTCCGGCATACGCGATATGTCGGTGCTCGAGGAAGCTCCGCAGGACAGAGTACCCGTACAGACATATGTGCTTGAATACGATGATTTGATAATAAACGAAGCAATACGTAAGGAGCTTCGCCGCGGCGGACAGGTTTTTTTTCTTCACAATAACATCGATACAATATACAACCGTGCGTCCAAACTTCAGGAAGCGTTTCCGGACGCAAATATCTCTGTAGGTCATGGGAAGCTTACCCGGGAGCAGCTTTCCGAAATCTGGGAATCGCTCGTTCGCGGAGATACCGACATTCTTGTATGTACAACGATAATCGAGACAGGCGTAGACGTTGCCAACGCCAACACGCTTATCATTGAAGACGCTGACCGCTTCGGGCTTTCGCAGCTCCATCAGATACGCGGCCGTGTCGGACGTTCCGCAAGAAAAGCATACGCATACCTGACCTTCAAGCAGGACAGAGAATTGACCGAGATCGCCCAAAAACGGCTTGAGGCGCTCAGCGAATTTACTGAATTCGGAAGCGGTTTTAAAATAGCCATGCGTGATCTGGAGCTTCGCGGCGCAGGCGATCTTCTCGGCGCGCAGCAGCACGGAAACATCGAATCCGTCGGTTATGACCTCTTTGTACGCATACTCGAAGAACAGGTCAGCGAGGAAAAAGGCGAGAAAAAGCAGACGACGCGCGATTGCCAAATGGATATTGCCGTCGATGCGTATATACCCGAACGCTACATTGAGGCTTCACAGCAGCGAATTGATATTTACAGAAAAATAGCGCTGCTCTCAAACGAAGACGAATGCATCGATCTTCAGACGGAGCTTATTGACCGCTACGGCTCAGTTCCGGTGAGTGTGATGAATCTGATGGAGATATCCATGATCCGCAATATGGCGTGCTCGCTCGGAATGAACAAAATATCCAGCCAGAGCAACGGCATATATTTTTGGTTTGCGAGCATGGATATGCATATATGCTCAGCTCTTGCGGCAAAGGATGAAATGAGAGGGAAGCTGCTGCTTTCCGCCGGCAGCAAGCCGTATTTATATTATAAAATGCCGGCAGGCGATAGAATGTTGTCCGCAACTGAGCGCGTTTTACAACTTTACACAGAAATATCACAAAAACAGTATGGACAAAATAACCCCGAGAGTGTATAATTGATGGGTATAAATATAACAGCGGTTCTCTGTGAGCACCGGAAGGAAAGGTAATCCTGATGAAAACAATCAAAAAGCTTCTTGCACTTCTGCTGGCGGCGGCAATTGCGCTTCCTCTTGCATCATGCGCTCAGAAGGTCAACGTATTTGAGTATAAGGATGTTACGATTCCCACTCAAATGTATTCATACATATTGTCCGAGAATAAATCATATATTCTCAGCTATTACGAACTCGATGATTCCGCTGAGCTTTGGGCAAGTGCATATTCTGATGACGTTACGATCGGTGAATGGCTCGTTTCTAATGTTAACGAATACTGCAAGACGCTTGTTATAGCTTCCGCAATCGCTGCTGAAAAAGGCATAACCGTATCAGAAGAATCGCTGGCATCATATGAAACACTTGAAAAAAAGTGTATAGATTCATACGGCGGAAAAGCAAAATGGAACGTTTATCTTTCTACCTTCGGCATCAACATCGATATTTTCAGGGAATATATGATGATGAGCTATCTGCTTGAGGACCTTTATAATGCACTTGTCAAGGACGGTACGATTTCGGCGACCAACGATGACGCATATCAGCTGTATTGTGACGAATACGAAGGGTATTCGCTCGTTCGTCATATTTTGCTTTGTTATAAATTCCAGACGAAGAATGATGCCGGTGAAACGGTCAATATGACAGATGATGAGATCGAAGCAAAACGCACTGAGCTTCAAGCACTCGTTGACAAAATGATAAGCGGTGAGGAACAGTTTGACGACTATGTTGATCAGAACGAAGACAGCGGCGAATACTATTTTGTCACCGATGACAGCACATTTGTAAAAGAATTTCAGGATGCTGCTCTTGAAATGGACGTGGGAGGCTACAGCCTTGTAAAGAGCACCTAC
>CAZFZL010000141.1:0-3348 GCA_964523005.1 uncultured Oscillospiraceae bacterium
GAATTCGGTGATATAAGCATATTGTAAACCTGTGCATAGACCATCGCGGAGCTCATCTCGGTCAGATCGTAATCAACCTCGTCCTGACTGATCGAAACGGGGGCAGAGGCTTCGGATGATATGTCCGTACCGTCCGTGCAGGCAGTCAGTGATAATATAAGCGCAAGCATGATCAGTATAGGCGTGACGGTACTTCTGTTCATATGTGATACCTCTTTCCGATCGGTCAGGCGGTGACGCGTTTTCTTGTGATGAAAAGACTGATGAAAGTGCACATAAGGAACGCAGCTATGTCGACCGCGACTATTGTGGAGCCGACAGGGGTGCTCGCGAGGATAGATACGATAATTCCTATGCACGCACAGGCTACTGAGAACGCAGCAGAGAAGATGATCACCGTTTTGAAATATTTGAACAGCCGCATGGCGCTCAGCGCAGGAAAGATGACGAACGCCGATATGAGCAGCGACCCGACGAGATTCATCGAAAGTACAATAATTATCGCTATGATCACGGCGATGAGCAGGTTGTAAAGCCGGGCGTTTGTCCCGGTAGCCATCGCAAAGCTCTCGTCGAATGTAACGGCGAATATCCTGTTGTAAAACAGCACGAACGTCGCCATTACGGCGACCGACAGCACTATACAAAGCCACACTTCGCTTTTGGTCAGCGTGAGTATCGAGGTCGAACCAAAAAGCGTGCTGCAGACATCTCCCGTAAGGTTTGATGAGGTGTTGAAAATATTCATGAGCAGATAACCTATCGCCAGCGCCCCGACCGACACCATCGCTATCACTGCGTCACCCTTGAGCTTCGCGTTCTGCCCGACACGCAGCAGCAAAACAGCGCATATAACTGTGAGCGGAAGCACAATGAGCATATTGTTCGTTATTCCGAGTACTGCTGCTATCGCAATCGCACCGAACGCCGCGTGCGACAGTCCGTCGCCTATGAATGAATAGCGCTTCAGCACGAGCGTTGCACCGAAAAGCGACGAGCAAAGAGCAATGAGTACACCGACAATCAGCGCGTATCTGACAAAGGGGAATTCAAAATAGAATGAAAGCGTTTCGAATACAGCGCTCATTCGCACTCACCGTCTTTCTTTGTGAAAAATATTGATTTATACGGGCTTTCCAGATATTCCCGGGTCGTACCGTAGAAAACCGGTGAACCGATATGCAGGATATGCGAGGCGTATTTGACGGCAGCCGGAATGTCGTGGGAGATCATAATAATTGTCATCCCGTCGACACGGTTGAGCTTTTCTATGATATCATACATCTCTGCCGTGACGTGCATATCAAGACCCGCGACTGGCTCGTCGAGCAGCAGTATCTTTTCCGCGGCGCAAAGCGCGCGCGCGAGCAGAACGCGCTGCTGCTGACCTCCCGAAAGCTCGCGGTAGCAGCGTTTTGCCAAAGGGGTAATCTCAAGCTTGTCCATGTTCTGACGGACACGCTCCTTGTCCTTCCTTGAGTAGAAGGGACGTATACCGCATCTGTTCAGGCAGCCCGAAAGCACAACCTCATAAACAGATGCCGGAAAATCCTTCTGCACTGCCGTTTGCTGTGGAAGATATCCTATCTGCCTGCGGTTTATGCCGTCGCCGGTTGTAACTGTACCGGCAAGAGGCGTCTGAAGACGCAGGAGAGCTTTCATAAGTGTGGTTTTTCCGGATCCGTTTTCACCGACGATGCAAAGATAGTCTTTGCTGTTTACGGTGAAATTCAGACCCGTGACGACCGTTTTTCCGTCGTATCCGAGCGACAGATCGCGGCATGTGAGCAATGGCATAAATTTTTACCTTTCCCCGGTATGCTCTCAGCTGAGAGCTTTTTTTATTACTTCAAGATTTTCTTCCATTATTTCAAGGTATGATGTACCGTCTTCAATGTCCTGAGCAGTAATGGATTGAAGCGAATCAAGAACGAGTATTTCGGCATCCTTGCTTTTGGTTGAAGCTATGATCGTTGACGCAATATTGACATTCGAATTATCGATCGTAAGCACGTATTTGAGCGACAGCTCATCGATTTTATTTGCCAAAAACGCTATCGTTTCAAAGCTCGCTTCTGTTTCTGCCGAGCAGCCGATGAACGCGGCATAATAGTTAAGTGAGTAGTCTTCAACAAGATAGCGGAAAGGGAAGCGGTCGCAGAATACGAGCGTGTCCTTGCCTGCGGCACATATTGCTTCCTCATACCGGGTGCCGAGCGCGTCTATGAGCGCAATGTACGCCGCTGCGTTTGCGGCGTAATCGGCTGCGTTGTCCGGGTCGGCTTTACCGAGCGTCTGACCGAGCTTTTCACATACGACAGCCGCGTTTTTGAGAGAAAGCCATACGTGCTCGTCGTATTCCGGGCTTTCTTCTTCCTCTTCCTCTTCTTCGCCTTCCATGCCTTCGATGATCTCTTCTTCCTTCAGCGCGTCACTGAGGACAGTCATAATATCGACCACGAGCATATCTTTGTTCGTCACGCCTTCAAGCGCGTCCTTGACCCACGAATCCGATTCGCCTCCGATGTATACGAAAACGTCGCAAGTCGATATCGTCAGAATATCGGCGGCGCTCGGCTGATAGCTGTGAAGATCGACGCCGTTATCAAGAAGCATCGTCAGGTTGACTTCGTCTGCGTGATCGGCAAGTATCTGAACGATCCAGTCGTATTCGGGGAAGATCGTACACACGATGCTGAGCCTGCCGTCGTCCTGTTTGTCTGCGTCGCACGAAGCAATCAGCGGCGTTACGAGAAGTATAAGTGCCAACAGGCATAGTATGATTTTTTTCAATCTATATGTTCCTTTCATGCGTTAAGCAAATGCGTATGTTTCTTCATACAGACCTGACACGCTGCACGCGAAAGATGTACGGTGTGTCGGCGGTCGGTGTGTTTTTGACGTTTAATTATTTATTTTTCCTGCAACAGGTTTTACACACCCCGTATATTACTGTCTTCTGACGGTCGATCTCAAATCCGTCGGTATCGGAAGCGTTTTTCACAAGCTCATCCGCCGCGCTCGTCCTGAGATGCTGTATTTGTCCGCATCTTGTGCACGTCAGATGGACGCATTCACGGCATTCATCGGAATCGATGTATTGATATACGCTCTCTCTTGCCGAATCCTGTGTCACGAGTGATATGATGCCTTCGTTTTTGAGAAGCTGCAAATTCCGGTAAACGGCGCTTCGGCTGATCTTGCTGCATCCGCTTACTTCAAGCGCATCTGCTATCTGACGTGCGGTAAGCTGCCTGTCAGGATTGCTTTTGAGATATTCAATGAGCGCCTTGCGCTGTTTGGTCGTGTACTGAGCCATCATTCATCCTCCTTGCTTAATCTGCGAAC
>CAZFZL010000142.1:0-3277 GCA_964523005.1 uncultured Oscillospiraceae bacterium
TTAAGGAAAGGTCATTGGAATGGATAATTCAAGATATGAGGTCTATATAGGGAAGGTGCTCGACGGCAGGTATAAAATACTTGAGCTGGTCGGCGTTGGCGGCATGGCGTTCGTGCTGAAAGCGGAGGACCTTGTTATGAACCGCATCGTCGCCATAAAAATACTCAACGAGGAGTTTAACGGCGACACACAGGCTGAGCAGCGCTTTATAAATGAATCAAAAGCAGTCGCTATGCTGTCGCATAAAAACATCGTCAACATATACGATGTAGCCATCTATCCCGATATGAAGTACATCGTAATGGAATTTCTCGACGGTATTACGCTCAAGGAATACCTGACCAACAAAGGCAGCCTTCGCTGGAAGGAAGCCTGCTATTATATCGGACAAATCCTTCGCGCGCTTGAGCACGCTCATGGAAAGGGCGTTATCCACCGTGATATAAAACCACAAAACATCATTCTGCTGAAAAACGGTGACATAAAAGTAACCGATTTTGGAATAGCAAAGCTGCCGACAAGCGCTCCGCTGACAATGACTGATAAAGCGATAGGAACGGTATATTACATTTCCCCTGAACAAGCGAGCGGAAAGACGACTGATTTCTATTCCGATATATACAGCGTAGGCGTCATGCTTTACGAATGCGTGACCGGTAATCTGCCGTTTGTGGCGACGTCTCCCGTAACCGTTGCAATGATGCAGATAAACGACCAGCCGAAAAGCCCGTCGGAAATTAAGCCGGAGCTGCCTGCCGGGCTTGTACAGATCATACTTAAGGCAATGGAAAAGGATCCGGAAAAACGTTTCCGTTCCGCTCACAGTATGCTCAGAGCAATAGAAAAAGTCGTACAGGATCCGGAGTTCGTCTTTGTCCCCGGAGAAACAGTCATAGATGAAGCCAAAACAGGTGAGGTTGAGACCGAGAGCGACGAGCTTCATATGGAAAACTACGTGCCTGAGCTTGATGCAAAGTTACCGTCCAAAGAAAATGAAGAAGGACAACTCCCTGACGGCGCGGTGCTGGTCAAACGAAAAAAGAAGAGAAAGAAACACGAACGCAGCGGCTTACTGCCGGTCATCGCCGGCGTCACTTTTGCTTTTATACTCGTCGGACTCGTGGCAGGTATAATTGTCGGCGCACGTGTGCTGAAGGCATACGGAGAGGACGCAAGCGATACGGGTATAACTATAATCATACCGAGCTTGGTCGGCTCTGTTTATTCGGACACGCTTGAGGCTGAACTTGAAACACAAAACATCCGTGTGTTCAAAAAGAATTACGTATACAATACGGACTATGGCGACAATGTAATAATAAGTCAGTCCCCGGAAGGACTTTCGGCACGAAAGATAGCCGGGGAGGATCAATATGTTGACATCACGCTTGAAATCAGTCTTGGCAAACAAAGCGTCGTTATACCCGACGTGGCGTATTATGATTGGCGTGAGGCAAGCTCTCTTCTCACATCGCTCGGGCTTGATGTAAAAAAAGTGTACATTACTCATGACACCATAATCAGCAACTATGCCATCAAGACAGACCCCGTGAAGGATTCTATCGTTGAAACGGGCGATACCGTTAAGCTTTATATCAGCCAGGGACAGGAGGTCGAAACCGTTACTGTTCCGTCGCTTTACGGCATGAGCCGCGCGGATGCTTCAAGAGAAATTACCGAATATCACCTCACACTCGGGGAGGTTACCACCAAAGTCGTTCACGATACTGCTCTTGACGGGAAGGTTGTTTCACAGAGCGTTGCCGCTAACACGACCGCGACTGCATGGTCTACGGTCATCGATATCGTGATCGGTGTCTATGAACAGGAAGGTGTGTCGTGGGGCGGCGAATCCTACATTCAGGTCTCTGTGCCCGACGAATCACAACTTGACGAATCACAACCCGACGAATCACAGCCCGACATATCTCAACTCGACGAATCTCAACCCGACGAATCGCAGCCCGACATATCACAGCCCGACGAGTCTCAGGATGAGTCCGATGTATCAAATGAAGCATCGGAGGAAAGCACTTCGGAAGAGACGGCAGAACCGTAATATGGAGAAGACGGGACTGATCCTCAAGGGGCAGAACGGTCTGTATTTTGTCAGAAGCTCAAAAAGCACTGTGCAATGCAAGGCAAGCGCAAAGCTTCGCCATGATATGCTTCGACCTATGTGCGGTGACAACGTAATCTTCACCGACAACGGTGACAGCACAGGCTACATAACCGCTTTGATGATGCGCAAAAACGTGCTCGTGCGTCCGCGCATAGCGAACATCGATCGCCTTGTGATCATCGTTTCCGTAGGAGAGCCGCAGGCCGATCTTTTCACGCTCGATGAGCTGACGGCAGTATCGCTGCTTTCGGGTATAACGCCCGTGCTTGTCTTCAATAAGATCGACACTGCGAGCTGCGAAAGCCTTTACAGCATATACTGCCATACGAAATTTCAGCTATTCTGTACTGATGCGCTTTCGGGTGAAGGCACGCATGAGCTCAGAGACGCGCTGCGCGGCTGCGTTTCATGCTTTGCAGGCGTCTCCGGCGTAGGAAAATCAAGTCTTATGAACGCGCTCTACCCCGATACAAAAGCCGAAACGGGTGATCTGAGCGAGAAAATAAAAAGGGGAAAGAATACCACGCGCACAACTGAGCTGTTCTTCGTAGAGGACAAAACCTTTGTCGCCGATTCGCCCGGCTTCGGGCTGTTTGACGCGGCAGGTTTTGGGCTGATAAAACGTGAAGAGCTTACGCGCGCCTTTCCGGAAATTGAAGAATACAGCCATGGCTGCCGCTATACGAAATGTACACACACCTGCGAGCAGGGCTGCAGCGTCATTGAAAACGTCAAAAACGGCACAATACCTCAATCACGCCACGAATCCTTCGTTCGGCTCTACAAGGCGCTGAACGCGAAAAGATATTCAACATGAAAGGAATACGTTTATGAAACCCAGACTTTTCATCTTCATCATGATCTTTGCACTCCTCTGGCTTAGCTTTGGCTGTGACGGTTCTACGGAGACTTCACACACAGTGTCCGTCGGCGAAACCGCTTCCGTCGGTGATACAACATCAGCATATGATGCAGGTCTGCCTGATGATCTTGATTATGAGGGTGAGCTGTTCACAATACTCAGCTCATACGGTGGAGATATATCAACTGTCGTGAATCCGTTCTTCGGTGGTAATGGTGATTATGAATCGACCGTAGTAAACGAAGCAGTAATTGAACGCAACAGAAAGGTTGAAGAAACGCTCCACGTGACGA
>CAZFZL010000143.1:0-3255 GCA_964523005.1 uncultured Oscillospiraceae bacterium
ACGCGAGTGCGTACGGCGCTATAAAAACAGCGCTTGGAAGCGACTGCATTACGCGCGTTCTCGGAGCAGTTCACGGTATCAAAGGCGTTCTCGACGATAATCTTATCGACATGGGAAAGGAAGATCCCAAGGAGCTTTCTTATATGAAATTCACTCCTTCTTCTGCTCTCGGCTCATGCCGTTACAAGCTCAAGGATCCCGACATCGACGATACGGATTACAAACGTATTCTTGATATTTTCCGCAAGTATGACGTCCGTTATTTCTTCTACAACGGCGGCAACGATTCAATGGATACCTGCAACAAAATATCCAAGTTCATGCTTAAGAACGGCTACGAATGCCGCTGCATGGGTATCCCGAAGACGATAGACAACGATCTTTACGGAACGGATCATTGCCCCGGCTATGCTTCCGCTGCAAAATACATCGCAACCTCTGTCATGGAAATTTATCATGACGCACGCGTTTACGATACCGGGATGATCACCGTTGTCGAGATAATGGGCAGAAACGCAGGATGGCTTACAGCCGCGTCCGCGCTTGCCGGGTACAAGGGCAATGGGCCTGATCTGATATATCTGCCCGAAGTACCGTTCGACATAAACAGCTTTATCGAGAAGGTTAAGGCTATCTATGCAAAGACAACGAAATGCATCATATGCGTTTCCGAAGGCATCAGAGACAAGGACGGCGTTTATATTTCCGAATATGGTGCTTCGCTTGCACAGACAAAGGACAGCTTCGGTCACGCTCAGCTCGGCGGTCTGGCCGCATACCTTGCAAATTACGTCAAGGAACAGACGGGTGCAAAGGTCAGAGGCATAGAACTCAGCCTTCTTCAGAGATGCGCTGCTCACTGTGCTTCCGAGACGGATATAGATGAATCGTTCGCTGCCGGTAAAGCAGCCGTCGATTACGCCGTCAACGGCATTACCGATAAGATGGTCGGCTTCGAACGCGAGTATGTGAACGGCAAATATGTTTGCCGTATTAAACTTTTTGACCTCACATCGGTTGCTAACACAGAAAAGAAGGTACCGCTTGAATGGCTCAACGCCAGCCAGGACGGACTTAACGAAAAATTTGTTGAATACGCTCTTCCGCTCATCCAGGGTGAGACCGAGCTTCCCAAGGAAGACGGGCTTCCGAGATTCGTCAGACTAAAAAAAGTCAAGGCGTAAGATATGTTTTAAAAATGCCGTTACTTATGTGACGGCATTTTTTATATTGACAATCTTTCGGAAAAGATATATACTGTAACCGGATAAATAAGTACCGAAAGGTCATGATAGATTGAAAACAAAAATATTCAGGATGGCACCGTCCGAGCCTGATATGAATATGCTTCTTGAATGCGCCGAAATAATCAAAAACGGAGGCCTTGTCGCCTTCCCTACCGAAACGGTTTACGGTCTCGGTGCAAATGGACTCGACAGTGACGCATGCAAAAAAATATACTCCGTTAAGAACAGACCCTATGACAAAGGACTGATCCTTCATCTTTCACAGAATACCAATCCCGGGCAGTTTGCATACCTCAACGATTATTATCAAAAGCTCAGCAAAGTGTTCTTCGGCTGTCCGCTGACATATGTCCTGAAAAAGAAGCCGGTCGTTCCCGATGAGGTGAGCTGCTCTTCAACTGTTGCGTTTCGCTGCCCTCCTAACCCAATTGCGGTCGATTTTCTTAAGCTTTGCGGTCTGCCTGTCGCAGCACCCAGCGCAAACATAAGCGGTCAGCCTGCCCCAAAATGTGCCGACGATGTTATTGATGCTTTCGACGGTAAGATCGATGCGATCATCGATGCAGGCATTTGTGGGGGCGGTATCCCGTCAACAATAATCTCACTTGCCGATAAGCCTTTTATTATACGCATAGGAGCAATAAGTGAAAAGGAGGTGCTTGAATGTCTGAACGGTATGTTATAGGCATTTGCGGCGGTACCGGCGCAGGAAAAGGCGTTGTATCAAGCATTTTCAGACTGCATGGTGCGTTCGTTATAGACTGTGACGCGATAGCTCGCAATACGGTTGCTGTCGGTACGCCGGCATTAGCAGAAATATTCGGAGCATTCGGACTCGATTATAGAATGCATGATGGCTCACTTGACAGAAAAAAGCTCGCCGAAAGAATATTTGCGGACGAACAGGCTAAACAGAAACTTGAACATATAACTCATCCACGCATCGTTTCCGAAATAGAACAACAGCTGGCTGAGCATAGCGGCCTCGTTGTAATCGATGCCCCGTTGCTTTTTGAAGCAGGTGTTAACGATTTATGTGATTGTGTTATAAGTGTTATTGCTGACGAGAAGACGCGTATTGAAAGGATCATGTCCCGTGATTCGATTTCATATGAACTGGCGTGCGAACGAATAAAAGGACAGAAAAGTGATGATTTTCTTAGAAGAAACAGTGATTATACAATCCACAATTCATCAAGCGTTGCAAAGCTGGATGAACAGGTCAAAAATATAATCATTCAGATCGGTTTTCAAGAGAGTATCAGCACATGAGCAGAAGCAGAACAAAAAAGAAAAAACTATCGTTTGCAGTCTTCATTTTGATCGGACTGATTATTATAACCGCTTCGCTCGCCGCAATTTTTTATCCAAGGTATCAGTTGAAGCTTGAAAAACAGAAATATCCGACAGCGTACTATGAATTGGTCATGAAATATTCCGAGGAATATTCAGTTCCGCCGGAAATTATCTATGGAGTCATATATACCGAGAGCCATTTCTCTGAGAATGCAGTATCCCGCGTAGGAGCACAGGGACTTATGCAGCTGATGCCGGATACCGTGACATGGCTGAGCACATACTATGTCGATCTGGATGAAGGCTACGATGTCTTTGATCCGAAAGTTAATATTGAACTGGGTACGTTTTATCTCTCATATGCATATAAAAGATTCGGCTCATGGAAAACAACGTATGCTTCGTACAATGCCGGAATCGGGCGGGTCGACTCATGGCTTACCGACGGCAGATACTCCGACAACGGCATTGATTTGAAGTCCATTCCGATAAACGAAACCTCCGAGTATGTCGTAAAGGTCGCTCTTGCAGCAGAAAAATATAAAAATCTATATTTCAGTGAGGAAGAAAATAATGAATAAGAAAGACGCAGAAAAACTGTTGTTCAAATCAAAAACTGTCTATTCAATCGTTGAGAACGTAAAGGAAACGGCCGGTGAATACTGTAAAGGCTACCGTGAATTTATCGACAGCGCAAAGACCGAACGCGAAG
>CAZFZL010000144.1:0-3223 GCA_964523005.1 uncultured Oscillospiraceae bacterium
GTGCCTTCGTTGTCTTCGTACACGGCACAGCAGCCTTCGGGACGCGTATCGTCCGCTTCGCTCAGCACGGTGAGAGCCATACCGTCAAGGTATACGGAAAAATCCGAAAGCGTGTAATCATTGGCGAGATAGTGACGGCGGTAACGTGTTATCGTGTCGCCGCCGTAGTAATAAGACCAGTTTTCTACAACGCGTGCGTTTCCGCTTTCGTCAAGGGTTATATCTACGGTCGTTCCTTCGCTGGTCAGATATTTGTCCGCGGCATAAGCTTCGAACGGCAAAATAAAAACTAACACCAAACAGAAGATAAAGCCAACGGAGCGAACTGAAAATTTTCGCATTGCCATAACAGATCCTTTCAAAATAGATTCGGTATTATTTTATTTTTTGACAGCGGTGACTTGTTTGAGCCCCGAACCGGTGAGCATGAACAGCTCCTTCATCGAATGGATGTTCAGCTTCGCGTAGAGATTCTTGCGGTAGCCCTTGACTGTGTTTTCTGATATTTTCAGCATCGCGGCAATTTCCGTGCCTGTGTAACCGTTCAGTATCAGCCCTGCAATGCGCAGCTCCTGGCCGGAGAGGGTACCGTCCGCGTGAGGCGTGAGAATCGCTTCAAGCGTCACGAGCGAGTCGGATGCGGCAGGAGCTTCACTGCCTGTATCCTCGCCCTTATCGGTTGATTCGGGCATATGAATGTCTTCGCGCCACGCCGACCAGATAAGGTGCGGCTCAAGTATAAGATAAGCAACACACGCAATTAATGCCGGTATCGCGTATATAATGTAGAGCATCGACACATTGTCGCGGAGAGCTTCGAGCAGCGCGGTATGAATCACAACTGTGACGACGGCCAGTATGATTATCGTAGGAGTGATGAAGCGGGAAGGGTATCTGTCGGCGAGTGCAATGCCGAAGAACGCTGAAAGGCAGCACGCGAGATTTCCGCATCCGAGAAGCACACAGGCAACATAGAGAAAGCCCTCGTGCTGTGAGCCGGCGACAGCAAAAAGAAAACCGACAGCGCCGAGTGCGATGAGAACTTTTCCGCATTTTATCGGAGAAACACCGAGCAGCTTCCATATCAGAAACACTATCACACCGCCCAGCGCGGTGGACAGCGAAAAGATCGTAACTCCGTGCGGCACGCTTTCGCTCACTGCATTTCCGAACAGCGATAGTATACACGAAATGCCTATAAGAAAGAATACCCCGGCGAACAGCCGCTTCGGCTTAGTGATAACATCGCCTTTTTTGACGTATTCAGGCCATTGCTTTGCCGGTAAACGGAAAAAAAAGAACAGAATCAAACACAGCGCCGCTGTTGTAAAGGCGTGGAACACGCCGTAAGATACGGGAAAAATGTCGTTCTGGAGAACAGCGATGATGATGTCGGCAAATACGGCGGTCACGAGAATGTCGTACAGCTCCGTTTTTTCGGTGAAGAGGTTCACCGCCACGCTTATGCACACGCCTATCAGAAATACGCAGCAAAACGTTTGCGCTCCGATGAGTGCGGCGAGCAGCTTGTTTCCGAGCGGCAGATAGAGTGCGATCGTAACGGCAAGCGACACGGCGATCATTATACGCGCCGTCATTACGGAATGCTTTTAGAAAAATATAAGGAAGACGATCGATAATATGTACGCTGCTATTATAAAGAAGGTCATCCCTTCTGCGTTTATCGGCAGCGGCGTTTTTCCGTCAAGCGAGAGCGCCCGCCCGGAAAAGAATACAACACCCATCTGCCACGCCGTGAAAAGGGAGTAGCACATCAGAAGCGTTACCGGCAGCTTTATACGCTTTTTTCTGTTTTCTGAAGTAATATCCGTTTTCATCGCGCTCCTCTCCGAAGGCTCTCTTTCTTATAAATAAGTATATCATAACGCATCAAAAAATACAACGACTACAATATAAAAATTCTTATACAATTATTGCTTTGCGAAGCCGTTCCCCCCCCTGTTGGGTGGGTGTGTTTTTCTGTTTTGGCGGTATAATTATTACACAGACGGCCGCAGCACGGGAAGGAGTATGCCGAATGAGAGCCGGACAAGCGTTTGTTTGCAAAAACGGGTCCTTATTTATTAGCAGACACAAAGCGGTTTGTGAGCTGTGTAAAAAAGAAAAGACCGTCAGTGTGTTCCTCCCGGGGAGAAAATTAAAACATAACAGGCTCGCTTTGCAGCTCAACACCTGCAGCCAATGCAAAAAAATGGTGTGTGACTGTTGTTATGTCATCACAAGTGACAAAGCTTCAATAGACGGCCTGTGTGTGGAATGCGCACGAAAGCTCGGCATACAGGGAATGACGACAGCAGAGGTTTTAAAAACATCAGAATGAAACGGAGACAGGAAAGATGGGCTTTTTAGACAGAACAATTAAGCGTTCGGTACGAAATGCCGTGGGAAACGCCGTGGAGAAGGCTGTTGCTCCGAAGGTGGAGCAGGCGGCAAATAACGCCGTCAACGCAGCAGCGAATAAGGTGGACAAATCGATTTCCTCCTCGCAGGCACAGACGTCAGCGCAGGCGCAAAGCACTGACGAAAAGCTGCAGCAAAAAGCAAGCGAGCTCGGCGGACTGTTCGGTTCGTATGCCGGAGCGGTGCAGAGCATGGCGAACGAAGCGGCGAAGAACATGAAAATATGCCCGTCGTGCGGCGAAGCCGCCGACAAGGACGTGAAATTTTGTCCGTCGTGCGGCACGAAGCTGCCGGAGGAAACCGTAGCACAGGGTGCAGTGTGTCCAAGCTGCGGCAAGCAAAACAGTATTGGCACAAAGTTCTGTCAAGACTGCGGAACAAAGCTGCCGAGTGCCGTTGCCGAAGAACAGGCATCACAGGCGAAGAACGACGCGGTGCTTAACCGGTGGGATACAGTGCTTTCGGAATATCCGAGATGGAACGGCGGCGGAAACGAAATCGGGATTGAGGAAGAAGACGGCTATATTCGCTTTTACGCAACCTTCAACCGTGGGTACAATGCGGAAAACGAAGTGCGTCAATACCGTGATATTCTCAGGCAGAATGGCTTTCATCCGGCGGGACAGTACATGGATGTCTGCCATTTCTATAATAAGATAAACGGTGTTTGTTATCATGTTGATACAGAGCATTGCTTTGACGGAGGGCAAGACCATGTTGAGATTTACTTCAATATTGAAGAACCGACAGGCGGCTATGACTATGTGAAGCCGGAACCGAAAAAGCCGACGAGCTTCAAAGA
>CAZFZL010000145.1:0-3124 GCA_964523005.1 uncultured Oscillospiraceae bacterium
GATATATTTAAAAGTGCAGATATAACAAGCGTCATGTCAAGCACATCGTAAACAGCGGTAAGTGGTTTATCGATTCTGTCCATCATCTGTATAAAGCATTCGTTCGGATCGATCAAAGAAGTAATGATACGGAATATACTCAGCATATCATTGCTCACACAGCGTTCATATTTGAGATTTTTGAACAAAAAATGTTCAAATTTGACGCATCGCGTCATGCTCGCACAAAGCATGTTTGCTTTTTTCAACGTATTTGAAGGAGGGCATATATACTCTTCTTTTTTCATTTCGGAAATATACGCACATACTTTTTTATAATGATCAGTCACAACGCTATTAAAATCCGGATCATACAGACGTATGCGCATTTCAATGAGCGAGTAAAACGAGCACAAGAAGAAATAGTAATGTCTGCCCTTCTTGACAACAGAGAAAATATCGATAGCGGTATTGTTGTACTCGATGAGTATACAGTCGCCATCTTCAAGCTTTTTTAACTTAAGCAGTCCTTTTAATCCGAAGTAATTTTTTAATGAAGCCCCTTTACGAAATCTAATTGCATACTCTTCAAAGCATCCGTATTTCATCAGGATCTTAAAATCCTCATCCGCGATCATCAACGGAGTAGGTATACTGTAATATAATAGGCCTGCCATTGATAAACTCCTTTTAAGTATTATGTAATGATTTCTTCACACTCCGGAATATGCGGAGAAGCCTCCGTCAACAGGAACAGTTATACCTGTCACAAAGCCGGAGCTTTCGCCGTCGCAGAGCCATCCGAGTGTTCCGAGAAGCTCCTCGGGTCGGCCGAAACGCGCCATTGGCGTTGCAGCAAGGATTTTTTTCGTACGCTCGGTCGGGTTTCCATTATTGTCAAAAAGCAGGCTTTTGTTCTGTGCAGTCACGAAAAACCCCGGGGCAATAGCGTTCACTCTGATATTTACCGGAGCAAAATGTACGGCGAGCCACTGCGTCAAATTTGAAACGGCTGACTTTGCGGCACTGTAAGCAGGGATCTTGGTAAGAGGTCTGTATGCGTTCATGGATGATATATTAATAATACAGCCGCCGTCACAGAGCATATCCTGTGCGAACACCTGCGTTGGGATCACTGTTCCGAGGCAATTCAAGTTGAATACAAATTCAAAACCGGCGGCGTCGAGATCGAAGAAGCTTTTTACATCTGCGCTATCTATATCGCCTTCAAAATATTTTTCCTTATCAGTCGTACACTTGGGGCTGTTTCCGCCGGCTCCGTTTATGAGCAGCGAAACACTGCCGTGCTGTGAGTTAATACGGTTTTTCACCTTTGTGAGCATAGCTCTGTCAAGTACATTAACAGCATAGGCATAAGCGGACAAACCGGCATCCGTTATCTGCTTTGCGGCTGCGGCGGCAGCATTTTCATTGAGATCGAGCAGCATGACGCTGTATCCTTGCGATGCTAAAAAGCGCGCAAAGCACGAGCAAAGTACGCCGCCTGCGCCGGTTATTACAGCGATTTTTTGATTCTCCATACGTTTTGACCTTTCGATTTTTTAATTATCGAATGACATATTTTCAATAAAGCGTTCAGCAAAGAACGGGTTTGTCGGCAACTCAAGTGTATGTGCGCTGCCGGCGATAGATATTGAATAATCTTTTTCGCTTTGAGAACGAAGGATATATGATGCGCCGCATCCTGCCGCATTACCGGCGCGGATGATATCATCGGTAAAATGCTTTGGGAGCAACCCGATTTCAAAGGCTGTTGCGGGGTCGATGTTGTTTCCGAAGCCGCCCGCGAGGTATGCATGTTTGAAAGAATCTATACCCATGGCGTTCATTATTGTTTCTATACTTGAGCATATAGCACTTTTGGCGAGCTGTATGTTTCTGACGTCTTCCTGAGTGATATATATATCCGTTCCCGGAAGCGTAAAGCTTTTTTCGTCCGTTTCAAACGTACCGTTTTCATCTATCACGTGCGTTTTGAGCATAACACTCACGGCGTCAATGATTCCCGATCCGCAAAAACCGACTGCTTTTGCGCCCGACACCGTTTCAAACTTTACTTTATTATCCTCGAGCCAAACCTTACATACTGCACCCGGCTTAGCCATCATGCCGCAGCTGAGTCCTACGCCTTCAAAGCAGGGACCTGCGGCAGCCGATGCACAGTATATGTTTTCCCCGTCGTACGCCATTGATTCGCCGTTCGTTCCTATATCTGTGATAATGACAGGAGATTCATTTTCCGTCAGACGTACAGCCGTCGCGGCGGACGTTATATCTCCGCCGATATAAGCGGAAACGCATTTTGTAAGGTAAATCTCAGTGCTATCCGGCAGCCCAAGCATTTCAGGAGCAATGTTTTCACCGAAAAGAAATTCGCTTATGAACGGAGCACACGAGATAGAACGCGGATCTCTGCCTGTCAGGAAATACATCATTGCTGTATTTCCGGTGATGATGCATTTTTTTATATCGGAAAGACAGAGCTTTGCATCACAGCACAGCTTTGTAAACATCTCGTTAAGAACGTTTGTTATAAGCTCGCGCAGTTCATCCGTATGACCGGAAAGCGATGCTTCTATTCTGCTTATCACGTCTCCGCCGCAAATCCCCTGCGGATTGAGTGCCGACACAAATCCGAGCTTGTTTCCGTTATTAAGGTCAAACAGATAAGCAACAAGGGTAGTCGTTCCGATGTCAACGGAAATACCGAAGCCCGTTGAAGGATCAAGCGTGAAGTGTCTGATGTATTCATCCGTTTCAACGCTTCCCTTTTCGTAGTCGATGTTTATGTACGCGTCTGAGACAGCATAACACATACACGCAAGCCTTATATCATCACCGGCATCATTACCGAGCATTTCTTTTTCTTCCCTTGTAATTTCCGATAGTGCGCCGCGCGCTCTGACGCGGCACTTGCCGCATTTTCCTTTTCCCGCACACGGCATGCTGAATTCAAGATCTGCAGCCCGTATAGCTTCAGACAGCTTTATGGAATGGTTTATTTTAATGCTTCTCACGGTACCGCAGTACTCAATAAGTACATTCATGAAATGTTTTCCGCCTGCAAATAGTATTAAGCGCTATTGACAAAGCCCTCTAAGTTTGCTATTATATCATATAAGAA
>CAZFZL010000146.1:0-3081 GCA_964523005.1 uncultured Oscillospiraceae bacterium
AGAGCAACTGACTCTTAATCAGTGGGTCCCGGGTTCGAATCCCTGAAGGTGCACCAAAGCTGCATCCGTTTATTACGGATGCAGCTTTTTTGTTTTAGACAAGAAAATATAAACAAATTTCCCACACTGTTTGTACTTATTGTTTTTGATAATGTTGAATTTGTGCTATAATTAAACAATACAAAACAATATGTATTGCTGTTTGCGTCCGTTACGGGCGGATGGTAAGAAAGGTTATCTGTATGAAAAGAAAACTGCCAGTAATCATTGTGCTGTTGTTGAGTACGGCGCTTTTGCTTGTGTCATGTGATGACGCTTCAGATCATTCCGGCACAGCATCCGTAGTGTCGTCCGCATCTCAGGATGTGTCGGAGAATGAGGTCTCGACTTATACCGCGGACATACCGGAAGGGTTTTCGTATGAAGGACATACGGTGAAGATACTTTCAATCGTCGACAACGTGGATTTACAGCAGACGTTTGAGTTCGGCTACAATAAGGATGAGCTTGAAACGAGCGTGCTCAATGATGCTATTTACGCAAGAAACGATTTTGCTGAAGAAAAGCTCCACTGTAAGATAAATGAATATGTAGTGGGACGCACATATAACGGTGTTCTTTATTCCACGCTTTATGCACAGACGCAGGCAGGCACCGCCGATTACGCCTTCGTTTCATGCAACGTACAGGAAACGACGGCGGCAGCGATAAAGGGGATGTTCTACAATCTTTACGGCATCGAAAATCTTAGCTCGCTTGAAGATGCTTGGTGGGATGCTGATTACAACGCCGCAGCTGAAATCAGCGGAAAGCTGTACTGCGCATCCGGTGCTGTCGGTTTCAGAAATCTTGATATGCTTTCGTGCCTGCTCATAAACAAAGATATGTTTTCTGAGCTGGGGCTTGAAAGTCCGTATGATATCGTCAGAGCACATCAATGGACGTTTGATCTTGTCACCCAATGGTCAAAGCTTGTCTCGGCGGATTTCAACAGCGACGGAGTGATAAACTATAAAGATAAATTCGGCATGGGCGGACAGAGTGATAATATGTGGAGTATGTTCTATTCCGGAGGTGGAAGAACGGTTACTCTTCAGGATGACGATTCTTATAAGGTTACTCTCGCGAGCGAGCACGGAGTGGATGTGGCTGACGCAGTGCTTGAGCTTATGCAAAACAAGGCGTATTTCGTCAACGCAAACGATTATTGGTACGAACCGGGCTACACAACATCGCCGTGTGAACTGGTGAACGCGGCGTTCCTGGACGACAGATGTCTGCTTTACAGCGGAACGCTCAGCGGAATAGCCGATTTGAGAGATATGGAGACTGATTACGGTATATTGCCAATGCCTCTGTACGACGAGAACCAGGAAGAGTATTGTTCGTTTGCCAATCCTTGGGCGGGTAGTGTGTTTTCAATACCGTACGCGCTTGAGCAGGATGAAGCTGAAAGATCTGCGGTTCTGCTTCAGGTGCTCGGCGCCGAGGGACTCAACAGCGTTATCCCGGCGTATTACGAGGTATGCCTGAAGGGGCAGCGCACGCGTGACGATGACAGCATCGAAATGCTCGACCTTATCCGCAGCACGGCAGGCTGTGACCTCGGACAGATGTACAACTGGGCGCAGCTTGGCTTCAATGTGCTGCACGCCTCTATCAACGCGAGCGCAGGCTCGTATGTTTCGCTTGTGCAGCAGAACCAGTCGGCTATTGAGAGCGCCATCAAAAGCACTGTAGAAGCGTTCGAATCTCTGAACTGAGCATAACTGATGATTCAGCCCGCTTTTCAGTAAAGCGGGCTGAATTTTTTTTTCGGTCGTGATTATCGTTGTGAACGATATTTTCTGCTCTTCTGTCAGCAGCTTGAGCTTTCCGTCGGCGACAGGCCGCTTGAGACGGGTGAGTATGAACCATCCGCCGGAGAAGAGTATAAATAACAGCAATCAAGCAAAAAATGTCAGCTTTACGGTTGACTTTAGCGTGATAATATGATATGATGTTATCATATTGTGTGAAAGTGGGAAAGAGATGAACGACGTTATAATTATAATTACTATCGGCCTGTATCTTGCGATGATGATCGTTATCGGGATCATGTACAGCAGGCGCAATGAAACAACGAGCGAATTCTATCTCGGCGGACGCAAGCTCGGTCCGTACGTTACAGCGATGAGCGCGGAGGCGTCAGATATGTCTTCGTGGCTGCTGATGGGACTGCCCGGCGTCGCGCTTCTGTCCGGACTTGCGGAGGCGTGCTGGACGGCGATAGGACTTGCGGTAGGCACTTATCTCAACTGGCTTATCGTTTCAAAACGCATAAGAAACTATTCCGACAGGCTCGGAAGCTTCACTGTTCCGGATTTCTTTTCAAAGCGGTTCCGAGACAATAAAGGCATACTCACCGCGATAGCGGCGATAGTGATAATTGTATTTTTCGTTCCGTATACTGCATCAGGCTTTTCAGCCTGCGGAAAGCTGTTCAACTCGTTGTTCGGAGTTGACTACACGGTCGCGATGCTCATAAGCGCCGCCGTTATTATCCTTTATACTGCGCTCGGCGGGTTTCTCGCAGCGTCCACTACCGACCTTATACAATCAATAGTCATGACCGTAGCTCTCATAACGGTTCTCGGCTTCGGAATTAGCTACGCCGGCGGATGGGACGCCGTAAGCGCGAACGCGTCATCGTTGAGCGGATACCTCAACCTTACATCAACGCACGCCGCATCAAGCGTGAGCGAAATGGCGGCAGGCACGGCGGGAGTGAAGCCGTACGGGTTCCTGACGATCGTTTCGACGCTCGCATGGGGACTCGGATACTTCGGTATGCCCCATATCCTGCTTCGCTTCATGGCGATAAAAGATCCTTCTCAGCTTAAGCGCTCAAGACGCATAGCCTCCGTCTGGGTCGTCATATCCATGGGCGCATCGATACTTATAGGTGTTGTCGGCGCCGCCGTAGTGGCGAACGGAACGCTTGACTCGCTTACCGATTCAGAACGTATAATAATCGAGCTTTCAAAGCTTATAAGCAACCATGGCGCGTTCTTTGCTATCGTCGCGGGCGTCATACTCGCC
>CAZFZL010000147.1:0-3071 GCA_964523005.1 uncultured Oscillospiraceae bacterium
CGCCTCCGACCATATACATAACACTGTATTTTTTGCCGGTAAGTCCGGAAAGCTTTTCTGATATATATCGGTATTTCAATGCGAGCGAATCGTATATCACTCTCGCTGTCTGTCCTATCGTCTCAGGCACGGGTTGATGAGTGCGTTTACAGAAAGATCGTATGGCTTCCGGCATGTCGTTAGGATTGACAAAATCCGGTGCGTCGGGATCGATAAAAGCTTGGAACGGCTTTGCTTTTCTCGCCTCGGCCTCAATGTAAGCGTAACTGATATTCGGGTCGTTTTGCTGCCATATACGTTTTGACTGTTGTATAAGCCAAAGACCGCATATGTTTTTTAGAAAACGTATCGTTCCGAAACATCCGCCTTCGTTTGTAAAATTATCTTTCTCGCTTGTATCTGAAATATATGGTTTGCTTAACTCAGTACCGAGAAGTGACCAAGTACCGCAGCTGATGTAAAGAAAATCCTTTTCCTTTGCAGGTATACTGACCACAGCGGAAGCTGTATCGTGTGTACCGACAGCAATCACGGGCACGCGCCCGCATCCCAGTTCATTCGCGACAGCTTCAGAAAGCAGTCCGTATGTGCTGCCCGGTTCAATGATCTCGGGAAGCAGTGCCGTATCGATTCCGAGCTTAGTACAGATGTATTCATCCCAAGTGTGTTTTTGCGCGTTAACAAGACCTGTCGTCGTTGCATTTGTATATTCACACTTCATACATCCTGTAAGAAAATATGCGAACAGATCTGGCATCATTAGTATCTTTTTTGCGCTTTTCATCAGTTCTTTTTTTCTCGTGAAGAGATAATAAAGCTGGTAAATGGTGTTCTGAGACATGAATTGTATGCCGGTATGCTTATACAGCTCAGAGCGCGTAAGAATGCGTTCTGTTTCTTCTGCGATTCCCGAAGTACGTGAATCTCGGTAATGTACGGGATTTTGTACAAGGGCGCCGTCAGTACCGATAATTCCGAAGTCAAGGCCCCATGTATCTATGCCGATACTGTCAAAGCCACCGAGCTGTTGGGCCTTTCGAATTGATATCTTTATTTCATCATAAAGCTTCAAAACATCCCAATATAGGGTATCATTTATCGAAACAGGCGTATTTGGGAAGCGGTGAACTTCAGTTACGGTGAGTTTTTCATCGTAGTATTGTGCTATGATCGCACGACCGTTTGATGCTCCGAAATCGAAAGCAAGGATTCTTTTCATTTATGTGCTAATTCCTTTCCGCCTGAATAAGTATCAGTTTTAAACAAACCGAGGCGAAATACTTTTTACAGCGTTGCATATTGCGAGCTTTGCGCTTTCATAGGTAAGGCCGCCCTGCATATAAACGGTGTAAGGCTCGCGCATCGGCGCGTCGGCAGATAATTCAATCGACGATCCCTGCGTAAAAGCACCGGCAGCCATTATAACATTATCACTGTATCCGGGCATTGCCCACGGAATAGGTTCGACAAAAGAATCTATGGGTGAACTGCTTTGTATACCGCGGCAGAACACGCATAGCTTCTCAGGATCGTTGAGAGTGAGCGTTTGGATAATATCATATCTTTCGTCGTCCGGAAGCGGTGAAATATCAAAACCAAGCTCTGAGAGCATCTGTGACGCGAGCATAGCGCTTTTGAGAGCCTGACCAACAACGTGAGGCGCGAAATACAGTCCCTTAAGCATGTTTTTTGTCAGACCAAGTGAAGCACCGCATTCAGTTCCAATTCCAGGGCACGTAAGACGGTAAGACGCCTTGGTGACAGCTTCATTTGTGCCTGCACAGTAACCACCGCTTTCGGCGATTCCGCCTCCGAGATTTTTTATAAGTGAACCTACACAAAGATCAGCTCCGTAAAATGAAGGCTCGTGTTCCTCACACAATTCACCGTAACAATTATCAACAAACACATAAGCATTTGAAACAGAATGCACCGCATCACATATTTTTCCTATTTCGGCAGATGAAAGTGTCCGCCGGTCACTGTATCCGCGTGAGCGCTGAATAGCAACAACCTTTATAGTAGGATCACTTTTTAGAGTATGCGTGATTTCTTCTATATCTGCGAATCTCTTTGCTTCGGTATATTTGACACCGTATTCACAAAGAGATCCGTCGCAGGGTTTGATTCCGATAACACCATCAAGCGTATCATAAGGTTTACCGGTAACAAAATAGAGTGTGTCTCCGGGACGTAACAGCCCGAATAACCCTATAGAAAGAGCATGAGTTCCGGATACGATACTGTGTCGTACAAAGGCAGACTCGCATTCAAATACATCGGCAAATACTCGATCGCACGCGTCGCGTCCGATGTCATCATATCCATAACCGCTTGATGGCGCGAAGTGTGCGTCCGATATACGTTCCTTCGCAAAAGCTGACATGACTTTTTTTGTATTATTAAAGCATAATGAGTCAACTTTCATGAAGCGAGGTGTAAGTTTATTCTCGCATTCTGCGCAAAATTTGAATATATCCAGCATGAAACTCATTTATTCCCCGTCTACGTTTTCGATGAAAGCGGCAAGCAACTTTGCGCTTGCGTCACAGTCGGATAATTCAATAGTTTCGACGCCGCTGTGTACGTAACGGGTCGGTATTGAAATACAGCCTGAATGTGCGCCGCAGCCTGTTGTCTGCATTGATGAAGCATCCGTCCCACCGAACTCAAGTATTTCATATTGATATTTAATCGAATGCTTTTCGGCAATGTCAGAGAGTGTTTTTACGATATAGGGTGAACAGATGGCGGAATTGTCTTTTATTTTGATTGCAGTTCCGTTACCAAGAGAGACAGCCATTGGAGATGAACCAACAGTATCACCTGTGCTTGTAACATCAAGTGCTATGCCGAAATCAGGCGCAATAGAGAATGCACTCGTTTTGGATCCGCGGCAGCCGACCTCTTCTTGCGTCGTGAAAACATAGTAGGTATCGTATCGGGGGGTTTTGACAAGAGATGCGGCTTTTACGGCGACGGCGCAGCCGATTCTGTCATCAAATGCTTTTGCAGCGTATCTGTTGTTCATCAATTTGACCAGAGAAGGAGAGAGGGCACAGACATCGCCC
>CAZFZL010000148.1:0-2932 GCA_964523005.1 uncultured Oscillospiraceae bacterium
GGTACCGGAATAAACACGAATAAAGCAGAGTCTTCCTACAAACGGGTCGGTAGCGATCTTAAAAGCGAGAGCTGAGAACGGGGCGTCTGTTGACGTCGGGCGTTCTTCTTCTTCGCCTGTATCGGGATTGGTTCCTTTGATATGGGGTACGTCAAGAGGCGAAGGCATATAATCGACTATCGCGTCGAGCAATTTCTGTACACCTTTGTTCTTATATGACGTACCACATACGACAGGTACTATTTCGTTGTTTAAGGTTTTTTTGCGTATGCACATCTTTATCTCATCAACGGTGAGCTCACCGCCGTCGAGATATTTCATCATGACTTCCTCGTCGGCATCGGCTACTGCGTCTATCATTGCTGCGCGATACTCGGAAGCCTTAGCCTTCATGTCGTCGGGGATCTCATGTTCGTTTATCTTTATTCCGAGATCATCGTCGTAGGTATAAGCCTTTTCACCTAAAAGATCTATAATTCCGGTGAAGTTAGATTCTTTGCCTATCGGAAGCTGTATCGGAACAGGATGAGCCTTGAGACGGTTTTCTATCATTTTTACGACGCGATAGAAATCCGCTCCCATGATGTCCATCTTGTTGACATACGCCATGCGGGGCACATGATACTTGTCAGCCTGTCTCCAGACTGTCTCGGACTGCGGCTCAACACCGCCCTTGGCGCAGAAGACTGTAACCGATCCGTCAAGCACGCGAAGCGAACGCTCGACTTCAACGGTAAAATCGACGTGACCGGGAGTGTCTATAATGTTGATACGGTTATCCTTCCAGAAGCATGTAGTAGCAGCAGAGGTTATTGTTATACCTCTTTCCTGCTCCTGCTCCATCCAGTCCATCGTAGCATCACCTTCGTGCACTTCTCCGAGCTTGTGCGTTCTTCCCGTATAAAAGAGTATTCGTTCTGTCGTGGTAGTTTTTCCGGCATCGATATGAGCCATGATTCCTATATTGCGGACACGCTCAAGGGGGTATTTATTCTGCATAAAATGCGGATCGCCGCAGGTCGAAAGGCCTGCGCCCTTTCTTTGATTTTCAGTATTACAGATTTACCATCTGTAATGTGCAAACGCCTTGTTGGCCTCTGCCATCTTGTGCACGTCTTCTTTTTTCTTGAACGCGCCACCGGTATTGCCGACTGCGTCAAGTATTTCAGAAGCGAGTCTTTCAGACATAGTCTTCTCGCTTCTCTGGCGTGAATAATTCACAAGCCAGCGAAGTCCGAGAGTCTGACGTCTTTCTGCCCTGACCTCCATAGGTACCTGGTAGTTGGAACCGCCGCGGCGGACCGCCTTTACCTCAAGGTTAGGCATAATGTTCTCAAGAGCTGCCTGGAACTGCTCAAGCGGATCCTTACCGGACTTCGCTTCTACCTGTGTGAACGCATCGTAAACGATGCTCTGAGCAACGCCTTTTTTGCCGTCATACATTATATTGTTGATGAGCTTTGTTACAAGCACGGAATTATACAACGGATCCGGCAGAACTTCTCTTTTGAAACCATGTTCTCTTCTTGGCACTTTACTTCCCTCCTCCATATTTAGTATGAATTCATAGGTACTCGAAAATACTTTTTTCCCGTCAGTGCTTAAATAATCTATTTTATTTAGTCACAAACTTCAGTTTTTCAAGTTATTTTTTTCCCGGCTTCGGGACCTTCGCGCCGTACTTGGAACGAGCCTGGTTGCGTTTGTCAACGCCCTGCGTATCCAGCGTACCGCGGATGATGTGGTAACGGACGCCCGGCAGGTCTTTTACTCTTCCGCCTCTGATGAGAACGACCGAGTGCTCCTGCAGATTATGTCCTATACCCGGAATGTAGCTTGTGACTTCGATTCCGTTTGTCAATCTTACTCTGGCGATCTTTCTCTGCGCAGAGTTCGGCTTCTTCGGCGTCTTAATAGCGACCTTCGTGCATACGCCGCGCTTCTGAGGTGAATGAACTGTGACTGCTTCGTTCTTGATTGTGTTCATTGCCTTCTGAAGGGCCGGCGACTTCGACTTGTAGGTCTCCATCTTGCGTCCGTGTCTGACGAGCTGATTGAATGTAGGCATGTTTCTCTCCTTTCACAAGATTTAATATGAACCGAGATATATCTCAGGTGTCATGCTATACGTAGAAGCTTACGATTCCGCTCGGTACCTCAATACCGAATTTTTCTGCGATCTTCGCGGCGCTCATCGAGCTGTCGACCGCGACATCAGAAGAACGTGTTGTTTCGCGTACTATACGGACGAATTCGCAGTCCGCATCATTTGCGAGGTATACCTTATATACGCGCTTCGCTTTAATAAGCTTCATAAAGCGGTTAAATCCAACGGCATATAATTCGCCGGGACAATCGGTTTCCATTTATGCTAACTCCCGAACATTTCAATTATATCACTGAACCTGTACATTTGTCAAGCAAAACCTTTTTTCTTTGAAATTTTCTGCTCTTTGCACAAAAACGGTTCAGTGTGACGCCGTATAAGTCATTATTGCGACTGTGATTTTTACGGCTGTACTGCTTCGTCAATGCCGTCAACGTATCCGCCTTCGTCATCGACCTCTACGCGCACGTTGCGATAAACATCCATACCGGTTCCTGCGGGTATAAGCTTACCGATTATGACGTTTTCCTTAAGTCCGAGCAGCGGATCACGTTTGCCCTTGGTGGCGGCTTCCGTGAGCACTTTTGTCGTCTCCTGGAACGATGCCGCTGACAGGAAGGATTCAGTCGAAAGCGATGCTTTTGTTATACCGAGCAGCATAGGTGTTCCTTCAGCAAACGTTTTTGCTTCCGTTTCATCATGGCTGTCGTTCCACGCCTCGATCTCTTCGTTTGCGTTGATGAAATCGATAATGTCAACTGCAGAGCCGATCAGAAGTGAAGTGTCGCCGGGTATATCTATGCGTATTCTGCGCGTCATCTGCCG
>CAZFZL010000149.1:0-2850 GCA_964523005.1 uncultured Oscillospiraceae bacterium
CGTCAGGTGACGGCGGCGACGGCGTGATAATAACCAAGGGCACACTGCAATGCGCCGATATAGTCGGCGGCGAGGGCGAAAACGGAGGATGCGGGCTCGATATCCGTGCGTCGGCATCTTCAGATGTAAAGATAAGCACATCCGCTGTGACAGGCGGCAAAGGGAAAAAGACAGGCGGCGACGGCGTATGCTTTTCATGTATACCCGGCAGCACGGTCAGTTTTAGCAAAGCAGTGACAGGCGGCGAAGGCGATACTTCGCACGGAGTCGACTTTTGCGACGAAACCGGAGACGGCAAGACGGTAGCGATAACTGTCAACGATTACAACGGAAGAAAACTTTATCTCAAAGGTAGCTTCCGCTTTGAGCTGTACGGACTTCCCGTCAGCGGCAGCTTTGATTCGACATATATAAGCATCACCGAAAACATCGACGACCTGTTCGGAGACTACAATTTTGAGGGATATTTTCTCTACGGACAGTATGCTGTCACATCCGATTCGGGAGCATCCGTAACTTTCAGCGAGCCTGACAGAAACGGTAAGGAATGTCTTGTCCTGTACTATGACGGCGCGGCAGCTTCAACGCTGTACGAGGGTACGTTCGGCGGTGAGTATACTGTCGAGAACGCACAGGACGGAGTTTATGCGCTGTACATAAAGGAAAAAGAATTCAACGTCGTCATCAGCTGCGGCACAAACGGTTCTGTATCGCCGGACGGCACAATGCTCGTGCGCGAGGGCGACGACCTTACGATTACCGTAAGACCAAACAGCGGCTATGAGATAGACGAGGTGCGTGTCGGCGGCGATAGCGCTGTCTTGAACGGCAACAAATACACCTTTACAAACGTACAGGCGAGCACGACATTTTACGTTACATTCAAAAAATCCGCCGTTACCGACGATAAGCACACCGTTACGATACGCGTTTCGTCGGGCGGCTCTGTTTCGCCGTCATCGACGGCAAAGGTTACCGACGGCGGTTCGCTCACTCTGACAATGACGCCGAACGACGGTTTTTATCTGAAACGCATCACAGTCGACGGCGAATCCGTCAGCTTCTCAGGTAATCAATATACGCTTGAAAGCGTCACGGCGGACTGTGTGGTCGCGGTGACGTACGCGGCGCTTACGAAGTATTCGGTCATTGCTCAGTATGGCGACGGCGGCACAGTCACTCCGGAAAGTGCGCTCGTTTCGTCCGGCGGCAGCGCGAAATTCGTCGTAACGCCCGAAGCAGGGTATGAAATAAGTCGCGTAAGCGTCGACAGCGGTGAGCTGACGAACAGCGGCAACGTCTACACCGTATCCAAGGTCAAACAGGACGTTACCTTCACTGTCATATTCAAACGCGATGACTCATGGGGTTATAACTGTCTTATCGTGAGCGATGTCAGCTGGAACACAAGTCCGCTGACGCTTGAGCTGCTCGATTATACGGTCATATCTGCCGAAGTGCTTAAGAAGGTTGCCTCAGAACACTCGTACTCAAAGGTATACGCTGTTGCGTCCGATTACAGTTATGCTTTTGAGCCCGGGGCTTTTGCCGGATTAGGAAGCGAAAACCTTGACTTTTCACTGTCTGTTACCGCATCGGCGCACGATTCGTTTGCAGCCGGCAGCGAGAACTATGGTGTAGTATACGCTTCGTCCGCACTCCCCGAAAGCATCGTTACGCTTTCGCTCGGCACGGGTAACGCCGCGACTGAATATGAAGTATATGTTTTTGCATCCGATACATACACGAGCATAGGAAAATATGTCTGTGATCTGGGCGGGAAAATCTCCTTTCCGTATACCGGTGCGCAGACCGCTCTCGTGAAAACCGGCGATGAGCCGATTGCGTTCAAGGTGGAAATACAAGGCAGCGGAAGCACAGACCCGTCAGGCACCAAGATGATTATCTTCGGAGGCTCGCTTACGGTGTCGTTTACCCCGGATGACGGATACATGGTAGGCAAGGTGCTTCTCAACGGAAACGAGCTCGAGTACGACAAAAGCGGTTTGATGACCTTTACAGATATCACCAAAGAAGTTACGCTTACAGTGGTGTTTGAGATCGCAGGCAGCACAGGCAAGGAGACTGATGTGGGAAACACCGCGATGATAGTACTGATAGTGTTTGGGTCGATGATGATCCTGTGCGCGTGCGCGTATCTGATCATGCGTCGCAAGGGCCTTATAAAGTATAAAAAGGAGTTATAATGATAAGAATGAAACATACGGTGAAGGTTTTATTTATAACGGCGGTAGTATTGCTTGCAGTGCTGCTTTCGTCATGCGAAATGTTCAGTGGCACGGTAAGTACCGCTTCGCAGCCGCAGCAGGAGAGTGAGCAATCATCCGCATCCTCGCTTTCGTGGCCGTCAGACAACGAGCTTCTTGCCGGTGTTCCTGCCTTTTCGGTCGGTACGGTGACGAAAATCGAATATCAGAACGGTGAGCTGGATATTACAGTGACAGGTGTCAGCCTTGAGCAGTTCGGGATGTACGTCTCATCGCTCAAATCAAATGGCTTCACTGACATCGTTTACGAAAGTGAAATACTCTTTTCCGCTTTCAAAAAAGAAAGCGAAGTGAGTCTGCTCGGAATGACGGTTGTGTTCTCCCCGGACAAAAATACTATTCTTTTCGATGTGTCAAAAGCTGATACGGCGGCAGAGGAATCTCACGAAGCCGCTTCCGAAGCCGCTTCCGATGGACAGACATCCGAAGACGAGTGAAACGTTCATCTTTTTTTCACATTTCCAAAATAAATGTTGAAATGCATATTGACTTTCGCCGGTGAATGTGTATAATAAGTATAGAGTAATAAATATGAAAAGGAGAAGACAATGCGTAAAACAAT
>CAZFZL010000150.1:0-2810 GCA_964523005.1 uncultured Oscillospiraceae bacterium
TGTAAAATCAGGCGGCTGGACTTATGACAAAATGATGGAGCTTGCCGCAAACGTAACGGCAGACGACGACGGCGTCGCCGGCATGACCTCCGCTGACACCTACGGCGCATGGTTCAACAGCAACTCCGGACAGGCGCTCTTTGTAGGCTCCGGAAACCGCTTCATTTCCAAAAACGAAGATACCGACCTTCCCTATATCTCGATAACCGACGGCAACGCAGCTGACGTCGTGGCTAAAATAGCTTCGATCATAGGCGGAAACAAAGACGTTCAGATCATTGAGAACGCCAACATCAGCGGCACGGGCGCAAGCGACGTGTATTACTACGCTACCGAAGCTCTCGCGACCGGCAGAGCGCTCTTCAGAACAATGTGCCTGGTTGACCTTTACGAGCTTTCCGATTACAACTGCAGCTACGGCATCCTTCCGATACCGAAGTTTGACGCTGAGCAGGATGATTATTACTGCGTCGTTTCCACGATCCTCGTTCCCGGAATCGCTATCCCGGTAACGAATCCGAACCCGGAGAACGCCGCTCTCGTGCTCGCCGCTATGGGCGAAGCTTCGACCGACACACTCAACACCGCTTACTATGATACGCTTCTCAAAAACCGCAAGGTAGAAGACACCGAAAGCGGCGAGATGCTCGACATCATATTCGAGAACCGTGTTTACGACCTCGGCGTCGTCTTCGCGTGGGGCAGCATCAACAACGCTCTTTCGCTCGGCAACTCCGTTTCCGCGACCGGCTCGAGCAACTTCGCTTCTTATTGGGGTTCGATCCAGTCGTCTGTTCAGACGGCAATGGATAAAACCATAGAGAGCTTTGATCTCGGCTGATAGCTGACAAATTAAAAAGCAAGGCTCCATATCCGGGCAAAACCGGATACGGAGCCTTTTTGTTGAGAAAAAAGCAACCGCAGGTTGCCTGAGACGAACTGAAAAAGCGCTTGACGATATGGACAGAGCGGTGGTATGATGGGAGTACAGTAACAGGAGGACAACGGTATGCTTTCGGAAAATATAAAATATCTGCGCAAAAAAAGCGGACATTCACAGGAAAAGCTTGCGGAACTGCTCGGTGTTACGCGCCAGGCAGTCCAAAAATGGGAAAAAGGGACAGCGCAGCCGGACACGGACAGGCTGATCGGACTTTCGAGGCTGTTCGGCGTCACGACAGACGCGCTGCTCAACAACGAGGACGCGGACGACGAGAAGCTTCGGTTCAACGTGCCGGTCACGCCGAAGTATGACAGGATACAACAGTGGGAAGCATACTATTCACAGCTTCTGATCGAACTCCGACAATGTATTGACGAGGGTAAGGATGTACAGCACTATAAGCAGCTCGTGGAGGAAACGGATAAGCTGCCAAACGACAGGTACAAGAAGGAGCTTGCTGACGTTATTTGCGATATGCTTTCCTCTGCGCCGCCGGTCGCCGGATATAAATACAGGGAGCCGTCGGAGCTTCAGCAAATAAAGCTGCTTTGCAAGGGCGTTGACGCGATGAGCGTTCCCGAAAACATTGAAAAACGTATAGCCGGAGCGTGGCTGGGCCGCATATGCGGCTGTGTCCTCGGTAAGCCGGTGGAATGCATGAAGCTGCACGAGCTTGTGCCGTTCCTCAAGGAGAACAAAAACTATCCGATGCATCGTTACGTCCTGACGACCGACGTGACGAAGGACGTGAGAAGACGCTTCACATACCCGTTCTGGATAGATTGCTTTGCGGATACGCTTGAGTGCTGTCCGGTGGACGACGACACAAATTACACGATAATGGCATCGCTTGTGACAAAAAAGTACGGGCGAGACTTTACAGCGGATAATGTGGCGGAAGCATGGATCGATCTGCAGGTCAAGAACGCTTACTGCACCGCAGAGCGCGTCGCGTATAAGAATATAATCGACGGATACGCGCCGCCCGAAACGGCGATAGTGCATAACCCGTACCGCGAATGGATAGGCGCGCAGATACGCGCCGATTATTACGGATATATCAACCCGGGAGACCCTGTAGAGGCAGCGAACGCGGCGTTTCGTGACGCGAGCGTTTCGCATGTCAAAAACGGAATATACGGCGCTATGTTTGCCGCGGCGGCCATCGCGGCGGCGGCGTGCGTAAAAACGCCTGTTGAAGCGCTTGAAGCCGGGCTTGCGTGCGTGCCTTCAAGCTCCCGGCTTTGGGAATACGTCAGCGGAGTGATAAACGATTGGCGAAACGGCGCGAGCTTCGAGGATTTTTCAAAAAAGCTCAACATGGACTGGGATGACCGGGAGGCGTATGACTGGTGCCATGTCATTCCGAACGCGGCGATAGTGGCGGCGGCGCTGCTTTACGGAAGAGGCGATTACGGGAAGACGATATGTCTTGCGGTCCAAAGCGGGTTTGACACCGACTGCAACGGCGCGACTGCCGGCTCGATCTGCGGGATGATGTTCGGTGAAGACGCGATAGGCGAATGGGCTGCGCCGATCCACGGCGCGGTCGACACGACCGTCGGCGGCACGGGGCGCGTATCTCTGTGCGAGCTTACCGAAAGAACGCTGCGCGCCATGAAAAACACAAGCGAGGGTGTTGGTGAAAGATGAAAAAAACGTTCAGAATAATGATCTGCCTGCTGCTGTCGTGCCTGATGGCGGCAGGATGCACCGGAAACGATTTGCATACTGAGAGCGGCGCAGTGTCAGCGAACACGTCAGCAGACACATCAGCCGATGTATCATCCGATACGTCGGTCGACAGATCGAGCGCGAAAGAGCTTGTTTCATACGGTTGTTCATACACGGTCACCGGCTCGCCGCA
>CAZFZL010000151.1:0-2783 GCA_964523005.1 uncultured Oscillospiraceae bacterium
TCACCGGTACGCGCTATCGGCAGCATACCTATGACCTGTGCATCCGGAAAGCGTTTTTTGATCGCAGTGACCATCGCCGAAAGCCCCGTTTTGATATACAGCTTTATATCGCTCAGTTTTGCGCTGCCGTCGCCGTAGCTGTTCGTTCCGAAAGCTATGAGTATGTAGTCAGGCTGAAAATCACCGTAATCACCGGCTATGGCGAAGCTCGAAAACGTGCTTCCCGACACGCCTTGATTGATATAATCAAGCCCGTACGCTCTCGCAACCATACAGGAGAAAAGCGTCGACGAAAGCTCTATCCCGCTGCCCTCCGTAATGGAGTCGCCGATGACAAGCATACTCTTCTCCGCTTTGACCGGAGCAAACGATGCGCCATCGTTCAGACGTATATTAAGCACGCTAAGCGTAAGGCATGGCGGGAAATACACTGTTATCCTGTTGCAGCCCTCGCTTCCCTCCGGGACTGAATACCTGACTCTCACAAGATCTCCCTTTGCACTCAGCCTGTTGAGCGTGCGGCTCAGTTCACCGTTAAGGTACACATCGAAGCCTCCCGTCCAACCGGTTGCCCATATGCTGTCCATGACGCGATATGTTATCTCAACGTTCTTGCTGTCTGTATAAAAATCAAGCCTTACGCCGGAATCGCTCGACGCGGTCACAACGTCGCTTCCGACCTGCTGTTCAAGGTTCAGGCGGTTGAAATAAACGCCCTCCGAAGCGGCGAATGTCGAGCAATAGCCCTTGAAGCAGCCGGTATCTATAAGCTGAGAAAGTGTTATGGGTATCTTATATTCCTGCGAATCGCCTCCAGAATAGCTCATGTCGGTCAGGACAGCATCCGTTCCCTTACGAACGCGCATACGGAAGTCGGTGATGGTTTCATAAGCGCAGTAATAGCTTATGCTCGCGTCATTGACATTGAGCGTTATCCTTCCGTTTTCAAACACAAGCTTAATATTGAACGCTGTTCCCGCGGCAAATGTCGTATTCCCCGATGAATCTCTGACAAGCTGAGCGCGGTCGACGCTTTCGGAGTAGCCGTAAAAGGAAAGTGTTTTGTCGGTGTTCTGAACCACACGCAAGCGCACCGCATAATCGTACAGTGAATTGAACCACCTGCTGTTGTCGCTAAGCGACATCACAAATATATCGCTTGCATTTGTGAACTTGCTGTCCGTCTTAGGCGTATCGGAAAGCGTCGGGAACGCAAGCGTGAATGCGAGCGTCATCCGCTGCGCTTTGACTTGCTCGGACGGTACATACCTGATATCAGAGCCTCCGGGCATCGTAAGTCTGCCGCCGCTCGCGGCTGCGCCGGAGCTTAGCGTAAGGCCGCTGTCACTTCCGTCGAGCTTGAACTCAAGCCCGTTAAGCGTCAATGCAGGAACCTTTTCAAGTTGCGCCAGGCCGGAAACAATCGTTTCGTTTTCGAGCTTGCCGGTGGACGGTGAATACTCCTCCGACACGTCATTATCGGAAGATTCAGACGCGCTTTCGTTTTGGATTACTGTACATGAGCACAGCAGCAGACTGCAAAGCAGAGCGGCGACGATAACTTTTCTCATATTTTTCTCTCTTTTTCCGGGCATATCCGGTTTTTTCTCTTTAGTCACCATTACCGCAGCCCATGGGCTGCGGTAATGAAAAATTGTGTATGTTTTGTTCAGCGTTCGAGCGCCTCAATCGTTTCGATATATTCCTCTATTCCGATCTCAGCCGCGCTCTTTGCGGATTCGATGGTCGAAGCGATCGCCGTGTTTTTGTTCTCGGCGAAAAGCTGGAGCGTTGATGAATAGCCGCCGAAGCGATAGATAAGGCCAAGGTCGCAGCCGGATGTGTTGAATATTATGTCGAGCATCTCAATGCTTTCCTCATCACGAGTCTTCTGGTATTTACACATCGTTTCGCAGAACGCATCCGTAAGATAATTCTTGCCCTGGACAGCCATTTCCTCCATAACAGCGGAAATATACGAAAGCGTATCGTCGTCGAAGCCGAACGGTACAGCGACCGCCTGACCGCCCCACGGGCTTATAAGCGAATAATAGTCTTTCTGATCTTCGTTGTCCTTCGGATGCGGCAGAAATCCGATATTGGACTCGACTTCACTTAAATTCTTGATGCCGCCGGTATGGTAGCAGAAGAAGAGCGATTTGTCTGTTGAAAGCTGCGTGGTAGATTCAGCATCGCCGAGGATAAGGTAATTCTTTTTTTCCATGAAGAATTCCGTAAGGCCGGTTAGAATGGTTACACTTTGCTCTGTACCAAATGTAAGCTCCGGCTTACCGGTGGTTTCGTTGTTGGTCGTTATCCTTCCGCCCGAAGCGTAATAGGACGCCCACATGACGGAGCTCTGACCGCACGCGCCTACGGCATCGCCGACTGTATAATAGCCGTCGTTGTCGAGATCCGTGCATACCGATTTTGAATTTTGAAACATTACGTCGTAAGTCCAGTTTCCGTCCTTGACGAGCTGATAAAAATCATCAAGGCTGTACTGTTCCTGAAGATCCTTGTTGAAGAGCACGAAATAGATGCAGTTCATATGACCGAAGCTTATGTCGCCGACCGCGTAAAACACGCTGCTGCCGAAGCTCGTATCCTCGATGAACGTCTCGTTCCACCAAGCGGAGGAAAAGTCTATGTATTTCATACCCGCCATGTCTTCGAACATCCCGGCTTTTGTAAGCACGCCGCAGTTGTACAATGAGCACTGGATCATCTGATACTCAACGGTCGCCGAATCGACAGTGCGTCTGACGTATTCCTGAAGCGAG
>CAZFZL010000152.1:0-2783 GCA_964523005.1 uncultured Oscillospiraceae bacterium
CGCTCTTATAGCAGTTGAGCCATTCCGTCAGTACTTTCCTGCTCACGTTCACATTGGGATGTGCCTTCCATCTGAGATATTTCGTCACCTCCGGGTCGCTTGCCCAGTTGGCATACATCGCTTCTGCATCGTTTTCGGTAAAACGTCTGAGCGTGAGGCGCGTTGTTTTGATCACCTGTGTTCCTTTGTGCGTCATTGTTTTATCTCCTCATCCTTTTCGCCAAGTGCGAAGTTTTCGTATATCATCTGCGCTGCAACAGCCGGTTCGAGATGGGTGTTGTCTATTTTCATATAGTTTTCAAACGGCAGCTTCTCGCTGTCGTATGAATTGAGCCGGTATATCTGCGTTGTCATGCGCATTTCCGCCTCACTTTGTTCAATATCGCGCTTCGATTCTTTGTTTGCAAGCCTGTTTTCGCTTTTGTTGCGTTCTATCCTTTCGTCAAAATCAGCACATAGCTCAACAACGCAGCACTTCGCACCGTGCTGCCGGAAAAGCGATATTACCGAATCGATATAATCGTATTCGCTCTGAATGTCAAAAGCAAACATATATGTGAATATCAGTCCCCTGAGATCGCTTTGTGCTACCGCTTTGAATGTCTCGCTGCGGATGAGGGTGTTGAGCTGATTGCCTTCTTCGCTGCCATGAACGCTGAAGAACTTTTGTACAAGCTCGATCGACATATGGTTGTGGAACAGCTTCAGCCCTGTCAGCTTTGCGAGCTCCTGCCCGACCGTCATCTTTCCGACGGCGTGCGGTCCGAGGATTATCACAAGCTCCTTGCTCATTTTCCGATCACCTTCTGCATATAGAATTCGCTCAGCAGCGAGCCGTCCTTGAGGCGCAGCGAATTCGGCTTTTCGCAAAGCGTCCTGAAGCCCATTTTTTCGTACAAATGCTTCGCTCTTTCGTTTCCTTCGGTGTATTCAAGCTCCAGCACCGATATACCGAGCGCAACTGCACGTTCGTTAATCGCCGTGAACATCGCCGTTCCGATACCGAGATTCCAGAATTCACGTATTATAGCTATTCCTATCTCTGCGCGGTGGCGTGTCTTGATGCTTGAATTTAACCGCAGATTGCAGCTTCCGGCTAGGGTTTCTCCAATATAGCATGATATGAGCATGGAATACGGTGATTCGTTGCATCCTCTTATCCAGCTTGCTTCATCTTCGTCACTCATGGTGTATTCCTCAGGATACATGACGAGAAAATCCGTTTCACCCGTGGAGGTGCGTATAAAAATTAGATGCTTTGCGGCATCCTCAGGGGCAGGGGAGCGGAGAACGGCGTTTCTGCCGTCCTTGAGCGTGATTTGCTTCGGCTCGAATATCATTGCGTGACCTTCTTTCATCTTGATGCTGTAATAAAAAGCGGTGCAGACTCTTTTGAGCATGCACCGCATAAATCTATCGAGCGCTTATATACGCGTATGATCCGATAGAGGTATGATGGTGTAAGCCCGATTTGATACCGGCATTACGGTATCGTTCGCGAGTATATTGACGGTATTGATTTTTCTGCCTGTAAATACTGTCATCGTCATAGTCCTTTCGGAAATTTTCTCTATATTATCATACTATTGTATTTCTGTCAACAGTTTTTTTAACGCGGTATGCTCAGACGTCCTGCTGAGCACGATCGTCAGTAAGTCTCGGCTGCGGATATCTGCAGGTTTTTTTACAGTAGTTTTCCATGATCACTTCTTTTTCATCTTTTGAAATGATGTATTCGTAATTGACAGGAATCTTTCCACCGCCGCCGGGCGCGTCAATTACAAACTTCGGAACAGCAAAGCCGGAAATATATCCCTGAAGTGAATGCATGATTTCTATACCCTTATCAACGGTGGTGCGGAAATGTCCGATCCCCTGGCTCAAATCGCATTGATAGATATAATAAGGCCTTACGCGCATGTGTACGAGACCGAGCATTAGCTGTTTCATTATCTGCGGGTCGTCGTTTATTCCGCGCAGCAGTACGGTCTGACTGCCTAATGGAATGCCGGCGTCCGCAAGCGCTGCGCAAGCGTGTTGGCATTCCGGTGTAAGCTCACGCGGATGAGTAAAATGGATGTTCATCCATATTGGCTGATATTTTTTGAGCATGTTCAAAAGCTCCTGTGTGATGCGCATTGGAAGCACAACAGGAACTCTTGTACCGATCCTGATAATATCAACGTGAGGGATTGCGCGAAGCGCAGCTATAATATGCTCAAGCTTTTCAGTGCTCATAACAAGGGGATCTCCGCCGGAGATCAGAACGTCGCGTATTTCGGTGTGATTTGAAATATAACCGATCGCGTTTTTAAGCTCTGCGTCGGTAATGATACGGTCCTCTTCGCCGACAACACGCCTTCTCGTACAGTAACGGCAGTAACTGCTGCAGCGCAACGTCACGAGGAAAAGAACACGGTCGGGATAGCGGTGTACGATATGTGCGACAGGGCTGTCGCGTACTTCTCCGAGCGGATCACTCATGTCCGCGTCGCACGGTATCGTTTCGTCTATCGAAGGAACACATATCTTTCGTATCACGTCATCAGGATCTGACGGATCTATAAGAGAAGCGTAATAAGGTGTGATTGCCATGCGAAAATAATCCAGGCATTTCGCGACGGTGTCACGACAGGTATCATCCATGCCGAGGTATTTTGCAATGCCGTCGGCTGTTGTGATCCGGTTTGCATATTGCCAATGCCAGTCGTTCCAGTGAGGATAACGAGTCATATAATCGTCACAGCGCTTCATTTTAAATCCTCCATACCTAACCCGCTCAG
>CAZFZL010000153.1:0-2656 GCA_964523005.1 uncultured Oscillospiraceae bacterium
ATACGATATTATCTTCGAAGCAAACAGCGCCCTGCGTATGTCCTCTGTAAACTCTGCTTTGTCTCCCGTGAACGCTTTCGGTATTGTACCGTAAACCCCGCTTGCTCTTGTGCGTTCTTCCTTCATTGCCGACAGGCAGCGCGCGAAGACGGCTTCACCTATGAGGGTGAGCGGTATGCCTTCATCAAGAGCGGCAGAGGCAGTCCATTTTCCCGTGCCCTTCTGACCTGCGGTATCGAGTATTTTGTCGACGAGCGGTGCGCCGTCAGTATCCTTTTTCGCGAGTATCGCCGCGGTTATTTCTATAAGGTAGCTGTCAAGCTCCGTGTTGTTCCATGCGTCGAACACTTCGTGCATCTCGTCCGCGTTCATTCCAAGGCTGAGCTTCATGAGCGAATATGCCTCGCATATGAGCTGCATATCGCCGTATTCTATCCCGTTATGCACCATTTTTACAAAATGACCGGCTCCGTTTTCGCCTACCCATTCGCAGCAGGGTGCTCCGTCCGCCTTCGCGCATATAGCCGTGAATATCGGCTTGACAAGCTCCCATGCCGCCGGTGAACCGCCGGGCATCATGCTCGGTCCGTGCAGCGCACCTTCTTCGCCGCCGCTCACGCCCGTTCCTATATAGTACATCCCCTTGCTCTCGACATACTGCGTTCTGCGTACAGTATCGGGAAAATGAGAATTTCCTCCGTCTACGATGACATCGCCGTCTTCAAGCAACGGTAAAAGGCTGTCTATCATGTCGTCGACCGGGCTGCCCGCCTTGATCATCATCATGACTATCCTCGGCTTTTTCAGTGACGCGACCAGCTCGCCAAGCGAATGTGTACCGACGATATTCAAGCCCTTTGCGCGTCCGGCGATAAAGCCGTCGACGCGTGAAGCGGTACGATTGTATACACTCACGCGAAAGCCCTTGCTTTCCATGTTCATTACAAGGTTCTCACCCATCACGGCAAGTCCGATAAGGCCGATATCACTTTTCATTGATTTTCTCCTTTATTCCTTCAAGCACGCTGTACGGGATATGCATATTCCCAAGCCCGGTGCCTATTAATATGTGCGGTTTCATTTTTGCGTGAAAATCAGTTCCGCCGGAGATCGTAAGGTCAAGCTTCGCGGCGAGCGCCTGATATTTGTCCTGCATTTCCTGCGTGTACTCTGTATAATAGCCCTCGATGCCCATAAGTTTACAGGGGATAAGCTCTTTGAGAAAGCTCTCAAGCTGTTCGTCGCTGAGTCTGATGAGGTGAACATGGGCGATGAACGCTCCGCCGCCCGCCGTATTTATCAGCTCTATGCAGTCGCGTACCGTGAGAAGCTGGTTCGACGAATATGCGGCTTTTCCGTTCGCAAGGTATTTGTCGAACGCCTCTTTGACCGAACCTACATAGCCCTTGTCGACCATCACCGCGGCAAAATGAGCGCGTCCGATAACGCCTGCCGGCGCTTTTGCGCGCGCTTCTTCCATAGTTACATCGAAGCCTATCGCGTTGAGCTTTTCGCATGTTTCCACGTTTCTCTGTACTCTTGCTATTTTCACCTTCGCAAGCGTATCCTTGAGAACGGGATTGTTTATGTCAATATAATATCCAAGCACGTGCGTCTCGGTTGCCGACTGCGCCGAAAGCTCTATGGCAGGTACGACCTCTATGCCGATGCGTTTTCCCTCCTCCATCGCTTCGGCAACGCCGTCGGTGTTGTCGTGATCGGAAAGGGCTATTGCTGAAAGCCCGCTCGCTTTTGCGTGTCTTACAAGCTCCGCAGGCTCCATCGAGCCGTCTGATTTTGTACTGTGCGTATGAAGATCGATATATTTCATTTATTTACATTCTTTCCCGTCAAATTCCCACAGTCCAAGCGCGGGATTTGAGATATAATATATTTGTTCACCGTTAAGTGTCTGCCACCCGTCGGTGAGTTTTTCCGGATCATATTTTTCAGCCGTTCCTTTGTAATCGCCCCAGCAGTAGCCGACGCCTTCGACCTCGCTTTGCGTGAGGTGCTGCGTACAGTAGGTTATCGTGAAGCGCCCGTCGGACGAGCCATGTATAAGATGAGCCGCGACCGACAGATTCTGTTGAAGCTCACCGCTCGTCTTCACCTTTTCAAGTATGCTTTCTCTGCCGCAATAGCCGTATTTCCGGATCAGGCAGTCATTCTGTGTGTCCTCGCCGAATTTCGTCACGCCGGGTGCGAGAATGATCAGCTCACCGCCGTCCGCTATTGCCTTTCGTGTTCTGTAAACCGCCTTGTTGCCGAGCCACGTGCTTTTGAATTCGCTCGGATCAAGATATACGATGATCTTTTTCGGAGCGTTTTTCATATGGACCATATTCAGCTGTCTGCTCTGAGCTGCCGCCTGTTCGTATATTTCGCGCTGCGTTCCGATATACAAGCCGCGTATTTTGACGCCGTCGCTTTCGTTGACGGTGACAGTGAGTATATATATTATAGGAAGCGAAGAAAGAAATTTTTCCTGTGCATAGTCGAAGACGCGCCTTACCGGCGTGTTCGTAACACCCATGATGCGCTCAAGCCCATAGAACGCGCCGAGCATATGCGAAGAATTGATCATCGAGCTGCCGCCGCAGCCGACGAGTATGTTTTTCGTGTAGTTCGCCATGCCGACGACCTCGTGGGGGAC
>CAZFZL010000154.1:0-2649 GCA_964523005.1 uncultured Oscillospiraceae bacterium
TATATGAATCGGTAATAAATGAAAGGGCGGTGCCGGAATATGTCTGTACGGAATGTCGTTAGTGTGATACTTGTCGCTTTGGCGGCGGTGTTATTACTTGCTTCCTGCACTCAGAACAACGAAACCAAAAAAGAATATATGCAGATAACACAGGAAGAAGCAAAAAATATTATGGATACGCAATCGGGGTATGTGATACTCGATGTGCGTACGGATGAAGAATTTGCCGCCGGGCATATTCCCGGGGCGATACTCATTCCGGATTATGAAATCGGCGAGCGTGCTGAGAGCGAGCTTACAGATAAAACTCAGCTGATCCTCGTCTATTGCCGCAGCGGCAGACGAAGCAAAAACGCTGCCTCAGAGCTTGCGTCAATGGGTTACAGCAATGTAAAAGAATTCGGCGGAATCATCGACTGGCAATACGAAACGGAGAAATAGAATCTGAGCGCACTCGAAAACGGGTGTGCTCTTTTTTTCATCAATGAGTACAGTTACCGCTAAAATGTGTTGCCGTTTGTATTGAAACGTTGTTGTGCTTTGGAGACAGAGAGAAATAATTCGGGCTTTTGTAACATATATCGGCTTCAAAAACTCGAATTTTGTTGTATTCTGAAAAACAGTGTGTTATAATTCATTACGACAAGAGATGAAATGAGGGAAATATGAACACCGACAGAATAAAGCACTTTGATATGAGTGCTCCACCCGTGAGGCAGAAATGGTTTTTACGGCCTGTTGTTTGGGCGCTGACCCTGCCGGACGTAAAAAAGCATAAAACGGTGATCAACCGGATAAATACCGAGGGATTGAAGCCTCCTTATATTCTGCTGTGCAATCACAACGCTTTTTTTGATTTCAAGGTAGCGACAAGAGCAATCTTTCCGAATCGCGCAAACTACATCGTTGCAATAGACGGGTTTATCGGGCGCGAATGGCTTTTGCGCAGTGTCGGCGGTATATGCAAGAGAAAATTCACCAATGATATTCGTCTTGTTTACAATATAAAAAAAGCGATAAAACACAATGATATACTTATCATATATCCTGAAGCACGCTACTCGCTCTGCGGCACGAACGCAGTCCTGCCGAACTCACTCGGTATGATGTGCAAGATAATGAGAGTCCCTGTCGTCACGTTGATCTGTCACGGACATCATATCGATTCGCCTTTCTGGAACCTGCGAAAGCGCGGCGTTAAAGGGACGACTGCGGATTTCAAACAGCTTTTCACAGCCGATGAATTGTCCGGGCTTACTGCTGCGCAGATCGATGATGCTATCGCACAAGAATTCAAATATGACGATTTTGCATGGCAGAAGGAGAACGGCGTGCGTGTAAATGTGCCGTGGCGCGCGGAAGGACTGCACAAGGTCTTGTACAAATGTCCTGCCTGCGGGACGGAGTACAGGATGTCAAGCGATGGCACAACACTGTTTTGTGCCCAATGCGGTAAACGCTGGCATATGACTGAGCTTGGCGAGCTTGAGGCTGAAAGCGGGGCAACAGAGTTTTCTCACATCCCGGATTGGTATGAATGGGAACGCGCCGAGGTTAAAAAGGAGATCGAAGACGGAAAATATTCGTTCACTGCCGAGTGTCATGTCGATTCACTCCCGAATGCGAACGGGTATATCAGAATCGGAGAAGGAACACTCAAGCACGACGAAACCGGTTTTCATCTAAAATGCACCGGAGAGAAATGCGGCGATCTGGAGCTGGATATAGCTGTACCTTCTCTTTATTCATGCCATATAGAATATGAATATCTGGGCAAATATGGTGATTGCATTGACCTGAGCACGCTTGAGGATTCGTATTATATATATCCGCATGGAATCGATTTTTCCGTCACGAAGCTCGCGCTTGCAACCGAAGAGCTATACTCCCGGCATGTACGTCTTCATCCGAAAGCCCCCCGCATCCGTGAAAAAAAAGAAATTGCGTTTAGAAATTAATCAAAACAAAATACAAACGATCATCGGAGGAAGAGATGAAGATAGTAATCGTCGGCGTTGGGAAAGTTGGTTATGCGCTTGCTTCTCAGCTGCAGCGTGAAGGACATGATATTACCGTAATCGATACCAACGAACAAGTTATCGAAAAGACCGGCAACTCTCTGGACGTTATCGGATTTGTCGGGAATGGCGCTTCATATACGGTTTTACAGTCTGTCGGAGTGGAGAAGTGTGATCTGCTTCTTGCTGTAGCGGCTTCCGATGAAGTTAATATGCTTTGCTGCCTGCTTGCACATAAGCTTGGTGCAAAATATACTGTCGCGAGAGTGCGTAACCCCGAATACGCAGATCAGCTTGATTTGCTGAAGGATGATCTCGGTTTATCGATGACGGTCAATCCTGAAAGATCGGAAGCAAAGGAGATCAACAGAATACTACGCTTTCCGTCAGCGACACGCGTGGAGCTGTTTGCCCATGGCAAAGCCGAAATGGTTGCTGCTAAAGTGCCTGAAAACAGCGTACTCGACGGACTTCAGCTGAAGCTGCTGCCATCCAAATTCAATGTACATTTGCTTATATGTGCGGTTGAGCATGCCGGGGAAGTAATAATACCTACCGGTAATTTTACAATAAACGCCGGAGATACACTGTATATAGCCGGTGCGCCGTCTGACCTTGTAAAGGCATTTCG
>CAZFZL010000155.1:0-2559 GCA_964523005.1 uncultured Oscillospiraceae bacterium
GGATGTTTGACGTACTGCTCGGAGACAATCTGCCGGACAGAAAAGCATTCATTTCCGAATACGGAGCGAAATATATAGAAATAGCAGATATATATTGAAATCGATAAGGCGGAGAATATGGCTAAGAAGAATGCAGAAATAAAACCCGATATAAAACCGATGCCTGCGCAGGACAGACCTATTTCGCAGGTACTTGAAACAAATTTTATGCCCTATGCGATGAGCACGATCGTATCACGCGCCATTCCCGATATTGACGGACTCAAGCCGGTACACAGAAAGATCCTGTATATGATGTACAAAATGGGTCTTCTCAACGGCTCGCGCGCAAAATCCGCGAAGGTAGTCGGTCAGGTTATGATGCTGCATCCGCACGGCGATCTTGCAATATATGAAACAATGGTTCGTCTTACAACAGACAAAGAAGCGCTGCTTCACCCGTTTGTTGATTCAAAGGGAAGCTTCGGCAAGCAGTATTCCGATATGGCGTTTGCCGCGTCACGATACACGGAGGTCAAGCTCGAAAAATTCAGCGAGGAGCTTTTTTCCGGGATAGAAAAGGATTCCGTAGATTTTATTGACAGCTTTGACGGCGGAATGAAGGAACCGTCAGTGCTTCCGACCGCCTTCCCAAATGTACTCGTTATGCCTAACCTCGGTCTCGCTGTTGGTATGACTTGCAACATTTGCTCGTTCAACCTGGCGGAAATCTGCGACGCGACATGTGAATATCTCAGGGATCCGTCCGTCAGCGTCGACAGAATAATGGAAATTATGCCGGCTCCCGATTTTTCGACCGGCGGTCTTCTGCTTTACGACAGAGAAAAGATGCGTGAGATATACATGACCGGCAGAGGCTCGTTTACTGTCAGGTCAAAATACAATTATGACAAAAAGAACAACTGCGTTGAAGTAACGCAGATTCCGTATACAACGACGCTCGAAAAGATCATTGATGCTTGCGCAAAGCTTATAAAGGACGGAAAGATTCGGGATATAAGCGATATAAGAGACGAAACTGACATCGACGGTTTGAAGATCGCGTTCGATTTCAAGCGCGGAGCCGATTATGAAAAAACGATGCTTCGTCTTATGAAACAGACGCCGCTTGAGGATTCTTTCGCCTGCAATTTCAATGTCCTCATAGGCGGTACTCCGCGCACGCTCGGTGTGCTTGGAATAATCGACGAATGGTGCGCTTTCAGAGAAGAATGTCTCAGGCGTGAATTCACCTTCGATCTCTCAAAAAAAACCGATAAGCTGCATTTGCTTTACGGACTAAAAAAGATACTGCTTGACATCGATAAGGCAATACGCATCGTCAGAAACACGCCGAATGACAGCGAAGTCGTTCCAAACCTGATGAAAGGCTTTGACATAGACAAGGAACAGGCTGAATTTGTCGCTGACATAAAGCTGCGCCATCTCAACAGGGAATACATTCTTGACAGGATAAGCGAGATCGAACAACTTGAAAAAGAAATCGACGAGCTCAATTCACTCCTTTCCTCAAAAACGAAGATAAAAAAACACATAATCAAGCAGCTGACTGATATTAAAAACAAATACGGAAAAAAGAGAAAAACCGAGCTCTGTGATATATCAAAAGTAACACCTGCGGCAAGCTTCGAAGAACCGGTGGAGGATTACCCCGTTATTGCCGTGCTGTCTGCCGAGGGCTACTTCAAAAAATGCACCGCTCAGTCGATGAAGGGAGCCGACGCGCAAAAGCTTAAGGACGGCGACAGGCTTATTCTCTCACAGGAAACTAAAAACAACGCCGAAATGCTTTTCTTCACGTCGAAAGCTCAGGTATATAAGGCTAAGCTCGATTCTTTTGACATAACAAAAGCGAGCGCGCTCGGCGATTATATCCCGGTAAAACTCGGCTTTGAAGCTGATGAAAAAGTCATCGGTGGTTTTCCCTGTGCTGATTTTACCGGACAGACAGTGTTTTTCTTTGAGAACGGAAAAGCAGTTAAAATACCTACCGATTCGTATTTGACAAAGAATAACAGGAAGAAGCTTACCGCCGCATTCTTCGGTGATTCGCCATGTGTTTATGTCGGACAATGTGGTTTGACTTCTGAATATCTTCTGATTTCCGACACAAAAAGAGCGCTGCTCGTCAAGGAAAGCCTGATATCCTTAAAAACAACACGCACCTCGTCCGGATCGTATGTATTTACACTCAAAAAAGGGCAGCGAGTGGATACTTGTCTGCCATACGGTGAAACATCAGCACGTCTTGTTAAGGAAAGCAAGTATCGCAAAAGCAAGCTTCCTTCAAACGGGGTCGTATTTGAGGAATATGATATTGAGCTTGCTCAACAGACTTTTACAGGTGAAAACCAGGTCTGACGTAAATTATTGTTTACTTTTCAACATCATCGTGATATAATTGATTATCAATATACGCTGCCGGTATGCAGCGTGCTTTTGGGAGATCCTATCTGATGACATTGACCGAAGAATTGACAAAGAGCAAAAAGGCGTTGTTGGTCATACTGGCCATTTGCTGCTGTTTGATTAATATTGCCGTGGCTTTTACTGGAGATA
>CAZFZL010000156.1:0-2543 GCA_964523005.1 uncultured Oscillospiraceae bacterium
CTTCAGGTAAAGCACGCTGTCCATTTCGGAAACGGCTTTTATGACCGTATTCGAGCCGTCGCCGAACAGATGTATGCCCATATAGGACGATTTTAAAGTCGACGCATCGCCGTCGCCGAGATAGATTGTTTCGCTCACGCAGTACACACCGTTCGGGATATAGACAGTACCGCCGGCATCGGGCAACGCCTTGACCGCGTTTTTCAGCGCCTCGGTGTCATCGGTTGCTCCGTCGCCCTTCGCACCGAACCATAGAAGGTTGCAATAGTTATTATCGCTGATTCTTACGAGCCTTCCCTTATCCGCTGCCGTCTCGATTATCGTACCGCCGTTATCGCCTGCTCTCATGTACAGCTTCCAGCTGAAAAGTCCGCCGCCGCCGTCACCGGGAGCGTAGTAACCCTTAAGCAATACAGTTGCATTTGCCTCGGTTATTGCGAGCTTTTTCATTTCTTCCATGGTATCTACTGTGTATACTTTATCGCTTTTCATAGCGTCTTCCAATGCCTCCGATATCGTTTCGCTGCCTTCGGCGATGACGTTGCAGGGTTGCATGAGCAGCACGAGAGCGAGGGTGAGAACGAATGCAAAGATATGTTTGATCGCAGATTTTTTCATTTCTTTTTCCTCCCGCTCAATCTATGTAGAACGAGCCGACAAGGCCGCCGTCAGATTTCACACCGCTCAGATATGTCTCTATGCCGGCGCCCTTGCCCTTTGTCCAGACACCGACGCCGAATCCGGTGTCGTGTGCGTTGTAAAGCAGCAGCATGTATTCGCCTTTGCTGAAAGCTTCGTCAAATTCGAACGTGAGCCATGAGTTGTCCGTAAAATTCTCAAAGCTCCCCGTCCATAGCTTTTCACCCTTCAACGTGGTCGAATAATCCGTATCCCATTTGAGCACGGCAAGAGAAAATCCGCCGGTGTTGTCGTCATAGCTCGGACAATACAGTATTCCGCCCGTCCACGAGCCGGCGTTGTTGAAGCGCACAGCGGCGGTATGACCACCTGTATTGAGCTGATACGGTACGTACTCGGCGTTGCTGTAAAGCTCGAAATCGGATTTTTTAGACGGAAGTGTTCCCGTTGAGGTGATATTCAGACCGATCGGCGAACCGTCATCGGTAATACCCGATATCATATCGTGGTCGAGCACGACCTCGTTGTCATATGTGCCCTGACCGTAGAACGTACACGCGCCGATTTTATTTTTGTTGTCTTCTCTGACAACTGTGCTGTTGACGGAGCAGTCGTAAAACGCAAGGTTTTTCGGATAGCCGTCATTGTTTTGTGCGTCGAGCGTCAGCCCGGTAGATGACGAATCATAAAAGCAGAAATGGCAGCGGTAGAAGCTCAATCCGTCAGCATACGAAACAATGGCAGCAAACGCGTTTTGTGCCAAATGCGTATCGAAGCGGCAGGTGGTGAATGTACAGTTCGTCACGGGCTTACCGGTGTCGTAATCGCCTCCGATATCAATGCATGTTATTCCCTCGGTATTGGCAAGAGAAATGACGGTGACGTTCAGGAAAGAGTTGTTTTCGGATATGTTGGAGGCCTTCGTTCCGCCGGACTGAAGAAGCATTCCGCTTTCAAGATACTGGAACAGATAAAGGTTCGTAAAGCTCGAATTTCGCACCGAATTAAGCTCAAGTGCCGTATTTACCTTCAGATCGCAGTTCAGCTCTATACCGTCGACAGTCAGATCAGTCATGCTTCCGTTCACGCTCATAAGTACGTCAAATTTCTGAGCAGCCTTGAAAACAGTGCCGTAAAAGCCGCCGTCTCCTATGAGCTTTATACCGTTTATCGCGGATGCGGTCGATGCTGAATCACCGTTGCCGATGTTGAGAGTATCAAAGAGTGTATACTCACCGCCGGGACAGACGACTGTTCCGCCTGTCGCCGGAAGGCTGTTTACTGCCGCTTCTATCGCAGCGCCGTCGTCTCCCGAATCGCCGGGCTTTGCGCCGAACCATAGTATGTTGCGCTCATTGTCCGCGCAAAGGCGTACGAATGTACCACCGTCCGCGGCCGTGATGACCGTGCCGCCGTTTTCGGTGTACTCGCCGCTTGCTTTATACGCAAAGCGTCCGCCGCCGCCGTCGTTTGAGCTGTAATAGCCGGACATGACTATGATGTCGCCGTCGTCGAAGCCCTTTGCCTCTTTCAGCTCCTTATAAGTCGCGACAGAATAAACGTTATTGCTCGCTGTAGCCACAGCATTATCACCGTCCGTTTCTTTTTCGCACGCGCACAGCGGTAAGACCAGAAGTAAAGCAAGTATAAAAGCCAATGTTTTTTTCATCATTATTCACCGCCTTCGAGATCGGCGATCCCGAAAACATCGCCGCTGTCCGTCGTACCGAAAAGCTTTTCGTGCGTGGGAACATTCTGGCCGTCCGATGTTTTAAGCGCATAGAAATACGATCTGCCTATGGCGTTCGTACCTTCATTCACCACGGTGTCTGCGACATCACACGAATAGAAGCCGAGGCTGTAAGGCATCCCGTCTGCGGCGCTCGCATCAAAGCACACGCCGC
>CAZFZL010000157.1:0-2541 GCA_964523005.1 uncultured Oscillospiraceae bacterium
CGCGCAGCTCGGCTCGATTCTTGCGTTTATGATGGCGGTCACGACGCTGTCGCTTCCGTCAATGATAATGCTGCGAAAAGCGATAAAGCCGAAGCTGCTCGCGCTGTTTGTCGGGATATGTACGGCGGGGATTATTATCGTGGGATATATATTCAACCTCATTCAGGGGTTCATCATATAGAGGAGTAATTACTATGGCACTGTTCGGAAAGAAAAAAGAAAAATGCTGCTGCAATGACGTCACCGCAGACGCGATAAAATCGGCACAGGAAACGAAAAACACCGGTTCAACCGTCAAGGTTCTCGGAGGCGGCTGCGCAAAATGCCACGCGCTTGAAGTGTCGGTCAGGTCGGCACTTGAAAAGCTCGGAATGAATACGGATATCGAGCTTGTCACGGATTACGCGAAGATAGCTTCGTACGGCGTGATGAGTACGCCCGCGCTCGTCATAAACGGGAAAGTCGTGTCCTACGGAAAAGTCCTGAGCGAAGCCGAAGCGGAAAAAATTATATTGAGCAGCAACGGCTGATACTGCATACAAGAGGTGAACGAACAGTTCACCCCTCACCGTTTTTTCAGCGTCTTCGCGAACGCTTTTCTTCGCTTCCGCGTATCGCTATTCAATACGGTATCTTGATTTCCGCCACTCCGACGGCGAAACGCCGCAAGCAACATGGAACTGACGGTAAAAAACAGAGTAATCCGGGAAGCCGCATTCATCACTTATACGCTGGCAGGAAAGAGATGAGGCAAGCAGAAGCTGGCGCGCTCTTTCAAGCCGCACGCCGATCATATATTCGTACGGGCTGACTCCGTAACGCCGCCTGAATACCCGTATTATATAACTTTTCGAGTAGGAAAGGGACTCACATAAGCGGTCGATGGAAATATCGCTCAAAGGGCTGCGCTCAAGCTCCGCCTTCACTGTCGCCGCTAATTTGTCCCCTTCGCCAGCCTCCGTTGGCGGGGAGGAGATCGCGTCAAGTATCTTTTCAAAGCAAAACTGCTTCTGAAATTCCGAGCCGGGAACATCGTTTCTCAGCACGTTCAGCCGATCGAAATGCTCCTTCAGCTCCGAAAACCCGAAATGTCCCGATATCGGAATTTTTCCGCTGCCCCGCTCCCCGATTTCACCCCGGACGAACGTTCCGGAAAAATGAATATAGAAATAGCGCGGCATTATGCTCGGCACATCACCCGACTGATAAAGTCCGGCTCGCTGGATATAATATTTGCCCTCGCCGACCTCCACCGGTATACCGTTCTCGGAAAACTTCAGTATTCCTCCGAACACGAATACGATCACATCCTCCGGGCAAATACGGCAAACGTGCTTTTCCTCCGCCTCAAAATAGCGGTATGAGGAAAAGCGGTATTGCGGCAACGCGTTGAGAGCGAGCATGCAGTCGCTGTTTTTTTTATTCATGGTGTGAACTCCTGTATTTGTGTCCTTCATTTTTTATACGGCTCGTATCATATCATATTTGTTCAATATTTGCAATATATACGACAACATTTTCATAGTTTTTTCTGTCGGGGTGTTATATAATTCTATTTCAGCGGCAGCTCCGGGCGCGGTATCACCGGCGCCGGAGATCCAAGCCGGTACGGGAGAGAGGAACGGTATGAAAAAGCTAAAAAGATTCACCACGAATGAACTGAGGCCGAAGGGATGGCTATACACTCAGCTCCGTATCCAGGCGGACGGACTGTCCGGAAACCTCGATAAAATATGGCCATCTGTGCGGGACAGTGCCTGGGTAGGCGGCACAAACGACGGCTGGGAGCGCGTACCCTACTGGCTTGACGGATTTATCCCGCTGGCGTATCTGCTCGACGACGCCGATATGAAAGCCCGCGCGCAAAAATACATAGAAGCGATAATATCAAGTCAGAAGGAGGACGGATGGATATGCCCCTGCGCCGACAGCGATCGGTCAGATTATGATCTTTGGGCGCTGTTCCTTATGTGCAAGGTGTTTGTCGAATACATTGAATGTACCGGCGATATACGCAGCGAAAAAGCACTCTATGACGCGCTTCACAGCTGCTATACGATGCTGCGCGACCAAAAAACCGTGCTTAAGGGTTGGGGAAAATTCCGCTGGTTTGAGTGTTTTGTCAGCATTTCATGGCTTTGGGACAAGACGAAGGAGCCTTGGCTGAAGGATCTGGCGGCGATAATAAAGGCGCAGGGCGCGGATTATCCGTCCTTTTTTGACAGATGGCAAACACCGCTGAATCAGTGGACTATGGAGACGCATATTGTCAATATTGCAATGGCGATAAAGGCAGAGGCGCTCTCATATGAAATACTCGGCGAAAAGTACACCGGCTTTGCCGATACTGCGGTGCGAGTACTTGACCGCTATAACTCCACAGCCGTTGGTATCTGGACGGGCGACGAATGTCTTTCCGGGATAAGCCCAATACATGGCAGCGAGCTGTGCAGCGTCGCGGAGCTGATGTATTCCTGCGAATGTATGCTCGGTACGACCGGAAACGTAAGCTGGGCTGACCGGCTTGAGAAGATCGCATTC
>CAZFZL010000158.1:0-2470 GCA_964523005.1 uncultured Oscillospiraceae bacterium
ATAAGCTTTTTCAATTCACATGTTGACATAATGCAACTCCCTTATCTATACACGTCAGATGAAAGATACCGATCTCCGGAATCCGGCAGCAAAACTACAATGAGTTTGTTTTTATATGTTTTTTCCTTTGCAAGCTTGATCGCGCAGCTCAGTGCGGCGCCGGACGAGATACCGGCAAATATTCCTTCGTGTGTTGCGAGCATTCGGCACATACCATACGCATCCTCAGTTGAAGCGGTCATTATACTGTCGACGACTGAAGGATCAAAATTATCCGGTTTAAAGCCTGCGCCGATGCCCTGTATCTTATGTGCGCCGGACAGATTCTTTGACAAAAACGGCGAATCAGCCGGTTCGACGCCCACGACTTGAATAACTTTATTTTTCTCCTTTAGAAATCTTCCGCAACCGCTTATCGTACCTCCGCTGCCTATCCCGGCGACAAAGCAATCAAGCTTTCCGTCGGTATCGGTGTAAATTTCCGGAGCGGTCGTGTCGTAATGTGCTTTGGGGTTAGCAGGGTTGTAGAACTGACCGGCGATGAACGCGCCGCCGAGTGAGTCGGATATTTCCTGTGCCTTTTCGATGGCTGCCTTCATTCCGCCCATACCCGGTGTGAGAACGATCTGCGCACCATAGAGGGAGATCATCTTTACACGTTCAGCACTCATGCTATCCGGCATTACGATAATCACTCGGTAACCCATTGATGTGCCGATGGCGGCAAGACCGATTCCGGTGTTTCCGCTCGTAGGCTCTATTATCACGCCGCCGGGCTCGAGAACTCCGCGCGCTTTTGCGTCTTCTATCATGGCAAGCGCAGCTCTGTCCTTTACGCTGCCGCACGGATTCATACTTTCGAGTTTAACGGCGACTGCCGCTTCGAGCGAAAGTGCTTTTTCTATATTTTTTATTCTGACGAGCGGTGTTTTACCTATTGTTTGTGAAACACTGTCATATATCATACCGGTCATCTCCGTGTAATCGTAAACAATGAACGCAATTCATATGCGCGTTGCGGTTTCATTTAATAATTATCCGGGCAAATTTATTTTTTCCTTTTTGCAGGACATAGTTGCCGGGAATATTCATACAAGCGCCTGCTTCCGTGACTTTTTCGCCGTCGAGTTTGACACCGCCGCCCTGTATGAGACGTCTTGCCTCACCCTTCGAGGGGGCAAGTCCGCTTTCCTTGAGTGCGTCAGCAAGCTGAACGCCGACTGGCAACGTATACTCGTCAAGCTCCTGCGGTACGCCGCCGCCTGCGACGCTTGCGTAACGCGCCTTTGCAGCATCAACTGCATCGGCACCATGGTAAAGAGTGACTATCTGTTCGGCATAACGTCTGTGAGCTGCCATTATATCGGTGGTGAGGAGCGGCATGAATTCCACTTCGGGCATATCTGTGGTAAGCTTGAAATACGTTTCAAGGAGAGTATCGGGGACTTTCATGCACTTTTCGTACATCATATCAGCAGGTTCATCGATACCTATGTAGTTATCGAGCGATTTGCTCATCTTCTCAACGCCGTCGAGTCCGGGAAGCAGCGGGAAGGTGATGACCTCCTGCGGCTGCTGATCGTAATCGCGCTGAAGTTCGCGTCCGACGAGAAGGTTGAACGTCTGATCATTGCCGCCGACCTCTATATCGGCGTGGAGTGCGACCGAATCATATCCCTGCATGAGAGGATAGAACATCTCGTGCATTCCTATCGGCGCCTGTGCTGCCATACGTTTTGCGAAGTCATCGCGCTCGAGAATACGTGCGACAGTATACTTTCCCGCGAGAGCGAGCACGTCGGAGAAGTTCATTTTCGCGAGCCATTCTGAGTTGTAGGTGATCCTCGTCTTTTCGGGATCGAGTATTTTCACGACCTGCTGGAGGTAAGTTTCTCCGTTTTTGCGCGTCTGTTCAAAGGTGAGTGGAACGCGAGTTTTGCTTCTGCCGGAGGGATCGCCGATCATCGCGGTAAAATCGCCTATGACGAAAACGATCTCATGGCCGAGTTGCTGGAGCATTCTGAGTTTGCGAAGCACGACGGAGTGACCGAGGTGCAGGTCAGGCCGGCTCGGATCCGCGCCGAGCTTTATAATGAGTTTTCTTCCGCTGAGAAGCTTTTCGAGGAGACCCTCTTTGGAATAAACCGAGATTGCGTCACGCATGAGCGTGTCATATACTTTTGTTATTTCGTTCTTGTCTGCCACTTTTTTTCACGCCTTCCCTCTTCCGGAAGGTATTTACCCTTTCCCTTACTGTTTTCCGCCTTTGATATGCACGTTGTCAGCTCATTACCGGTGCGCTTACGATGCTGTAATTAGCAAGCTCGTTTTCATTGATTGTAACCTTATCTGCCGACTCATTTATTAAGGCGTAAAATTTTTTCTGTAAAACAGAGTCAAGCACGTCATCAAGATCATCTTTGAACACTTCATCAAACACATCACGGTTAAATTCAACCTTGTTCATGAT
>CAZFZL010000159.1:0-2445 GCA_964523005.1 uncultured Oscillospiraceae bacterium
GCCGCTCGCTTATGAGCGCCGAGACCGGAATGAAGGCAATGGATTTTCTTATAGCCTCGTCGGGCGCAAGAAAAAACCTTGAGGTCGATTTCTTTGGCGGCGAGCCGCTTCTCGGCTTTGAAGCCGTGAAAAAGATCACCGAATACGGAAACGAACAGGCCAAGAAGCATGGCAAGGTCATACGCTTCACAATGACGACAAACGGTGCGCTGCTCGACGACACCACATCAAAATGGCTCAACGATAATATGTTCAACGTCGTCCTTTCACTCGACGGACGCAAGGAGGTCAACGACTCCATGCGCAAATACGCCGACGGAAGCGGCACATATGATTCGATCGTGCCGGAATTTCAGAAGCTTGTCGCAGCCCGTCCGGAGGACAAGAGCTATTATGTACGCGGCACGTTTACGAGAGACAATCTCGACTTCGGCAACGATGTCATGCACATGGCATCGCTCGGCTTTCGTGAGCTTTCCGTTGAACCCGTAACGCTGCCGGACAGCGATCCGCTTTCGATACGCGAGGAAGATCTTCCAGCGATACGCCGTGAATATGACAGACTCGCCGGGCTGTTGCTTGAACGCCCTGAGCTTGATTTCTTCCATTTCTGCATCGATCTTGAAGGCGGTCCGTGCGTGTTCAAGCGCGTCAAGGGCTGCGGTGCCGGAAGCGAATATATCGCCGTAACACCTTCGGGCGAGATCTATCCGTGCCATCAGTTCGTCGGAATAAAGCAGTTCCTTCTCGGAAACATCGACGACGGCTTCTCCGAAGGCTCGTCGGAAATACGCTCAAAATTCCTCAACACGAATTTATACACAAAAAAGGAATGTCCCGACTGCTTCGCCAAGTATTTCTGCGGCGGCGGCTGCGCTGCGGCATCCTTCAATGCCTCCGGAGACATCGGCGGTTGCTATAAGATCGGCTGCGAACTTGAAAGACACCGCCTCGAATGTGCATTATATATCAAAGCACAACAGGCAAATGAATAAATTTTGTATATGAATTTTTTGAATAATACTTGTATTTATTCAAATTCCGCTGTATAATATACACATCAAAATTCGTGAAAAGGTTTATGGTACAAAAAATGAAAAAGATTCTTTCCGCAGTTCTCTGCGCGGCAATGATCGTTACTCTTCTTTGCTCCTGCTCGTCAGTCCCGGCGAACACAGTGTTCTCCGCTGACGACCTCTGGGGAAAAACGATAGGCACACAGCTCGGCACCACCGGTTACATATATTCGACCGATTATGAAAAGCCGAACGATGGCACCGCAGACGAGAGCACCAGTTACTCCACCGTCGAAGGCTATAACAGCGGCGCCGAAGCTATTCAGGCACTCATCACCGGTAAGGTCGACTGCGTTATAATCGACAACGAACCGGCAAAAGCATATGTTGCGGCAAACAAAGGTATCAAAATTCTCGATGAAGAATTCGCAGTTGAGGAATACGCCATCTGCTTCGCAAAAGGCGGCGAGCTTAAAGATAAGGTGAACACCGCTCTCGCTACGCTTAAGGCAAACGGCACGCTCCAGCAGATAATCAACAACTACATCGGCGACGAAACCAAGGGCACCTGCCCCTACACCTCTCCCGAAGGCACGGAACGCACGAACGGCACGCTCGTCATGGCTACGAACGCCGCATTCCCGCCTTATGAATACACAAGCGGCGACAGCATAGTAGGTATAGATGCCGACCTCGCACAGGCAATCGCCGATATACTCGGCATGGAGCTTAAGATCGATAACATGGAGTTCACTTCGATCTTCGCGGCAGTCCAGTCCGGTAAAGCCGACATGGGTGTCGCCGGTATGACGATCACCGATGAAAGACTTGAAAACGTCGATTTCAGCGATCCTTACACCACGGCAACTCAGGTCATTATCGTCAGAGAAAACTGATTTAGAAAAACTCTTCTTGCGGAGAGCCGGGGTTTCTCCCCGCTCTCCGCTTTTTTGACACCACTGCTTTGCGCAACGACGCGAAAGGAATAAACATATGAAACACATCAACAAGAAGAAAGTGCTGATGATGCTGCTTGCCGTACTCGCGGCAGCGACGCTGACGATGTGCTTTTTTGCCGCCGCCGACAACTCTGCCGCTGACGCCGCCGAAGGCGAAACGAACGCTATCATTGAGCGCTGGAATACCTTTGTCAAAAAATTTGAGTCGACGTTCATAACCGAAAACAGATGGAAAAAGTTTGTAAACGGTCTCGGAACTACGTTATTGATAACGCTCGTCGCCAGCGTTTCAGGTATTGTTATCGGTGCGCTTACGGCGATAGTACGATTCACAAACGCAAAAACAGGGCGGCTTAAATTTTTGAATTTCTTAGCTAATATATACACGACCGTCATTCGCGGTACGCCTGTCGCCGTTCAGCTCCTGATAACGTATTTTGTGATATTTGCATCGGTAAACATAAGCAAGG
>CAZFZL010000160.1:0-2436 GCA_964523005.1 uncultured Oscillospiraceae bacterium
CTCGTAGAAATGCGAGAAATTTCTCGTCAAAGATTTTTTTGCTGCGCAAAAACTCAATATCGTCTTCATCAAAGTATAGATTTTGGATATAATCTATCACCTGGTCGAGTCCGGCACATATGGCGTAGCCGCCGTTGTCCGGAACGGTACGGTAAAACACGTCAAAATAGGCGATCGTGTCCTGCATACCGGCGAGAAAATATCCGTTCGACATCGTAAGCTCATAGAAATCGCACAGCAGGGTATAGTTTTCCTGTATTTTTTTCATGGGATAACGCTCCTGAATATAATATTACTCTATAATCGTTATGCCGTATCTTTCCTCAAGATACTCAAGGTATTTTCTGTACAGCAGACTGTATTTGGCGTTGCCCGCCTGAGCGACGGCATAGTAATGAGTGTATGAAAACGTGATCAGTCCTTCGGCGTATTTCGAGCATATGTCGCACTGGTCTGCGTATCTGTTGACATCAGCGCTTCCGCCGCCGTCCACAAAATTCTCCACGTTGAACCAAAGCGAGATGTTCTCATTCTTTTTGAGCGCATTTACATAACATTGTAAAAGCTGTTCTTTGCGCGTATAGGTGAGTTTGGACAGCGAACCGAGACCGTCCATCGGCGCCCAGATGTCGCCTTTTCTGAAGTGCGTGAGTGAAAACAGGTTTTCCCAATATTTCTGAAAGCGCTCATTCGATACGTTTTCGTAGGAGCTGAAGTACGTGGAGAACATACACGGCATAGAAGCGTCAAGCTCGCTCATATAATCGAGGTTGATGTTGATCATCTTGGAAAGATTTTCTTCGTAATTGCCTTTTGAGCCGAACATTTCCCAAGCCCAGTACCAGCCGGTAAGCGTATCCGCATAGTCGCCCTTATAAAGGTCGTACAGCTCCTTGATGAGCAGGTTTGTGTTGTTTGCGTTCGTTTCGCACCAATCGAGGTCCTTAAAGGCGTAGCTCCACCAGTCGGAGCAGCCGCCGAGTCCGAGCACTACCTTCATACCGACTTCCTTCGCAGCGGCGAGCAGATTCGGAACGATGTTGTAGGTTGGGCAGTCGGATATTGAAAGCTCAGTGTCCTGTGCGTACTGCGACGGATAGTAGAAAGCCGTATATTTTCCGTTTTCGCGAGAGGTGGTGAACTGCAGTATCACAAATTCAATGCCTGCTTTTTGCAGTATCATCAGGTGTGTTTTCCACATTGACTTATCCCATGACTCACAAAGCCATGACTGGATAAAATCGCCGGTAGGATACGGAAGACATTTTGCCTCCATGCTGTCGGCTTCGAGCGTTTCGCGTTCGAATTTTGCGAACGGTAGCTCTGCGTTTGCATTCGGCGTTTTACTTGTGTCAGTTTCTGCTTCACTCATTAGATTTGACCCCTCCGTTGATGAATTTTGTGTGTCATTGATACATCCTGTGAATGCTGCTGCTATAAATACGACAGCCAGTAGCATGGAGATAATCTTTTTTTGCTTCATTGGTTTTCCTCTCTTTGTTATCTTATTTGCCCGTTACCGTCAATGTAGTATTTGACGGTTGTCAGCTCCTTCAGCCCCATCGGACCGCGCGCGTGCAGCTTCTGTGTGGAAATGCCTATCTCTGCTCCGAAACCGAATTCTTCGCCGTCGGTAAAGCGTGTTGAGGCGTTGACATAGACAGCCGCCGCATCGATATTTTGCCTGAAATACTCCGCCGCTTCGAGCGACCTCGTAATGATCGCCTCGCTGTGGTGGGTGTTGTAGGTGTTGATATGGCTTACAGCTTCTTCGAGCGAATCAACTATGCGTACCGCCATTGTAAGATCATTGTACTCAGTTTCCCAGTCGCTTTTGTCGGCGGCCTTCATCGGCACGATCGCTCTTGCGCGGTCGTCACCGCGCAGCTCAACTCCTGACATGCGCCCGGCGAGCAGCGGGAGAAAATCAGCGGCGATGTCTTTATGCACGATGAGCTTTTCCGCCGCGTTGCAGACAGACGGGCGCTGTGTTTTTGCGTTTATCGTTATATTTACCGCCATCTCAAGATCGGCGTCGCTGTGAACGTATATATGACAGTTGCCTGCGCCCGTTTCGATATAAGGCACGGAGGCGTTTTCCTTGACGGAGCGTATGAGCTTTGCGCTCCCTCTCGGTATGAGAAGATCGACAAAGCCGTTGAGCCTCATGAGCGCGTTTGCGCTTTCATGAGAGGTGTCCGTGACGAGCTGTATGCTGTTTTCGCTGAGCCCGACGGATATCAGTCCCTTGCGCAACACAGAAACGATTGCTTTGTTAGTAGACAGCGCATCGCTGCCGCCTCTGAGTATGACGGTGTTTCCGCTTTTTATGCACAGTGCCGCCGCGTCGACGGTCACATTCGGACGTGCTTCGTATATTATTCCGATGTTGCCTATCGGCACATGCACGCGCCTTATCACAAGTCCGTTCGGACG
>CAZFZL010000161.1:0-2319 GCA_964523005.1 uncultured Oscillospiraceae bacterium
GAGCTTCGTGACGTTCTGGAATACAAGCGCTCTTTTGTAGCTTTTAGCCTTTGCCATGCACTTGTCCGGCTCTCCGCACAGCGGAGGGCAGGCGTAGTTCGCGCCGTATCTTCCGCACGAATTCATTTCGCAGTACATGCGCATGTCCTTGTCGAACGGTATAGCTGCCGTATCTATGAGCGCTGCCTTGAAACAGCCGAGGGCCTTACAAAGATCAATATACTCTTTGTTCTCCATGTTCTTTTCCTTTACGCAAAAATATCCGCGAGACTGTCGACGTAAATATCAGCTATATCGGGCAGTTCGGTGTCGTCGTGATTGTGTTTGTCAGAGATTCCTATTACGAAAAAGCCTGCCGCCTTAGCTGTCTTGGCTGCGTGCTGCCTGTCTTCGACGACTACTGCTTCGTCAGCGCTGACGCCGAGGCGTTTGCAGCATTCCAAATACAGAGTCGGGTCGCTTTTGTCCTTGCCGACGTCATTACAGCAGAGGATCGGATCAGCGAATTTATCTATACCGAGCCGTTTTATACACGGAAAGCAGACTTTTGTGTCAGTCGCTGTCGCTATCGCACAGCGGATGCCGTTATGAGTGAGTTTTTTGAGCGTTTCCTCAGCCGTTCCCTTGAAGGGTATGCTGTTGACGTAATACGGAGCGATGAACTTGTACGCATCTGCCGGTGTAATTACGTTCCAATCGAAGGAGCGCCAGAAATTGAGCGAATCGACGAGCGTTCCGTCGAGATCGAATATGAATGCTTTCTTTGTGTTGAGTATGGGGTCTTTGAATAAATTCATTGCTTTGCACCCTGTGAGCGGGCGTTTCCTTCCTTTAGAAGATGCAGTATCTGCCGTGCTGCCTGTTGTGCTATCTCCTCAGGCGCGGCTGAAGCGTCTATATAATAAAAGCTTTCTTTGGGGAACACGGACGGCAGCGAGAGATAAAGCTTGCCGATGCGCTCCAGATGCGCTCTCGTTTCGTATATTTCCTTCTCCATATGACGGCTTTCTATCCTTGACATAAGGACATCGCAGTTTGCGGTGAGCACGATGGTCAGGTCGGGCGCTTCAAAGGAATTGTTCTCTGCCATTTCCTCATAGGTCATCCCGTGTGCGCCCTGATAGCAATAAGTCGAGTATTTATATCTGTCGCATATGACGGTAGAGCCGGCTTTCGATTTTTCCTTCATCAGTGCGAGATGGCTCTTTCTGTCCGCTACGAACAGGCGGTACAGGTCGCACAATGCGGCGTTCGGATCTTTTAGAAGCTCTCTGAGCCTTTTTCCGTCGGGCGACGACGTGGGTTCGCTCGTGAAAAATACGTTGAGTCCTTCCTTTTCGAGTATTTCGCAGACGCGCTTTGCGGCGGTCGTTTTGCCGCTGCCGTCGGGACCTTCAAATACGAATATCATTTTTTCTTCCTTCTTCAATGCAGTACGACAGAGCTTTCGTTGCCTGCGACGTCGATCGCGGTCAGCCGCAGTCCGTTCACTCTCAGTGAGCCAAGCTCATATTTGAGCGGGAGCGCAGCATCGGGCTTCATGGGCAGGTCTTCGCGGAGGATGAATTTCTCTCCGCTGCTGCGCAGCGCGCTGATCCTGATTGCCTGCAGCGCAATATCCGAACATATCGGAGCCGACAGCTCAAGTACTGTTTTGCCCTGTACCTTTGTGACCTTGATATCCGGGAATTCCATGTGCGATACCGGTACGGTGCCGCTTTCAAGATATTCGGTGAGCACACGCGAATAGTCCGGGTTGACGAGCAGCGGACTGTAATAATGGTTGAAAGAGAAGGTAATGATCGAAGAGGTGTACTTCTCGGCGTTCTCTATCTGCCTTGCGAAGCGGTTGACGGGAGAAGGAATAAAGCGTCTGTTCTCAGTGCGTTTGTGCATGAAGGGCAGCCCGTCGTGGTTTTGTGTGAAGCATTCGCAGTTGAGCCAGAATTGCATCTTTCTTCCCGAACGCTTCATGGCATTCAGATACATATGCATGGTGTCATCGAGTATATCAAACGATGCCCAGCCTGCACCTATCGCGTCCTGCGGACAGAGTATATCGTACTCGCGGAAATTGACCTCGGTGAGTATCTTTGTCCAGTCGTTTTCCATTGACGGAATGCTCTTGCTCATGAACATGGTATAGTACGGCGAGAGTATAAGCGGTACACCGGGTGAAAATCTGTCTAAACCGGAGATTAGCGTGTTCATGGCACACACAAGCGTTTTACTGTATGTCAGAGGCTTAAGAGGGGCAATTTCGGGCGTGAAATACCAGCCGGAAACGCACAAGCGCTCCTGCTGAGTGAGCGAAGCCCA
>CAZFZL010000162.1:0-2311 GCA_964523005.1 uncultured Oscillospiraceae bacterium
TTCTTTTTTATCTTTGCTTCAAGCGCGGCAAAGCCCGCCGGCGTTTTATAAAACTTTGTGTTTTGGGTATTGAAATACACTATATCTACAAGCTCAGTGAATGTCTGTTCCTTTTCCATTATTGTATCACTCCTCTATTCCAATCGTTTTGAGCGCATCAGCCTGAAGCTTATAAAGCTTATGATACACTCCGCCCGCCGCAAGCAGCTCTTTTGCCGTGCCGCTCTCTGCTACCTTACCGTTTTCAATAACGATCAGTTTATTCGCGTCTCTGAGTGTTGAAAGTCTGTGAGCAATTACTATCGTCGTCTTATCTGCGGTTATTCGATCAAGCGAAGCCTGGATCGAACGCTCAGTCTGTGTATCCATCGCCGCCGTCGCTTCATCGAGTATAAGTATCTTCGGGTCCTTCAGAACGGCGCGCGCGATGGAAATACGCTGGCGTTCGCCGCCGGACAACTCCTTATAGCCCCATCCTACCTGAGTCTGGTATCCGTCCGGATACTTTATTATAAACTGATGTGCGGCAGCCGTCTTAGCTGCCATTATGACCTCTTCGTACGATGCATCGGGTCTCGCATAGCGAATGTTATCAAGTATCGTTCCGCGGAAGAGATATGTTTCCTGAGACACTATGGCAATCATCGCGTGAAGATCGGCGAACGAAACGTCGCGCAGGTCAACACCGTCTACGAGCACCGTTCCCTCGTTGGGATCATATAGCCGCGTAAGAAGATTCGCAAGGGTACTCTTCCCTGCTCCTGTATGACCGACTATGCCGAGCGTCTGACCGGCGCTGACGTTGAAGCTCACGCCGTCTATAATCGTTCTGTTCTCGTCATAGGCAAATTTGACGTCTTTAAACTCAACATCGCCTTTGACATTCTTCAAGCTGACCGGATTCTCGCTTTCGCGGACCTGCGGCACGGTATCTGTTATCTCAAACAGCCTTTGCATCGCGTTTAAGCAGTCAGCCCACCAATTTGACACGTCAGCGAGAAAATCGAGCGGGCTGTATACGAGCGTCATATAGGCAATGAACTGCATCAGAACGCCGTAGGTCATACCGTCGCCTTTAACGACCTGCCATCCGCCGACGCCCCAGACGATATAGATTCCAATGCTGAGGATGTATGAGAAATATGGGAATATCCTGTTTGCGGTCACGCCTACGTTCGTTGACGCGTCCGCGAGATTTTTGTTTGTTCTGTCGAAACGCCCTCGTTCATCATTCTCATGTGAGAAGCTCTTGACGACCCGCATACCGCTGAGCACATCGCTTATGAGCGAGTTGAAGGAACGGCGGCGAGAATACGCGCGTGCATGAAGCTTTGAAAAGAGCTTGAAAACCACCTTATACAAGAAGAAGAACAGCGGCACGGTGACGAATGTATAAAGCGTCAGGGTCGGATTGATGAACATCATCATTACTATGACAACTACGAGCTGTAAGACGCTCGTTATCAGGTACGGAAAGCCGTCGCAGAAGAACCAATAGATGGTGTTGGCATCATTGTTGACCTGTGTCATGAGTCCGCCCGTCTGGCGGTTGGTGAAAAAGCCGAGCGAAAGGCGCTTCATAGCGCCGAAAATCGTCTTTTTCAGGTCGTAAACGACGCGTGACGCGACCTTCGCGGATATTATTCCGTTTAGTATGCTCACGAGCATCGAAAGCAGCCGCACACCGACTATCATCGCAATGACAGTAAATATCTGCCCGTACATACTTCCGCCTTCGGTAAGCACTTCATCGTAGAACACGGCGTTGCTGACGTACGGCGTGAGCAATGTAAGCGCGCCGCTGAGAACAAAGGTCGAAAGTATAATCAGAACGTATACCTTGTATTTTAAAAAGAACTTGCCGAGCCTCTTGATAAGCTTTGTCTTGTCCATGCACTTGGGACAAACCTTACGCTGCGGGTCAGGATAGCGGGTGTGACACTTTGGGCACAGGTTTTCCTCGAGCATATCCTTTTTTGCTTTTTCTTCATCCGGTTTTCCGTCCTTCTTTATCTCACCTGCAACGCGGCAAAATATACCGGCGTCATGCCTGTAAGTGTTGGAAAACTGGAAAAGTGCAATGTCTGCGCCTTTATATTCAGCGCTGACCGTTCCGCTTGATATGTATTCCTCTGTTCGGCATTCGCCGATATCAGAAAGCATATACTCCTCGTAACGGCTGCACGAGAACGCTTTCCCCGACGCACCCATGATTATGGCTCCTTCTGCGATAGCGGCACGGTCTATCATGAGCACGACAAATACGTCCTTAAGCACGGTATCGCTGCCGAGATCGGAGCGAAGCGTAAGG
>CAZFZL010000163.1:0-2101 GCA_964523005.1 uncultured Oscillospiraceae bacterium
TACGACTGGATACGCTCAAGCGGCGCACAGATGTTCCGCTCGACAGGCGACATAGTTGACAACTGGGAATCAATCTGCGATCTTTACAAGTCACAGATGGAAAAAGGTCCCTACGGTGCGCCCGGCTGCTTCAACGATCTCGATATGCTCGTGGTCGGTATGTACGGCGGCGGCAACGTAGGCCGCGGCGGTTGCTCCGACGTGGAATACGAATCACATTTCGCTCTCTGGTGTATGTTCAACTCACCGCTGATGATCGGCTGCGACATACGCAACATTTCAGACGGAGCTCTGAAGATCCTCACAAACAAGGATCTCATCGCCATCAACCAGGACGAAGAGGGTCGCCAGCCGTATTTTGCACACGACGAATGGGGACGCCACACATGGGTCAAGCCGCTGGCGAACAACGAATACGCAATAGGCTATTTCAACCTCTCCGACAACCGCACCGACGCGCTGCTTCATTTTTGGGATATCGGACTTCCGATATACAGCGGCTACGGGCTTGAGCTGTATGACTGCATCAATCACAAGACGATCGGCACGTTCACAAACTATTACAACCCGATGCTCGACGCGCACCAGTGCGCAGTTTACAGAGCAAAGCTCGTGAAGGTAAAATGAGCTTTATGCCGCAGTGCACTCAATGTGCGCGCGAACTCACGACGGATGAAATAGGTCTGTATAAAAAAATGGTCAACAGGGGTGCAAAGAGCTTTCTTTGCATTTCCTGTCTTGCCGCGAAGTTTTCATGCACCGAACAGGAGCTTAGTGAACGTATCATCTATTACCGTAGCAGCGGATGCACCCTCTTCGCGACAAAGACGTCATCGGGGACGGAAAAAAGCAGGAACTGAAGCAGCTTCTCACGAGGCTGCTTTATAAGAGAAAGGAACATCAAATGGCAGTTGATATAGGAACGGTCTTCACCTCCGTACTGACGCTTATAGCGGTCATGCTCATAGGCGTTGCGGCGCGAATAACGGGAGTGATAAATCGTGACACGACGAAACGGCTGTCGGTGATACTCGTCAACGTGGTCATGCCAATGATGATAATATCATCGATGCAGATAGAATATACGCCGGAGCTTTTTAAAAAAGCGCTCGTTATCATCGCTGCATCTATACTAATCCACGCTGTTGTGATCGTTATATCGCTGTTTGCTTACCGAAAGACGCCGCTGCACGAAAGAAAGATATACAGCACCGCGACTGTCTTCGGCAACTGCGGATACATGGGCTTTCCTGTTCTCAATGCAATATTCGGAGATGTCGGACTGTTTTACGGCTCGATCTACGTTTTTGTATTTAATCTGCTTTTGTTTTCATACGGCGTTTTTCTCTTCACGCGCGGCACCGATCAGAAGATGAGCATAAAAAAGGTGTTTCTCAATCCCGGAACCATTGCCTCCGTCATTGGCATACTGCTGTTTTTACTCAAAATCAAGCTTCCCTCTTTTATCGGCGGAGCTATCGAAATGATGGGTGATATGACATTTCCGCTGTCGATGCTGATCATAGGCTCACTCGCCTGCGAGAAAGGCTATAAAAAGCTCTTTTCGGCGATGCCTGTGTATTTCTACGCTGTGCTCAAGCTGCTGCTTTTGCCTGTTCTGACGCTCCTTGGGTGTCTGCTGTTCAAGGTCGACAGCGATATGATGCTGCTGTGCGTAACGATGACGGCAGTACCGGGCGCGACGGCATGTGCTTCTTTTGCCGACATGTACGGCTGTGACTCGAAGCTGTCCGCGAAGCTTGTCGGATTTTCGACGGTTTTGTCAGCGCTGACGATACCGCTGATGCTCATGCTCGCTTCATGGATATACAAGATCGCCGGACTGTAAGGCACGGTCATAAAAAATATCGCGAAAATAAAAAAAAGGGGTTGACAAAAAAGTTTATTCGTGTATAATAAATAGCGTTGCGTCTGACGTAGCAGATACGATGGTGCAAGCATTATATGCGGCTGTGGCGGAACTGGCAGACGCGCACGTTTGAGGGGCGTGTGGGCAACCGTATGGGTTCAAGTCCCATCAGCCGCACCATGCCGAGTGTTCTTATAGCATTTGAAAGATGCTGTAAGAACACTCGCTTTT
>CAZFZL010000164.1:0-2068 GCA_964523005.1 uncultured Oscillospiraceae bacterium
GAATTTGTACTACGGCAAGACATTCAGGATAAAAGGTCAATATACGGCAAATTACTTTGACAGCACGGACAGCTATTATCACTACATAATCATTGCCGATGCAACGGCGTGCTGTCAGCAGGGGGTTGAATTTGTCTGGGAGGGCACACATACATTTCCTGACGATTATCCGGCAGATGGTGCCGAGATCGAAATAACAGGTGTTTTCGGAACATACAGCGAGCTTGGCGTGGATTACGATTATATCCTCACCGAAAAGATAACGCTTATAAGCTGAAAAAAATACCCGGACGGCAACAACCGTCCGGGTATTTTCATGACAATGCCTTATATTCGATCTTGCCGAATTTCTCCGTGTCGCGTTCACCGAGCCACTCATAAAACTGAGATATTTGTGTGTTGGTATAGCCTGCTTGTTTCGCAAGCGTTTCGAACTGAAGATTATTGTACACGTTAGTGTATATTTTTGTCAGCACTGCACGCGCCTGCTCCTGCCGCGCCTTTATACTCGCATCAACGCGGCTTATTCTTCCATACACCTGCTCCTTGAGCTTTTTATAGGCGCTCTCGCCGAGCGCTTTTGCTTCATCGACGATACGCGCCTGCTCCTGGCTGCTCAGCGACGACATTATATCGGGATCATAGCCCTTCATTTTCAATGCAAATGCTACGTCCCTGACATACGAATCACTAAGTCCGTTCGCTTTTGCGAGATCCTGTAGATATTCCTTGATCTTACTCGATTCATATGCAGACAGCTTCCCGTCGTTTCCAACATACATATCATAAACTGTTTTTGCAAGGCTCAGCGCCGAGAGCCGCGGTGTATAGTCGTTTTTCACTGTTTCTTCTCCGCCCGGGCTGTCATTATCTTCATTTTTTTCGGACGAGTCCTCAAGCTTTGTGATTGCTTCACTGAGCGTATTTTTCTGCTTGCTCATATAATCGAGCTTCTTTTTGTCCTTTTCAAGCTCAAGATCGGCAATATCACCGTCACGCTCGCTTATAAGACCGGCGATCGCCTCAGTCGCCGCAGCGTCGGCATTGTTTAGCGTATTAGCCTCTGTCATGTCACGGTTCAGCTTTGCCTGTACTGCTTCGCCGCTGTTTGAAAGCCCTCTGCCTTCAAGGTATTGGTTGAAGTTGTATTCATCGGTATATTTTTTTGTCGAAGCTTCTTCTTTCTGCTTTTCTGCCTGTGCCTTCACTTCGTTTGCAGCCGTTTTAAATGATGCATTTTTCGATTCTATTGCTTTTCTGTATATGTTTTCAAGGTCGGCGCTGTAATCAGACAGCTCGCCGAGCTTCTGCTTCAAAGACGCTATTTCGCTGGAATAATCAGCCATTTTTCTGTTCCTTTCATTCTTTTTCTCTTGAGTACGACGAAGCCTTAACAGAAAAGGATATAATATCGCATACTGCGCCGTCTGTACAGTCATTGATCATTAGCTTTGCCGCAGTCAGACGGCGCAGATTTACTCTTCTTACTCTTTTTACAAGCCCCGCATCGCCGCTTGCCGGCGGTGATGCGCTGATTTGAGCGCTGCACGTCGTCTTCACGTCGCCGTCAGCCTTCAGCGTCAAGGCGAACGCGGTTTCTCTGTCCGGACGGCAACACACGGAAAACTCCGATATATCCTTTTCACCGTAAAAGGCTTCAAGCCCGTAATAGCCTGATTCATATGAAAAAGCTATTCTAGTCGTTCCGAAGTCAAACGTCTGCGTATCGGAAAAGCCGTACAGACCGTCGGCGCTGCTGCCCATGAGCATATCTGATCCGATATTTCCTACAATACAGGTATAGAGTCCCGTGTAGTAATACCATGCGTCTATACAGTAATTGTAGATCAGCACAGTGCCTTGATCGTTATACACCCACAGCTCCATGTCGTTCGCGTTGTCAAACAGCTTGACCGGGTGAGCTTCGTTATTTTCGATCATGCTCCTTGCTATGCTCGCAACACGTGCAGAAATACATACTGCGTTGCGTTCGTCACGCACCGCAGTGCTTGCCCATTTATATATTCCGTCACTGCATACGGTGACAGGGCTGTTGTCTATCAGACAC
>CAZFZL010000165.1:0-2042 GCA_964523005.1 uncultured Oscillospiraceae bacterium
GCCGCGAAGCTCGTCAGCTACGCCCAGGGCTACCAGCTCATGCGCGCGGCCGCGAAGACCTACGGCTGGAACCTCAACTACGGCGGCATCGCGCTCATGTGGCGCGGCGGCTGTATAATAAGAAGTGTCTTTCTCGGTAAGATCAAGGAAGCGTTCGACGCCGACCCGGCGCTCGAAAATCTGCTGCTTGCATCGTGTTTTTGTGAAGCGGTAAAAAGCTGCCTGCCGTCATGGCGAAGAGTGTGCGCGGCGGCACTCACCGGCGGCGTTCCGCTTCCGGCGATGACGAGCGCGCTGACATGGTTCGACGGATACACGAGTGAACGCCTGAGCGCAAATCTGCTCCAGGCACAGCGCGATTACTTCGGAGCGCACACCTACGAGCGCATCGATGCGAAGCGCGGTGAGTTTTTCCATACCGACTGGACAGGCTGCGGAGGAGATACCGCATCGTCCGCTTATTCGGTCTGAATTGAAAGGACTGCAACATGAAGCTGAAGGAAAACTGTAAATACGCGCTCGTCGTTCCAACGAGCATGGGACTGCGGCTCTGTCCTCCTGACGGACAGCCGGTCGGTTGTACTGATACGATGATGCTTCAGGCAACGAGCGCCGAGACAAATGTCGCTTCCGTATGCTCGTACCTCGGTATGCCGGTGAAGGTGCTGACTGCGTTCGTAAAGGACAGCCCCGTATCGGCATATATAAAGCGTGATCTGCGCAAAAGAGGAATGGAATACGAAGGTAGGGACGTTCCGCAGGGCGGCCCGTGGGGGTATCGCCATCAGATTAATATCGCCGACAGCGGATATGGCGGCAGAGGGCCGCGCGTGCTCAATGACAGGGCAGGTGAGGTCGGCAGGACGCTCTGCGCCGACGATTTTGACCTTGAGACGCTCTTCGTCCGTGACGGCGTAAGGGCAGTACATCTATCAGGCCTGATCGCAGCGCTTTCAGAAAGCACGGGAAAGCTCTGCGTTGAGCTTGCGAAAAAAGCGCATGAGTGCGGCACGCTCGTATCGTTCGACTTGAATTACCGTGCGTCATTCTGGAAGGGAAGAGAAGAAGAGCTTCGTGAAATATTCGGCACGATCGCTTCACTTTCCGATATACTTGTCGGAAACGAAGAGGACTTCCAGCTCTCGCTCGGTTTCGAGGGACCTGAGTCCGGCGGGAAAAAGCTTTCCGGTAATATAGAGAACTTCAAGGACATGATAGAAAAGGTCAAGCAAAGATACCCCGGCGTTCGCGTCTGCGCGTCAACGCTGCGTGAGGTAATAAACGCAAATACGCATCTCTGGGGCGCCGTGCTCAATAACGGGGACGAGTGGGCAACAGTACAGCCGCGCGAGATCCGTGTGCTCGACCGCATCGGCGGCGGCGACGGCTTCGTCGGCGGACTTCTTTACGCGATCCTCAGCGGATGGGATATAAACAAACAGGTACAGTTTGCGTGGGCATCCGGTGCGATGGCTACGACGTTCCTGACAGATTATGCGCAGCCCGCCGATGAAGCACAGGTGTTTTCTATTTGGGAAGGCAACGCCCGTGTGGTCAGATAGACGCATATTCGCGTAAATAATAATGAACGAAATATTAACGCTGTGCTGAAGATGTATCACTTTTGGCACAGCGTTAAATAAAAAAACCTTATCATTCGGTCATATTTGCGCACGAAACGCGGCTAATAACAGTTAAAAACAAGCTCGTTCATAGTTTGTTCATATTTTGTTTACAAATTGTTCATAAATATTTTGAAAAAAGTGTTGACAAACAAAATACACGGTGCTATAATGACCATGCTGAACGAAAGAAATAAAGAATATCGGCAAAGCCGGTGAAAACCGGTGACGCAAAGCTAAAGGGCCTGAACGTGAAAGCGTGTGGCTGCCAGTTGCACATTAGTGTTCTGTTTGAGCGTCGCTGTTTTTGCCGCCGAACAGATTTTTTTATTGCTTACCAGGCGGACGTAAAAAATAAAAAACTAAAGGGCATCTCTAAAAATCAGGAAAGCTATTTACAAACAAAATAATATGTGATAT
>CAZFZL010000166.1:0-2020 GCA_964523005.1 uncultured Oscillospiraceae bacterium
ATTTCTTGTCTAGAGCGTGCACCAAAAGTAATGGCACTTCGTGCCATTACTTTTATAGAAAGGGTATCGAAATTCGTCTTTGCAGAGCTGCTTTAGGGACGCAGTTCTGCAAAGCGAAGCCGAGTCGGAAACATCTCAGATATCTGATACTTCCGCGGAGGAAAGCGATGACGGTACGTTCCTTTACGTCGCACTCGGAGATTCGATACCTTACGGATACGGGCTTACCGATCATGAAACACAGTGCTATCCGTATCTGTTCTATCAGCAGATAGGCTCAGAGCTGTCATCGTTTAGTAACGCAGCGATTTCCGGTCAGACCTCACCTCAGCTCGCAGCAATGATAGAAGGCGGCGCATACATATCAAACGCCGACCTTATAACCGTCACGATAGGCGCGAACAATATTCTCGGTTCGTTTTTTACCGATACGCTCGCGATCGTCATTGCTAACGGAGGCGGAGTTATTACTTCGCTTGACGGGTTGATAGGAGAGCTTGCAGCGTACAGCTCCGATACAACAAGCGAGACCACGAAGGCCACGCTCAAGAAGATCATAGACGCACTCAATACTTATTACAGCGGAAAAGCTTTCGAAGCAAAAATGGATGCTGCCGCAGCGCAGCTCAACACGGACATCACTTCTATCATAGCATCAATAAACACTTACGCCCCCGCTGCAGAGGTGATATTCACGACAATATACAGTCCCTACAAGGGCTGCAGCTTTGGAATTGAAGATTCATACGTTGAAATGACTGGGCTTTCCGATCTTTGCGTTGAGAAGCTTAACACCGTTATCAGAGAACGCGCCAACGAAGAAGGTTACACGGTCGCAGAAGTGTATACTGCGTTTGAGGAATCCGATGAGGACCTCGTAAACGCCAACATCAGTATGACCGATGCCGAATCCGTTAACGTCGATCCTCATCCGAACAGCAAGGGCGCACAGGTCATAGCCGATACTCTTGCAGATGCAATAAGCAAAGGATAATTCTAAGGTACAAAAAATCACGGCAGAAGCGTTGCTTCTGCCGTTTTTTTATTACAGTATGATTTCACAGAGACATTATGTCTACCATTTCGTACATTGATTTTTTATATGCCTGAATACCCTTGACTCTGTCACGAATCAAATCGGCGCTGTCCGGACAAATCGAATCAAGCTGTTCGCTCGTTATTTTTCCCTTCATATATGCGTCCATCTGACGCGCAAGGAAGATGTCGAATGAAACGATGTCCTGACCCCGAAGCGCGACCACCTTGCTCTGTACGCCTTCGACAAGCAGTTCAACCGCATAAGCACCCATGCGTGTGGCGAGCACCCTGTCGGCGAGCGTCGGAGAGCCGCCGCGCTGTACATGAGCAAAGCGCGCATAATTTGACACGATACCGGTGTTGTTCTCAATCTGTTCAGCGAGCCATCCGGCGAAGTATTTTCCTCTGCCCTCCGAAACAACAACAATAAAATTCCGTTTTCCGTTGAGTTTAGCGATCTTCATTTTTTCAAAAAGCAGATCTTCGTCGAAGTGATATTCCTTAATAGCAACAGCAGTAGCGCCGGTCGCGAGAGCAGTATGTATTGCTATATCTCCGGCTTCCCTGCCCATGACCTCAACAACATTACAGCGGGCATGACTTTCGCAGGTATCACGTATTTTATCGACAAGTTCAACGACCGTGTTCATCGCCGTATCATAACCGATTGTAGAATCGGTCGCAGTAACATCGTTGTCAATCGTTCCGGGCACACCGATGCATGGTATACCGTACTGCGTAAGGTCTGCAGCGCCTCTGAACGTACCATCGCCGCCTATTGTAACAATACCGTCTATATTCATGCTGCGGCAGTTATCGGCAGCTTTTTGTAGTCCCTCATGCGTCTTGAACGCTTCGCATCGCGAAGTGTAAAGCATGGTACCACCGCGGTTCATGATAAGCGAAACATCACGAACTCCGAGCGGCTTAAAATTGCCTTCAAGCAATCCTTGATAACCGTTATATATACCGGTTACGCTCA
>CAZFZL010000167.1:0-2003 GCA_964523005.1 uncultured Oscillospiraceae bacterium
CGTCAATTTGAGATCGGTGAAACCGTTATTACAGAATTTATTATGAGAGGAACACATAAAGGCGAATTTCTCGGAATAACGCCGACGAATAAAGTTGTAGAAATGACAGGCGTAGATATCGACAAAGTTGTGAACGGAAAAATCGTTGAACATGGTGGTGCGGTAAATACTTTCGATGCTTTTTGGGTAAACGGTTTGATTAAGCCGGTATGATTGAAATTCCCGTTTGTCTAACTGCTAACACAACTCATTACAATCCAAGCGCATATCTGAAAAAGGTATGCGCTATTTCTATGTCAAAAAACGAAAGGAAGGAACAAAACACCCATGAAAAACAGAACAGTAATCGGCATCGTGTGCATCGTGCTGGCACTGGCGGTCACCTTCGGCGTTGCTCCGCTTGTCAACAAGCTTGCGGACAGCAGAACCGAGATTGTGCGTCTGACCAAAAATATCACGCAGGGACATATGATCGCCGAATCGGACATCGAGTTGGTGACAGTCGGCTCGTACAACCTGCCACCCGATGTCATCACAAAAAAAGAAGCAGCGGTCGGTATGTTCGCCGCCTGCGACCTTGTAGCCGGTGATTATCTCCTGCCCGGTAAGGTCAGTCCCGATGCGGACAGCGCGGCTGATGTTTTCCGTACTCTCAATGGTACGAAGCAGGCAATCAGCATCACGATTCAGACTTTCGCGGCGGGACTGTCCGCCAAGCTTCAGAACGGCGATATCGTCAGCCTTGTCGTCTACACAAACGACAGCGGAACGGCAACCATTCCGGCAGCGCTCACCTATATGAAGGTCATCACCTCAACAACAGCGGACGGCTACGACAAGGACGAGCTGACACCGAACGAGGACGGAAGCTACGAGCTGCCGACCACGCTGACGCTTCTCGTAAACCCGGCGCAGGCAAAACTTCTGACCGAATATGAAAACGAAGGGAGAATCCACGCGTCGCTTGTATATCGCGGCGAAGCGAAAACGGCGCAGAAATTCATTGACGCACAAGACGAATATTTCAAGCGGCTCGCAGAACAGCCGGCAGAGCCGGACGGTGACGAGAGTGAAGCCACCGAAGATGAACCTTTCGATATCGTAAAATACGCCAATGACATCATCAACGGCAAGATAGAAGGCTATATTCCCGAAAGCGAGGCGAATGCTAATGGCTAAGTTTATCGGAATCTGGGGTTCGCCCAATTCGGGCAAGACCACCTTCGCCACCAAGCTCGCCCGAAGTATCTACGAGGAATACCAAAGCACGGTCATCGTTGTGTACAGCGACTTTGAAACTCCGTCGCTCCCCGTTATATTTCCGAATTACAAAGCGGAAAATCTTTTCTCGGTCGGCGTTCCGCTCTCGAAAACCGAAATCACGCAGGAGGATGTCATCAAGCAAATCGTCACTGTAAAGAACAAGATGAATTTCGGATTTCTCGGTTTTAAGGACGGAGAGAATAAGTTCACCTATCCGCAGTTCGACGAAGGAAAGGTGCGCTCACTGTATTCAGTTCTCGGAACGCTCGCCGACTATATCGTCATCGACTGCACGAGCAGGCTCGCGAATCCGCTCGCCCGTGTCGCCGTAAAGGAAGCAGACGAGGTAATTCGTCTCGCGTCGCCCGACCTCAAGTGCATCAGCTATTATACCTCGCAGCTCCCGCTGTACGCGGAACCAAGATTTCGTCTCAACGAGCATATTCAGGGACTCAATGTCCCCGACGAAGACCTGTATATGCCGATTGACGATGCGAAAGCGCATCTGTCCGATGTACGCTTTACGATTCCGTACAGCCGCGCGGTCAAACAGCAGATGCTCGACGGGCATCTGTACGAAGCGGCAAGCGACAGGAAATTCAACGAGAAATTCAAAGCCATCGTTGACAAGGTGGTGTAAGCCTATGGCAAAAAGTATAGACTTCTGGACGTTGCTGAAGCTAACGCAGGAGTATGTCTCGCAGCATTACGCGGCGGCTCTGACCGACAAGGCAAAGCTC
>CAZFZL010000168.1:0-1933 GCA_964523005.1 uncultured Oscillospiraceae bacterium
TGGTAGCGGTATTGCAAGCCCAGCTTCACGTTCTGACTTAAGGACTGGCTTTCCTGCTGAGCGAGCGACGCCATAATCGTCAGCATGACCTCACCCTTGGAATCCATGGTATTTATGTTTTCCTTATAATGGTCTAAGAAAATTGAACAAAATATTTTGAAAAGATCGTGAATCTGATATAATAAAAGCAAGGAAGAAAGCAGGTAAACGATCATGCAAAAAAGAAGCTACACAGCGGAATTCAAAACGAAGGTAATTCTCGAGCTGCTGCGCGGGGAGCGCGAGCTGAACGAAATCGCGGCGGAATACGAAATCGCGCCGAATCAACTGCGAAACTGGAAGGCGGAATTTCTTGACAACGCTGTGGTTGTGTTCGACCGGAACCGCGACAGAAAGCTGCGCGATGAGCTTGACACAAAACAGCGGGAGGCTGATCAGCTGGCAAAAAAGGTAGGGCAGCTGACGATAGAGGTTGACTTTTTAAAAAAAACGTTAGAGAGGAAATAGCTCTTAATCGTCGCAGTAAAATACTTTTGGAATATAACACGGCAGGGGCAAAAGTTCTGCCGGTATCAAAGGCCGCCGAGCTACTTTGTGTCAGCAGGACAAGCCTTTATTACACACCGACCGAGCTGTCAAAGCAGGAGCTTGCCGCGAAAAACCTGATAGATATACTCCACACGGATCATCCGGCGTGGGGATCTCGGCAGCTGTCAAGACAGCTAAAGGCCGCCGGAATGCAAGTAGGACGCCTGAAAACACGTCGTTACATGAATGAGATGGGTATAGAGGCGATATATCCTAAGCCAAACCTTTCAAAAGCTTCAAAGCAACACCCCTGTTACCCGTATCTGCTCAGGAATTTTGTTCCGACGCGCCCCAACCAGGCGTGGTCTATAGACATCACATATATTCGGTTAAGGCATGGTTTCATCTATTTATGCGCTGTAATTGATTGGTACAGTCGGATGGTTGTAGGTTGGGCGATTGATGACACACTGTCAGCGCGTATCGTAACGGCGGCGGTGACGAAAGCTTTTGAGACCGCAAAGCCTGAAATACTTAACTCCGACCAGGGCAGCCAGTTCACAAGCGGCGAGTACATACGGCTTGTTGAATCAAACCGTGTAAAAATCAGCATGGACGGCAAAGGACGCTGGGCTGACAATATACCGATTGAGAGATGGTTCCGTACTCTTAAGTATGAGGAAGTATATCTGAAGGATTACGAGAACATAAAGGAAGCGCGGCGCGAGATCGGATGTTTCATAAACGATTACAACTTCAAACGCATACATTCGGCAATAAATGCAACCCCGGCGTATAGATATTACCCGTCGCAGCTGTACTCGATGCTCTCCCCGCCGCCGGCAGCCACCCTTGACAGACCGGCGTGAAAATGCCGGCGGAGCATGCCGACGGTGAAGGAACTCAAAAATATGCGAAGCTATGCGCTCCCGTCGGTTTCGGCATTGTAGCATTTTCACGCCGTCCCGTCAAGGGCGAGGTCGCCGCCACGGGCGGTGGCCGGACTGTGCGTATTCGATGAGTTGCCTCAGGCTCAAAATCTAAAAATATGTAAATATCTGGTTCACGATAATTTCTGAAAATTTTGTATTGACAACCGAGCCACTATATTTCCTCTGTAATTTCATCGTCTGTCTTGCGGAAACGGAAAATTCTGCACTCTTCGCCTTTATTGGGATACGTCGTTGGCGTATCTCCATTTAGCAGGCATTGGAAGATTTCATCACCGTTGCTGTATCCGCGATCTGCGATACCTTCAATGTTTTCTACTCCCAGTGCTGTTTTAGCTCCCTTAATCCCTTCCTGAAGTAGATTCCAGTCGGTACATTCGTCTGTAACGTCATAATGCACTATGATATGATTCTTCGATTCCACTGCTGTCTGAACATTAAAACTCGGTCGGATA
>CAZFZL010000169.1:0-1819 GCA_964523005.1 uncultured Oscillospiraceae bacterium
TGCCTGTGCGTCTTCGCGCTTGAGCTCGGCGGAAAAGATATAGGAAAGTGCTTCTCAAACGCCGTCGCTATGGCACACGATAACGACTGCACCGCTGCGACCGTCGGCTCAATAGCCGGAGCGTGCTTCGGTATGAGTAGGCTTGATGAAAAATGGTACAGCCGCTTCAACGACACCGTGAAATGCTTCTATAACGGACCGAAGGAGTATAAGATCAGCGACGTGATCGACCGCTATATGAAAATAGCCGCAGAATGAGTTCATATGCATCCACAACGTACAAAAAGGATCAAACCATGAAAAAGTTCTTACCCATCCTGTTTATTGTTATAATCATTCTCAATTTTGCCGGAGGTATCGTCATGGCAGACAGCAGCAAAAATCTAATCCTGGGCAAGGAAGCTTACAGCGTGACTACCGGAGAGCCGTCCGAATACGGTTATATGACGCTTGGCAACGAGACAGAAGGAACGACGCTTCTCACCGACGGGAAGTTCGCGACATCGACCTCGTATGCTGACACGGCATTCCACGCGTTTTACAGATGCGCGACGAGAGAGATCGTATACGAGCTTGACGAGCTGAGCGCGATAACGGGCTTTTGCGCGTCGTTCCTGTGCGACTTTGCAGCAGGTGTGTACATACCGCAGTATGTCAATCTCTACGTTTCCGAAAACGGTACTGATTATATGCTTGCCTATACTGTTGACGGAAGCCTCGAAAACCAAAACACGACCGTCAGAAACGTTGACTATAAAGTGGTCGACGGCTTGCGCTGCCGCGCGAAATATATCAAATTTGAATTTGATGTACTCGTCAATATCCGCTGTGACGAGCTTGAAGTCTACGGCGGAGAGATTGACAGCACTGAAGCCGCGTTCGTCAAGGATCCCGACACAGAGTGGGCAAACGAATACGATTCCGGCATAGAGGGGCTTAAGGACCTGCTTCTCATCCACGCCGGCAGTTCGAAGGGCATCAACGACAACGGCGAATACGTTGATTATGGCGATTCATATGTCAACACAACGGAAGAGATGTTCCTTCCGTACGTTGCGTATGTAAAGAAGGATGGGACAATAGTCGACACGATGTTCGATTCGGTGCTGTTCCTCTCACTTCAGGGACTTTGCCCGTCAGGCGGTTCACTTTGTGCGATCGATCGTCCTACGATAATGAGCGACTGGACGTATTTCGCCGAAAATATCTTTTCCGAGACGAGCAATATGCGCGCGCTCAATAACACCGTAAAAACAGTCAAGGACGCGCTCGGCCTTGACGATTACACGCTCAGCGTGTGTGTTGCGATCCCGTATCCCGCAAAGCGTAACGGCGACTTCGGTGATATCGACGGCGACGGCGAATCCGAGGGCTGCGGTACTCTTGAAGAGAGGACAGCTGTGTGCAATTGGTTCATGGACTATGTGCTTGACAAGTTCAATAACGGCGGCTATGACAACCTGAAATTCAGCGGATTCTATTGGACGCACGAATCAATGACGACCTTCGGCTCGACTGACGAGCAGGAAATAGTCAAAAACGCCGCTGCTCTCGCTCATGAAAAAAACACGAATTTCATCTGGATACCCTTCTATCTCGCTGCCGGCTTCGAGAGCATAAACAAATACGGGGTTGATTGTGCGTACATGCAGCCTAATTACAGCTTTATCTCCTCCGCAAAAAGAGAAATGATCGCCGAATTCGCCCAGACCGTAAAAAAGCACGGGCTTGCGGTGGAAATGGAGATGGATTACAGCGCGATTGACCCTTCTTCAGATAAGCACGAAGACCGTATATCAAGGTATGAGAGCTATCTGAA
>CAZFZL010000170.1:0-1778 GCA_964523005.1 uncultured Oscillospiraceae bacterium
AAAGCCAAACGCTCTTAAGCTTATGCTTGATGCACATTTAGATGAGGTTGGCTTTCTTGTTAAAGATATAGTCGAAGGCGGTTTTCTCAAGCTTACCAGCTGCGGCGGTATTGACACGGGAATACTCAGCGGTTCGGAAGTGACAGTATACGGCAAAGAGACCTTCACCGGCGTCATCACCTCTGTACCTCCTCATCTTCGTTCCGGTGATTCCTCTGAAAAGCCTAAGCTTTCTGATCTTTCAGTTGACACCGGTTACAGCGTTGAGAAGCTTCGTCAGATCGCACCCATAGGTACGCCTGTTTCCTACAAAAGTCCGGTTATGCATCTGGCCGGAGATAGAATTTGCGGCAAGAGTTTCGATGACCGGATTTGTATGCTCGCCATACTCGGAGCGCTCGACATGATCAAAGGCAAAGATGTATTTTTTGATATATACGCAAACTTCGCCTCCGGCGAAGAAACCGGTTATATTGGCGCTCGTACAGGCGCATACGAAATAGACCCTGATTATGCTATAGCACTTGATGTCGGTAATGCTTATATCCCCGGCGCCGCTGAGACACGCAAGCAGAATGTTCTCGGGAAAGGCGGTGTTGTATCTTTTTCAGCAACGCTCGACAGACGCATTACCGCACTAATAATAAAAGCCGCGGAAGATACCGGAATACCTTATCAGACGGTCGCTGAGCCGGCACATACCGGAACAGATGCTCATATATTCCAGCTTACACGTGCCGGAATACCGGGCGGATTGATATCCATACCTCTTTTTAACATGCACACTTACAATGAGGTCTGCTCAATAGTTGATGTTGAAAACACTTCTAAGCTGCTTGCTGCATTTATCACTACTGCCGGAAAGGAGTTAAGCGAATGATAGAAAAACTTTGTAACGCCTTTGGTCCTTCCGGCTGGGAGGATGAGGTCCGTGAAATAATAAAAGCAAATATTGAACCGTACGCAGACAAAGTGTGGGTTGATAAAATGGGAAATTTGTACGCCTATAAAGACGGATCTAAAAAGGGCAAATCACTCGTTGTATCCGCACACATGGACGAGGTTGGTTTCATGGTTTCCCACATTGGCGACGAAGGAACCGTTTGTTTTGATACGCTCGGAGGTATCGATCCTTCCGTAGTGTCGGGTAAAAGGATTGTCATAGGCAACAAAAGGATTCCCGCTGTAATATCTTCCAAAGCAATCCATATGCAGACGCCTGAAGAACGTAAACAAATACTTCCAATAGATAAAATGCATATTGATGTAGGAGCCTCCACCAAAGAAGAGGCCGAATCGCTCGTCAATGTTGGCGATGTGGCTGTATTCGCGCCGAATTATGAAATTATCGGAGATGGCTATATCAAGTCGAAGGCGATAGATGATCGTCTTGGGTGCGGCGCATTAATTGAAGTGCTCAAAAAAGGCGTTGAATATCCTACGTATTTTGCCTTCGTAACACGCGAAGAAATAGGATGCCGCGGTGCTTCAGCCGCCGCGTATATGCTTCAGACCGATCTCGCCGTTATTGCCGAATGTACAACTGCGTCCGATATATACGGCACACCGCCGCATGAAAAGGTATGTTGCCTTGACAGCGGACCTGCAGTATCTTTTATGGACAGAGCAACTGTCTATGATGTAGAGCTTTTCAGAAATGTCTGCCATATAGCAGATTCAAAAGAACTAAAATATCAAATTAAAAATGTCGTAGCCGGCGGCAACGACAGCTCCGCTTATCAGCGCAGCGCAACAGGAACAAAAACAGTAACAGTATC
>CAZFZL010000171.1:0-1755 GCA_964523005.1 uncultured Oscillospiraceae bacterium
TCTCGGTGACGAAGGCTCGGCGGCGATGCGCGGTGCGCTGCTTCATATGCTCAACCACTCCGCACTGAAGCTTCTTCTGTTCATTTGTGCCGGCGTGATATACGCAGGCGCTCATACGCTTGATCTCAACGAGCTGCGCGGATACGGCCGTAAGAAGCCGCTGCTTGCCGTCTGCTTCGGGATCGGCGCGCTCGGTATAAGCGGCATACCGCTTTTTAACGGTTATATAAGCAAAACGCTCCTGCACGAGAGCATTTCCGAATTCGCGTCCGTATCGGGCTCGTACATTATAACCGCCTCCGAATGGATCTTTCTGATCAGCGGCGGATTGACGCTCGCGTATATGACAAAGCTGTTTGCGGCTATCTTCATAGAAAAGGGTAAATACGAAAAGAAAGAAAAATACCTTACGCCGGCGTCTGCGTTCTCGATATGCTTCCCGGCGCTGATCGTGCTCGCGCTCGGTGTGACTCCGGCAGCGTGGGGTGTGGCAACATACGCGCTCTCGTCGGAAGGCGTCGGAACGGTGCGGGAATATATTACGATGCAGATGCCCGAATTCTTCGCTCCGGCGACACTCAGCGGTGCGCTCGTGACGCTGGGCGTCGGCGCGGCGGTGTATTTTATCGTTGTGCGAAGGCTTCTCATGAAGGATGGCAGGTATGCTTGCGTAAATACGTTCGACCTTGAGGAGCGCGTGTACCGTCCGCTGTTGAAATACCTTTCAGACGCGTTCGGCGCGCTGTGCGCCCTGTTCGCGGAGAATAAAATATCATCATTCGTCGCGTCAAAGCTGTTTATCGCGGCAGGTGTACTGATGAAGATTGTGTGCGATCTGGTGGATATGACAGTTTATCTTTTGAGCATGAGCATATACAGAACTGTGCGCGCTTCACAAGAGCCGGAGATCGGCACTAAATTTTCGTACAGGCTCGGCCGCGCCGCGGAAAAGCTGATCGCCGCCGGCGACACGCTGTTACACCGCGAGAAAAAGAACAGGAAGCTTACCGAAAGCTTCGCGCTCAAGGAGGAGGCGCTCAAGGATACGGGGATGCGTATCAGACGCAGCTTCTCATTTGCGCTTCTCATGGCAGGCATAGGCATATGTATTGTATTTGTTTATCTGCTCGCAAATATAAAATGAAACGTAAACACTGTTGACTTTTGATAAAAAGTATCGTATACTTCAAATAAGAAACAACGGTTACCGGACGTGTTGCCGGTTCGCAAGAAAGGAATTGTCACCATGATGAAAAAGCTTCTTACGGCACTGCTGGCTCTGCTGCTCACGCTCACTCTTCTTTGTTCCTGCGATGGGGGTGCAGGAAACAACTCAAACGCTTCCGCTTCAGGCGTTTCCTCCACGTCCGGCGATGCTTCAGACACAACATCGGCAAATGACGGATTATATCATTCAAACCTGCCTGATTCACTCGATTATAACGGCGAGACCTTTACGATCCTTTCATCATATACTCACGGTACCTCCGACGATATGAACACGTTTTTCGGCGGTAACGGCGAATACGAATCCAACGTCGTCAACGACGCCGCGATCAGAAGGAATGATATCGTCGAAGACGAGCTCGGTGTTAAAATCGTCGAGATGGTGCATTCCGATACGAACGCAGGCGGAACCGGCTCGCTTCAGGAATACGTCAGACGCACTGTCGATTCGGCGACCGTTGAGTATCAAATGATCCAGTGCTCATTGTACAACTGCGGCGTGCTTACAAAGGCCGGGATGTTCGAAGA
>CAZFZL010000172.1:0-1743 GCA_964523005.1 uncultured Oscillospiraceae bacterium
GATGCTGTTCGTCGGTAACCACGAGTCCGAGCGAAGCAAAAACAACATCTTTGTACAATAGAGCGTGTGTGCCTATTATAACCTGAGCTGTGCCATCGCTTATTTGTGCTTTTACTTTGTTTTTTTCCGCTGTATTCAATGAGCCGATGAGAAGAACGCATTTTATTCCGAACGGTTCAAGAAGCTTACTAAACGTATCATAATGCTGTTTCGCAAGGATCGATGTTGGAGCCATGACAGCGCACTGATATGAATTTGCTGTGCAAAGATACGCGGCAGCGGCGGCAACGACTGTTTTTCCGCTGCCGACATCGCCCTGAAGGAGGCGCGACATCGGCGTCTGTTTATTGAGATCGTCGAATATTTCTTTTATACAACGCTCCTGGGCGCCGGTCAGAGAAAAAGGCAGCGCTTTGAAAAATGAAGAGATATGTGTATTCTTAAGCGGCATTACAGGAGCGCCGTAAAGAAGATTTTTTTTGCGCAAAGACATCACGCCGAGCTGGAATATAAGCAATTCATCAAATGCAAGCCGTTTTCTCGCGTATCCCAATCTTTCGGTCGACGAAGGAAAGTGCATTTCACGTACTGCTTCACTCCTGCTCATTAGATGAAGCGCGGCACGCTGCTCCGGCGTGATGATCTCCGGCTCACTGTCAGCGAGAAAAAGCACCTCTTTTACGGCTTTCGTCACGTTTTTCTGTACGAAGCCCTTCGTGAGAGGATATAGCGGTACGACCTGCAGAAGCTGATCGTTCCATTTTTCAATAACGGGGCTTATGAGCTGCTTTGCAAAATGCTCAAGCTTGAGTGTGCCGTACATCCTGTATTCACAGTCGTTCGTCAGCTCCTTGGCGAGCCATTTTTGTCCGAACACAGTGACCGACATGCTTCCGGTGTCGTCGGCGACAATAAAGCTGAAATAGCTCAGACCGCTTCTTGCCGTGCGCTCGTCGGGCAGCGTCATCAGCTTAACTCTGAATGTGCATTTTTCATTATTGAGTGCGTCGGCAATGTGAGTAATCACTGTTTTGTCAACGTAATCACGCGGGAAAAAGCACATCAAGTCCCTCGCTGTGCTTATACCGAGCTTTTCAAAAAGCGCTGCCCGTTTTTCACCCACGCCTTTTACGAACCTTATCGGCGAATCAGACGTCAGATTCTTACTTACGCTCATGACAGAGAAAGCATGTGAGGCGGCTTGCCGATCTGTTCGAGCAGTGTCTGCTCATCGCTGCGGCAGGTGAAAATGAACACCTGTCCGTCTTCGTAAGCAGAACCGAGAACGCTTAGCATCGAGGCAAGGCGCTTCGGGTCAAGGTGACCGAATGCGTCATCAAGCACGGCGGGAACTTTGCCCTGTCTGTAAATCATTTTTATCAACGCGAGACGCAGGCACAGGTATGCGGTGTCGCGTGTACCGTCGCTGAGATAATCGGCGCTGCGCGTATGCGCATCGGAATCAAAGGTCAGATTGAGATTAGTGTCTACGCCTAATGCAGAATAATCGTATCCTGAAGCCTCACAGAAATATTCTGTCGCGTATTGAGTCAGCTGCGGTGAAATTGTGGAGCGCATATAAGTGCTTGCTTTCTCAAGATACTCATAAGCAAGATCGTATGCGTCCTTACGCATTTTCAATCCGTCTATCAGCTTTTGGATGACCTCTCGCTGAGCTTCAAGTCTTGCCGGCTCGTGCGGCTTTGCTTTTAGAACAGCTATCTGTGTGCTTATATCGGTACA
>CAZFZL010000173.1:0-1742 GCA_964523005.1 uncultured Oscillospiraceae bacterium
TGGAGTTCGAGCCTGATGTGACGGCAGAGGAAGTGTTTGAAAAATTCCAGAAGCTTGTCGAGGAAAACCGTGAAAGCGGTGATGTAAGCGAATTTGACAGTGTTGCGCGTATCATTAACCTGATTCCCGGTCTGTTCAAAAAATTCACAGTATGGTTGCTCAATCTGATGGACTATTTCGGACTTTTACCGCGTTTTCTTACTAAGCTCAGCCCGTTTCACGGCTCGCTTTTCATTACTTCCATGGGCTCGCTCGGTATTCCGCCTATATATCATCATCTTTATGATTTTGGAAACGTACCGGTTTTTTGCTCATACGGGGCAAAGCGTACTGTCATTGAGCTAAACAGACAAGGAAAAGCAGTAGAGAAAAAATACGTCGATTACACGTTCGTAACCGACGAGCGAATTTGTGACGGGCATTATTTTGCGTCCGCACTCAAGCTTTTCAAAGAAATCATGAAGCATCCTGAGCAGCTTTCATCTCCGCCTGAGAAAGTTATTGATGATATAGACTGACACTCTTTCTGTGAAAGGATCGGTAAAAACATGGACACGCCTGCTATAGCGGCTATAATCTACGATTTTGACAGAACTCTTTCCACGCGGGAAATGCAGGAATATGCCTTTGTCGAGAAGACAGGCATGACAGCGACCGAATTTTGGGATACCTGCAACAGAATTATGCATGATCACAACATGGATCAGATACTCGCGTATATGTACGTCATGGCAGATGAATCGCAAAAAAAGCATCTCGGCATAACGCGCGAAAGCTTCAACCAACAGGGAAAAGCAGTTGAGCTTCTCAAGGGCGTTGAGACTTGGTTCGACCGGATCACGAATTACGGCAGAGAGCACGGCATCAACGTCGAGCATTATGTTATTTCTTCAGGTCTCAAGGAGATCATCGAAGGTACTTCGATAGCGAAATACTTCAAAAAGATCTACGCGGCTGAATTCTATTACGGTGAGAGCGGTGAGCCGATATGGCCGGCGATGGCGGTTAACTATACGAGCAAAACGCAGTTCGTCTATCGCATCAACAAAGGCGTGCTTGACGTAACCGAGCACAACCTGCTCAACCAATCGACGCTCGAGGACGAAAAGCGGGTGCCGTTCGCGAACATGATATACATAGGCGACGGGATGACGGATGTCCCGTGCATGAAACTCGTAAAGCTCAATGGCGGGTGTTCGATCGCAGTATACCAGAACAGCGACGAGGTAGCTAATTATCTGTTTGAGAAGGGACGCGTCAATTTTACGGCGAGGGCAGATTACTCATCGGGCAAAAAGCTTGAATCGATCATATTCGCGTTGCTTGACAGGATAAAAGCAAACAATACACTTCACGCGTTCACCAAGAATACTTTTTCCGAATGAAAAGCAAAAAACCGCTGCGGATCATCTGTCCGCAGCGGTTTTTTATTTTTTCTGTTATTCGTATGATTCCATGGTCTTTGCTATCGCCGCTTCAAGCTTTGACTGATAGCTCTGATAGAATGACGTGAATTCAAGAGTTTCGTTCGAGATAAGCCCGTTAAGCATCCAGCCCATCATATCCCAGTTGTATATATGAGCGATATCAGCGCCGACATTGTCGAAGATTATGTCGAGCATTTCTATGCTCTCTTCGTCACGCGTTTTCTGACCGTTGAGCGTAACTTCATAATATGCATCGTTAACGATATTCTTAGTAGCAGCGCCGAGCGCTTCAAGAACTATCGAAGCAAACTCAAT
>CAZFZL010000174.1:0-1729 GCA_964523005.1 uncultured Oscillospiraceae bacterium
TGTCAAGACCTGCTACCTGAAGAGCTCTTATTGCTGCTTCTCTGCCCTGTCCCGGTCCTCTTACGAAGACTTCAACGGTCTTGAGTCCATGCTCCATAGCTGCCTTTGCTGCTGTTTCGGCTGCCATCTGAGCTGCAAAGGGAGTAGATTTACGAGAGCCTCTGTAGCCGAGTTCGCCGGCTGAAGCCCACGACAAAGCGTTTCCGTTCGTATCCGTTATTGTCACTATCGTGTTGTTATAGCTTGAACGTATATGAGCTGAACCCTTCTCGATATTCTTGCGTTCGCGGCGTTTTCTGACAGTCACGCGCTTATTCTGTACTTTTGCCATCGAGTTTTTAACTCCTCCTGTTATTTCTTCTTGTTGGCGATCGTCTTAACAGGACCCTTACGCGTCCTTGCGTTCGTCTTTGTTCTCTGACCTCTTACCGGAAGACCTTTTCTGTGTCTCTGACCTCTGTAGCAATCGATCTCGACCATTCTTTTTATATTGAGTGCAACATCTCTGCGGAGGTCGCCTTCAACGATATAATCGTTCTCGATAACTTCACGGAGCTTTGCGATTTCATCTTCGCTCAGGTCCTTGCATCTTGTGTCAGGATTGACGCCTGTTTTCTTGAGTATCTCGTTTGAGCGGCTCACGCCGATGCCGTAAATATAGGTAAGTCCTATTTCCACGCGCTTCTCATTCGGTATGTCCACACCTGAAATACGTGCCATTGTTACACCTCTTTCTTATCCTTGCTTCTGTTTGTGCTTCGGATTCTCGCAGATCACCATGACCTTGCCCTTGCGTTTGATGATCTTGCATTTCTCACAAATCTTTTTTACGGACGGTTTTACTTTCATTTGGATTACCATTCCTTTCTGAATTATCGCGCTCGTTTTGCCGTTATTTCGACCGGAAGGTTATTCTTCCCTGGTTAAGGTCGTAGATAGAGACCTCTACGGTCACCTTGTCTCCCGGCAATATGCGTATATAGTTCAATCTCATCTTTCCGGAGATATGAGCTGTTATCATATGTCCGTTTGAGAGCTTGACTTTGAAGACTGTATTCGGAAGGACCTCCGTTACCACGCCTTCAAATTCGATCACATCGTCTTTCGGCAAGCATATCACTCCTTTTCTTTTGCCTGGATCACATCAGCGGTTTTGTCTTTACTCTCCGTATACGCGCTGATTTTTTCTCGTATGCATCGGTTCGTAAGCTTTTCGACCGGCAGCTCCAGAATACGTTTGTCGCAATCCGTAACCGGTCTGATATGCTTCGTTTTTTTTAGCTTAGGCTTCTCAGCTCTGCGTACTTTTCCGTCAGCGACATTCACAAAGGCATCGTCTACGACCTGCGTCACGACGAGTATCCTGCCCTTATCTCTGCCTGCCAGCGAAATTACCAGATCACCTGACTTCATCAGTTAACCTCTTTCACTTCACGGTCTCACACGCAGCCGTCGTCCGGTTCGGTAAGAATGATAGTACCGTCCGGGGTCACCGCGACCGTGTGTTCATAATGAGCTGACAGCTTTCCGTCAAGCGTTACGACAGTCCAGTTGTTTTTGAGCGTTTCAACGCGCCACGTTCCGACGTTTACCATCGGCTCGATGGCTAACGTCATTCCGTTACGAATTCGCCAACCTCTGAACTGGGATGTGTAATTCGGCACCTGCGGGTCTTCATGAAGCTCGCGCCCGACGCCGTGACCGACGTAATCGCGAACCACCGTGAAGC
>CAZFZL010000175.1:0-1726 GCA_964523005.1 uncultured Oscillospiraceae bacterium
GGGTCAACCAGCCGAATTATGAAGTGCTTTCGGCTCTGGTCAAAAAAGCTGTTGTTCTCGACGTTTCCAAGGGCTTTTGTACAATGCGCAATTATATTACTGAGCGCGTTGATATGCTGCGTAGTAACTATATGTACGGATTCTATCTCCTTCTCATGCCCTTTTTCTGGAAGGCTGCTGAGAGTATCGCTTACATCGCCCATAACGAAAGGACCGGCAACAAGTCCATCTGAATTTGACACCGGAGACGCTATGAATACCAGCCCCAGCGGACAGTAATATATATATTTACCGTTCCACCGAAGTGACTCTCTGAAGCCGTACAGATGAGTGTTTACACAGCTGCACTTTCCGTAATGGCAATTCTTGCAAAACCCGGCTGCGTTGATCGAATACGAAAGCTCGCTGGTTTCGGCGTTGATCAGAAAGCAGTCTTTACGGGCAACGATACCAATGTCATCGGCAAGATGTTTAATTTCTTCCTTAGTAAGAGACATATATGTTCCGTTTGTCATTCTTTCATTCCGTTTCCTGAGTGTCGTTCGCCCTTCTGTAAAGATACAGTATCGGTTTTTCGAGAAACCGTTTTAATTTGAAGAAAAAGTTCTCTTTCGGTTCAATCGGAGGAACGATAAAGCAGCGAACGCCTGAAATATGTGCTCCGAGGCAATCGGTATATATTTGATCGCCCACAAGCAGAATATTTTCCTTATCATGCCCCATATGGCGTATACAACGTCCTATACCTCCTCCGAAGGGCTTACCTGAATCCCATACGGCGAAGAATCTGAGACGGCGATTAAACTTTTTCACTCTTTGGCGTTTATTGTTTGATACGAACGCGACCTCGATGCCATGCTGCTCGAACGAACGCAGATGCGCTTTGAGCTTCTCACACGGTGTAGCGACATTATACGGTACGAGTGTGTTGTCAATATCACACACAAGTCCTTTGATATCAAGCTGTGCAAGCAATTCCGGAGTCACATCATATATGCTTTCAAGCAAACCGTCAGGTATAAGAAAGCGGCTTCGTTCTTTTCTTTTTATTTTCATTCTGTCACCGCCTGCGTTTATAAAATAAAAATGCAGCCAAAAACGGCTGCATTTATTCTATACTATTCGTGCCGCTTCGTCAAGTAAAACTTTTTCATCTGTGCCGAACTGTATATATGTTTATTGCCATCTCTTACACAGATCCGCTTTCAGAATTCTCATTTCCATACGGCTTATATTCCGACGCATCGGGCAGTACTACATCGCAGGATCCGAACTGAGTATATGTCTGTGAGCAGTCAATATGTATGTTGGTGAGATAGTCCTTCTTGTTAATGTTCTGTCCGGCTATATACGGAAGCTCACTGTACGCATGGATTGTGAAGGAAAGAGACCTTGAGACGAGCACTGATTCATCGCCGTTGTCAGTCAGAACGTACATGCAGGTCACTTCGCTGTATTCGGTCAATGTGTCGTCGACCGACAGTGCACCGACGAGCACATACACATCGCTGCCGACGAGCTTTGAAAGCACGGCAGCATTACCCTTGCAGGTAAATGTATACGTCTTATAGAGCCCATCCGTCTGTGTTTTGAGCTTCAACACATCGTCACCCGGAAAAAGTGGTGTATTGCCGCACAAAAACTCGCTCAGTATCGACACTTCATCCATTTCGAGCATCACCTTGGAATCGCCGATCTCGGTATAATAGACCCCTTCGGCGTAAGC
>CAZFZL010000176.1:0-1656 GCA_964523005.1 uncultured Oscillospiraceae bacterium
TCAATTATTTTGCGTGTCATAGTTTTCGCTTTCCTGTTTTTCTGATGTATAATATAACACACATAAATAATTTTGTCAACTCTTGACGAACGTTAAAAAGTGTGCTAAAATCAACAAAAATAAGATCGAAAGAGTGGGTATATTTCATATGGACAATCCAAAGCTGACATACGCTTTTGTAAACAGCTGGATGCTGGCGCGATATACTCCCGAGCAATGGGAGCGGCATTTTGACTATCTTGAGCAGGCGGGTATAAAAGGAATAATCACTATAACCTCGGCAAGGATTCACGAAGGACATATGGATGTTTGCTTTTACGATACCGATTATCAGGATAAGGATGACACAAATGTGTTTCCGGGTCTTCTCGAAAACATTCTTGAGCAGTCGCAGCGGCGCGGATTTAAGGTATTCGCCGGATTGAACCATACGGGTGTATCTTTTGATAAAACACTGGAATCTCCAGAAATCAGAAAAGCAGCAGCCGAAAACGGGGAGTTTGTTGCAAACGAGATATATACGAAATATAAATCGAAGTATCCCGACGCGCTGTACGGCTGGTATTTACCGACGGAGCTGTGCAGCAAATACTATATGCGTTCGCCTGACGAGTGCGCCGATTTTTGCAACGGCTATCTTGACAGGCTCAATACCGTATCACCCGGAATGCCGATGCTCCTGTCACCGTACAACGCGTGGTTTTTCGGAGAGCCGGAGGCGCTCGAAGAACCGCTGAAGAAGTCGTTCGCGCTGACGCATTTCCGCCCGGGTGATGTATTCTGTCCGCAGGATTGCCTCGGAACGGAAATAGTGCATTGGGATGATTCGCCGAAGTTCTTTGCGGTCATGAAACGTGCTGTGGATACTGTCGACGGGCTGAGACTCTGGTCAAACTGTGAAAACTTCAAAGCCGATGTTCCGAAAGAACAGCTTGGCTCTATACCATGCAAGGTCAGCCGTTTTGTCGAACAGATGAAGCTTATAAGCGATTATGTGAGCTGTTATGCGACGTTCGTCTATTCCAACTTCGCGCCCGACACATCGGGAAACCCTTATTTTCAGAAGCTTTACTGCGATTATGTGAAAACGGGAAAGGTCGCCGAGGAGACCGTCAATGACAACGGCGGCGTGATCATTGGCGCCGGTGATATTACTGTATGGTTTTCCGGATCAACATACGGCGTGATGAGCATACGCGTGGAAAAAGACGGTCAGACGACGGAATATCCGGCGTCTGACGGGAAAGTCGTATTAAAAAAGGAAAAGGGCAGCTATATTGCTTCGGCGAATGACTGGGAACGCAGTGAAAGCGTCAAGCGGGTGGAATTCAATATAGAATGATTCCGAAATACGTTACGGTGTCGTAGCTGCCGTCGATCATGTTTATATATTCCATGGAGCATTTTTCTGCGAGCAGCGAAACGTTCATACAATACGCTTCAAGCGATGAGAAAGCCTTGTCCGGATGACGACAGGGCTTTTTTTCTTTTGCAGCGCATGTTTCACAGAGGCCGCAGCCGCCTGCCGCAAGCACGAATGCGCCGGGAAAGTCCTGCCTGACGCACTCATGTATCTGACAGCATATGTTCCGGTGCTCAAGCGCAGCCGCCGTCATTCCCTCTATATCGTATGAATCCGCGAGCTTCGTGACGTTC
>CAZFZL010000177.1:0-1622 GCA_964523005.1 uncultured Oscillospiraceae bacterium
TCACATCACCTTCGCTTTGTCAACACCTTTTTCGAAATATTTCGCAGGAAATTTTCAAAATCTGAAAACGGCTGATACTGCTATATATTTTTGGTGTCTCCACTATTGGTTCAGTGTTTTATAGTATGCTACAGCAAGATCGACGACCATTCCATAGCTCTTTGTGCCCTCCGTCTGCCCCTGCACTTGAAGGAAAGTATTATTGACGGCGTTAGTGACGGTCGCTGCAGTCGACGAACGGTATTTATCAAAAAATTTCGAATATGACCTCATTTCGTATCTTACCCTCAGGTCGAGAGAATAATACGCTGTACTGTATTGCTCCTTCGACGCCTTACCGAGCGCCGACAGGAGGTACTCCTGCATGGAAAGCAGTGCGCTGTATTTGATATAATCGTCGTCAGACTCCATACATACCAGAAACGCCACGAAATTCGCTTCATCCTCGCGCGCTATTCCTCGCTGATGCGCCATTTCGTGCGCCATCGTATAGGGGATTACGTAATCCGGATAGTTGGTGTTGACATTAGCTTCGCCGGTAAAAAATGAATAAACCCCTGATATATGAGTATATGTCATTGGTTCGGAAAGCGCCACGGCTTTCGGCATGGCATAGAACGTACTTATGTAATCGTGGCTGCCGCAATATTCATCATACGCATCGTTCAGCATCGTGCTCAACTCATAGAACGAATACGGCATTTCCGACGCGCCCTGCTCCTCAAAATTTATCTCGTCGAGCAGCGCGTTGAGCTGTACGTTTACGGATTGATATGTTTCGTAAAGCTCATCGGCGGAAACGTTTTTTCTGTCAAGGTCAAGATTGTCCGCGAGCGAAGCCCGGTAATTTGATGTTCCGAACGCGAGCGAATAAAGTGAAAGCATATTAAATATTATCGCTACGAGAGGAAGAAGCCAACGCCAGAACACTCTGTTTGACGATGAATGTTTTATTGCTTGCGAAGAGCGTATCATATAGAAAACGGCAATAGGAATAATACTCAGCAGCATACATTCCGCAAGCGAAAACGGTATCCAGCCGGTCAGCGTTCCGATGAATGAGCGAATTGCCTGCCCGGCGGTGCGTGCGTACCATTCGGCAAAGGCAACGCTGTTATAAGAAATTGTAAATACAGCGGCAGCAAGACAGGCTATAACCGCAGAAGCAGAAAAATAGGGTGAAAAAAGCTTTTTTTCTTTTTCCGGAGTTTGCTTCCGAGTGTCAGCGCTGAGATTATCGTTAATGTTTATTTCTGAATTCATGTCTTTTTCCTATATAATAAAAAGGAAGGTTTCCCTTCGTACAACGATTCGGCGCGGGCTTTTTCCCGCGACAAAGGTATGCGTGTTGGTTTGATTATAATACAAAAAATTCATTAAATCAACATCATATTCATCTTTTTTTGAAAAAGGGGTTGAAAAACCGTCAATAATGATGTATAATCTAATTCAAAGTGGTGAATCAGGGGAAAAATCCGAAGGGAAATAACTCATGAATCAAGAAAAAAAGCGCAAAAACAACATCAAGTTTACAGTACTTGCTGCGGCGCTGCTGCTCGTAATAAGTTCCGTTTTCGTCACGCTTAACGGTCTTATGGACAACAGTATCCCAGCATCAGGCG
>CAZFZL010000178.1:0-1553 GCA_964523005.1 uncultured Oscillospiraceae bacterium
GATTGAAGTCTGGGATTATAAGGATCTTGATGAAATGCTCGACAAGGACGCCGTCGCTGCGTTTCGTTCGCGCGCGCTCAATCCCGAGCATCCTGTGCTCAGAGGCAGCGCAGAAAACGGTGATATATTCTTCCAGCACAGAGAAGTATGCAATAAATATTATGATGCATTTCCTTCTATCGTTGAAGGCTATATGGATAAGGTTAATGCAAAGCTCGGTACTGATTATAAGCTGTTTAACTATTACGGCGCTCCGGATGCCGATCGTGTGATAGTTGCGATGGGTTCGGTGTGTGATGTAGCAGAAGAAGTCATCGACTACCTCAACGCAACAGGTCAGAAGGTCGGTCTTGTCAAAGTACGTTTGTATCGCCCGTTCGTAGCAGAGAAGCTTATAGAAGCTATTCCTAAAACTGCGACAAAGATCGCCGTCCTTGACAGAACCAAGGAACCCGGTGCTCTCGGCGAGCCGCTTTACCTCGACGTGGTTACATCGCTCGCAAAGCACGGCGTAAGCGCGCAGGTCGTCGGCGGACGCTACGGCCTCGGCTCCAAGGATACTCCTCCGTCCAGCATATTCGCTGTCTATAAAAATCTTGAATCCGATACGCCCAAAAACGGTTTCAGCGTCGGTATAGTCGACGATGTCACGAACCTTTCACTTCCCGAAACAGCAGCACCTGATACGGCTCCCAAAGGAACGATAAGCTGTAAGTTCTGGGGACTCGGCGGCGACGGTACTGTCGGCGCTAACAAGAACTCCATCAAGATAATCGGTGACCATACCGAAAAATTCATTCAAGCTTATTTCCAGTATGACTCAAAGAAGACCGGCGGTGTCACGATCTCGCATCTGCGTTTCGGCGACAGCCCGATAAAGTCTTCCTACTATATTACAAAAGCCGATTTCGTAGCGTGCCATAACCCGTCTTATATGCTCAAGGGCTATAAGATCGTTCAGGATGTCAAACCGGGCGGCTCGTTCCTGCTAAACTGCCAGTGGACTGACGAGGAGATTGCACATCACCTCAGCGATGAAACGAAAAAGTATCTTGCCGACAATGGCGTGAGATTCTATGTCGTTAACGCAATAGACAAGGCGCGTGAGATCGGAATGGGTAAACGTACCAACACGATTCTCCAGTCGGCATTCTTCGCATTGGCAAATATCATGCCCATCAATGACGCCGTAGAATATATGAAATATATGGCGAAGAAGTCCTACCAGAAGAAGGGCGATGCCGTCGTCGAAATGAACTATAAGGCTATCGACGCCGGTGTTGACGCTATAAGAGAATTCAATGTACCGGAAGAGTGGAAGAGCGTGAAGATCGTCGATAACACGGTAAAGGCCACTGGTGATCGTCCCGAACTCGTGAAATTTGTCAACGAGATTGTCGTTCCGGTAGGTAAGATGAACGGAGACTCGCTCCCCGTATCAGCTTTCCTCGATCTCGTGGACGGAACGTATCCGCAGGGCGCTGCCGCTTATGAGAAGCGCGGTGTCGCTGTTGACATTCCTACATGGATTCCTGAAAACTGCATACAGTGCA